>NZ_BQXK01000008.1:0-237981 GCF_030158995.1 Acidovorax sp. SUPP2825 | reverse complement strand
GCGCCCCATCTACGCCGGCAACGCCATCGCCACCGTGCAAAGCAGCGATGCGACCAAGGTCATCACCGTGCGCACCACCGGCTTCGATGCCGCGGCCGCCACGGGGGGCTCGGCCGCCGTCGAGAAGGCTGACGCCGCCGCCGATTCCGGCAAGAGCAGCTTCGTGGGCCGCGAAGTGACCAAGAGCGACCGCCCCGAGCTCACCGCCGCCAAGATCATCGTCTCGGGCGGGCGGGCGCTGGGCAGCAGCGAGAAGTTCAACGAAGTGATGACGCCCCTGGCGGACAAGCTGGGTGCGGCGATCGGCGCGAGCCGCGCGGCGGTGGATGCGGGCTACGCGCCCAACGACCTGCAGGTGGGGCAGACGGGCAAGATCGTGGCGCCGCAGCTGTACATCGCGGCGGGCATCTCGGGCGCGATCCAGCATCTGGCGGGCATGAAGGACTCCAAGGTGATCGTGGCGATCAACAAGGACCCGGAAGCGCCGATCTTCAGCGTGGCCGACTACGGCCTGGAGGCCGACCTGTTCACGGCCGTGCCGGAACTGGTCAAGGCGCTCTGAACGCGCGGCCCCGTTCCCCGGAAGGCATCGCTTGCGATGCCTTTTTTTCCGACATTTTTTGCCTCCGGAGACTTCTTCCATGAGTTACACCGCCCCCGTCAAGGACATGCTGTTCGCGATCAAACACCTGGCGAACATCGAGCAGGTGGCCCAGTTGCCCGGCTTTGAGGATGCTGGCCTGGATACCGCCCAGGCGGTGCTGCAGGAATGCGCCCGCTTCAACGAGGGCGTGGTGGCGCCATTGAACGTCGTGGGGGACCGCAACCCGTCGTCGTGGAAGGACGGGGTGGTCACGACCACGCCGGGGTTCAAGGAGGCCTTTCGCCAGTACGCCGAGGGCGGCTGGCAGGGCCTGCAGCACCCGGCCGATTTCGGCGGCCAGGGCCTGCCCAAGACCATCGGGGCGGCCTGCATCGAGATGTGCAACAGCGCCAACCTGAGCTTCGCGCTGTGCCCGCTGCTGACCGACGGCGCCATCGAGGCACTGCTCACGGCCGGCAGCGATGACCTCAAGGCCACCTACCTCGAAAAGCTGGTGACCGGCGAGTGGACCGGCACCATGAACCTCACCGAGCCGCAGGCCGGCTCGGACCTGGCGCTGGTGCGCACGCGCGCCGAGCCGCAGGGCGACGGCACCTACCAGGTGTTCGGCACCAAGATCTTCATCACCTATGGCGAGCACGACATGGCCGCCAACATCGTGCACCTCGTGCTGGCGCGCGTGCAGGGCGCGCCCGAGGGCGTGAAGGGCATCAGCCTGTTCGTGGTGCCCAAGTTCCTGGTCAACGCCGATGGCAGCCTGGGCGAGCGCAACGATGCGCACTGCGTTTCCATCGAGCACAAGCTGGGCATCAAGGCATCGCCCACCGCGGTGCTGCAGTTCGGCGACCACGGCGGCGCCGTGGGCTACCTGGTGGGCGAGGAAAACCGCGGCCTCGAATACATGTTCATCATGATGAACGCGGCCCGCTACGCCGTGGGCGTGCAGGGCATCGCGGTGGCCGAGCGCGCCTACCAGCAGGCCGTGGGCTACGCGAAGGACCGCGTGCAGAGCCGGCCCGTGGACGGCAGCGTGAAGGCCAGCGCGACCATCATCCACCACCCCGACGTGCGCCGCATGCTCATGACCATGCGCGCCTACACCGAAGGCTGCCGCGCCATGGCCACCGTGGCCGCGGCCGCCTACGACGCCTCGCACCACCACCCCGATGCCGAGACGCGCCGGCAGAACACGGCGTTCTACGAATTCATGGTGCCGCTGGTCAAGGGCTACAGCACCGAGATGAGCCTGGAGGTCACCAGCCTGGGCGTGCAGGTGCACGGCGGCATGGGCTTCATCGAGGAGACCGGCGCCGCGCAGCACTACCGCGACGCGAAGATCCTCACCATCTACGAAGGCACCACCGCCATCCAGGCCAACGACCTCGTGGGCCGCAAGACGGCGCGCGACGGCGGGCAGACGGCCAAGGCCATCGCCGCGCAGATCGCGGCGACCGAGGGCGAACTCGACGCCAGCGGCACGCCCGCCGCCCGCGCCGTGGCCCGGCGCCTGTCCCAGGCCCGCGCGGCGTTCCTGGAGGTGGTGGATTTCATCGCCGCCAGCGCCAAGGCCCAGCCCAATGCCGCCTATGCGGGCAGCGTGCCGTACCTGATGCTGGCCGGCAACCTGGTGGCGGGCTGGCAGATGGGCCGCGCGCTGCTGGCCGCGCAGCGGCTGTTGCCAGAGGGACAGGACGAAGCGTTCCTGCGCGCCAAGATCGCCACCGCGCAGTTCTACGCGGACCACATCCTGGTCAAGGCCGGCGGCCTGCGCGATGCCATCGTGGAAGGTGCCGACAGCGTGACCGCGCTGGCGCCCGAGGCGTTCTGACGCCCCTCTGGCTGTTTTGCTTGCTATTGAATCGATAGCTGAATGCCCTAGAGAAATATGTGCTGGGGCTGTTTTTCATCATTAATACCCACCCCGGAGACCGTCCATGTCCCAGTTGCCACCGGCGCTTCAGAAACTCTCGCTGCCCGTCATCGGTTCGCCGCTGTTCATCATCAGCAACCCCCAGTTGGTGATCGCGCAGTGCAAGGCGGGCATCGTGGGCTCGATGCCCGCGCTCAACGCCCGCCCGGCCGAGCAGCTGGACGACTGGCTGGCCGAGATCACCGAGGCGTTGGCGGCGCATGACAAGGCGCACCCTGACCGGCCGTCGGCCCCGTTCGCCATCAACCAGATCGTGCACAAGAGCAACGACCGACTGGAGCACGACATGCAGGTCTGCGCCAAGTACAAGGTGCCGATCGTCATCACCAGCCTGGGCGCGCGCGAGGACGTGAACCAGGCCGTGCACGGCTGGGGCGGCATCGTGCTGCACGACATCATCAACAACAAGTTCGCGCACAAGGCGATCGAGAAGGGCGCCGACGGCCTCATCGCCGTGGCCGCGGGCGCGGGCGGGCATGCGGGGGTCAAGAGCCCCTTTGCGCTGATCCAGGAGATCCGCCAGTGGTTCGACGGCCCCGTGGCGCTGTCCGGCGCGATCGCCTCGGGCGGCGCCGTGCTGGCCGCGCAGGCCATGGGGGCCGACTTCGCCTACATCGGCTCGGCCTTCATCGCCACGCACGAAGCGCGGGCGCAGGAGGCCTACAAGCAGGCCATCGTGGACGGCAACTCCGACGACATCGTCTACAGCAACCTGTTCACGGGCGTGCACGGCAACTACCTGGCGCCCTCGGTGCGCGCGGCCGGGCTCGACCCCGACCACCTGCCCGAGTCCGACCCGAGCAAGATGAATTTCGGCGGCGACGCCAAGAAGGCCTGGAAGGACATCTGGGGCTGCGGCCAGGGCATCGGCGCGATCACCGAGGTGACCGGCGCGGCCGACCTCGTGGCCCGCCTGCGCCGCGAGTACCAGGCCGCGCGGGGCCGCCTGGCCGTCCTCTGAGCCGCGCCGCCGGGCCGGCTCCCCCGGCCCGGGACGCTATACTTTTCGACCCCCGCGCTCCCGGCGCTGCCGCATGGCAGTGCCGGGAGCGCTTTTTTGCGGGCCAGCGGGCACTTTGCCGCGCGGCCCGTTCCATGGTTCGTCCCTCGCCGGTTTCCGCATGTCCTCCGCCTCCCGCAGTTCCCTGATCGACACGGTCAAGGGCCTGGCCTGCGCGACCATCGTCGCGCACCACCTGGTTTTCTACGGCCCCATGTCCGATGTGGCCCTGCCGCTGATGCCGCAGGTGATGGCGTGGCTGTCCCAGCATGGGCGGATGGCCGTGCAGGTGTTTCTGGTCCTCGGCGGCTACCTGGCCGCGGCCAGCCTGGCGCCCACCGGCGCGGCGCGCTTCGACAGCGCCTCCGAGCAGATCGGCCGGCGGTTCGTGCGGCTGGCCGTGCCCTACGCCGTGGCCCTGGTGCTGGCGGTGCTGGCCTCCGCCGCGGTACGGCCCTTCCTGGACCACCCCTCGGTGCCGGGCGAGCCCAGCCCCGCCCAGCTGGTGGCGAACGCGCTGATGATCCAGGACATCGTGGGCGAGGAGGCGCTGTCCGCCGGGGTCTGGTACGTGGGCATCGACTTCCAGCTCTTCGCGCTGGCGGCGCTGCTGTTCTCGGCCGTGCGCCGCTGGCCGGGCGTGAGCCGGCCGCAGGCGGAGCGCCTGGGCAAGGCGCTGGTGCTGGCCGGCACGGCGCTGTCCCTGCTGTGGCTCAACCGCGAGCCGGGCCTGGACATGTGGGCCTGTTATTTCTTCGGCTCGTATGGCCTGGGCATGCTGGCGTGCTGGACCGTGCGCGCGCCCCGTGCGCGGGCGGGGCTGCTGGCCATCGCTGCGCTGGGGGTGGTGGCGCTGGCGGTGGAGTTCCGCGAACGCATCGCGGTGGCCTGGGTGGCTGCGCTGGTGCTGGTGCTTTGGCTGCGCTGGGGGCAGCCCTGGCTGTCGGCGCGCTGGCCTGCCGGGGCATCCAGTGCCGTGCCCCATCCCCTGGAGCGGCTGGGGCGCATGTCGTATTCGGTGTTCCTCGTGCACTTTCCCGTGTGCCTGCTGGTGAATGCCGCGTTCCAGCAGGCCTGGCGGAACTCCGCCGCGATGAACCTGCTGGGCATGGCCACCGCCTTCGGCCTGTCGCTGGCCGCGGGGCGCCTGCTGTACTGGCGGGTGGAGCACCACGTGCCGTCGTGGACGGTGGCGCTGCGCTGGCAGGCCGGGCTCGTGGGCACCGGCGTGGTGGTGGCGTTCGCGGCCGGGCGCTTCGGCTGATCAGGCCCGGCGGTGGGCCCGAGCGCTCAGGCTCGGGGCTCCACCATGCCAAGCCGGGATGACGCTCAGGCGGGGTCTTTCGCCACTTCGCGCCCGCGGCGGCGCCAGTCGATGAACCAGGCCATGAACGGCAGGATGAGCATGGAGCCGGGCACCACCCACACCAGCAGGTAAGGGCTGACCGACGAGGCCGAGCGCATCACGCTGCGCAGCCGGTCGCGCTCCTCGGCCGTCCACAACCCCTGGCGGCGCTGCTGCACCAGCCACGTCACCGACCCCTTCATGGTGGCCAGTTCCTTGAGAAAGCGGTTCTTCTCCCGGTTGCTGCCCGCCAGGAAGGCGCAGAACCACTCCGGTGCGCACTCGACGCGGCGCTGCAGGGCCGCGGCGGACGCGGGATCGGACGCCTGCGTCAGGGCGGTGTCGGGCGGAAGCGGGGGCTCCGGATCGTGGGGAGAAGCGGTGTTCATGGGTTGGGGGGGGCGTTCACTGCGCAGTGCCGGGCGGGTTGCCTGCAGGCGTGCCCTCCGACTGTGCCACAGAGCGAAATCCATGGTGGGCCAGAGTGTACTGAGTGTCTGTATTTAAATACAGTATGGGCGGCTTTCTTCGGTGCACGGGGCGCGCCGCGATCAGAGCGTCAGCAGCAAATCGTGCCCGCCGCCGTCGAGCGGCACGCGCACGCCGCTGTCTTCGCAGGGCACGGAGACACCGTCCAGCCAGGCCTGCGGCGGGCCGCCGGCATCCGGGGCACGGGTGATGCGGATCGCGCAGTGGCTGGTGCCGATGGTGACCGTCGCCTCGAACCCCGGCCAGTCCGCAGGAATGCAGGGCCGCACGCGCAGCGCCGTGCCTTCGCGACGCAGCCCCAGGATGCCTTCGATGCCCGCGCGGTACATCCAGGCGGCCGAACCGGTGTACCAGGTCCAGCCGCCGCGCCCGGCATGCGGGGGCACGGCATAGACGTCGGCCGCGACCACGTAGGGCTCGACCCGGTAGCGGGCGACCTGCTCCGGCGTGCTGGCGTGCAGGATGGGGTTCACCAGCCGGAACAGCGCGGCGGCCCGGTCGCCATCGCCCTGCTGGGCGAAGGCGAGGATGGACCACATGGCGGCGTGGCTGTACTGGCCGCCGTTCTCGCGCAGGCCGGGCGGATAGCCCTTGATGTACCCCGGGTCCCGCGGCATCTGGTCAAACGGGGGAGCCAGCAGCAGCGCGAGCCCGTCGTCCTGGCGGATCAGATGCCGCTCCAGCGAATCCATGGCCTGGGCGGCCCGCGCCGGGTCGGCGGCCCCCGACAGCACGGCCCAGGCCTGGGCGATGGCGTCGATGCGGCACTCCCCGCTGTCCTGCGAGCCCAGCCAGGTGCCATCGTCGAAGGTGGCGCGGCGGTACCAGGCGCCGTCCCATGCGACCGCTTCGATGGCGGCGCGCACCGATTCCGCGTGCGCGCGCCAGAGCGCGGCCCGGGCATCGCCACGGCCCTCGGCCAGTGGCGCGAAGAGGGCGACGGTGCGGATCAGCAGCCAGCCCAGCCACACGCTTTCGCCTTGCCCTTCGGCGCCCACGCGGTTCATGCCGTCGTTCCAGTCGCCGGTGCCGATGAGCGGCAACCCCTGCCGGCCCGTGAGCGCCATGCATTGGTCCAGCGCGCGGGCGCAGTGCTCGAACAGCGAGGCCGACTGTCCGGACGGCATGGGCTGGAAGAACGCATCGTGTTCGCCAAGCTGCAGCGCCGGGCCTTCGAGGAAGGGCACGGCTTCGTCCAGCACGGCGCGATCGCCCGAGGTGGCGACGTACTCCGCCGCCGCATAGGCCAGCCAGGCGCGGTCGTCCGAGATGCGGGTGCGCACGCCCTGGCCGGAGTGCGGCAGCCACCAGTGCTGCACGTCGCCTTCCGGGAACTGGCGGCCGGCGGCGCGCAGCAGGTGCGCGCGGGTCTGCTCCGGGTGGGTGAAGCGCAGCGCCATCCCGTCCTGCAACTGGTCGCGGAACCCGTAGGCGCCGCTGGCCTGGTAGAAGGCCGCCCGGGCCCAGAGCCGGCAGGCGATGGTCTGGTAGAGCAGCCAGCCGTTGAGCAGGATGTCCATGGCCCGGTCGGGCGTGCGCACCTGCACCGCGCCCAGCGTTTGCCGCCAGCCTGCGGCCACCTGCGCCAGCACGGCATCGAGATCGCAGGTGCGGTAGCGGGCGATGAGCGCCTGCGTGGCCTGCAGCGAGTCGCCTTGCCCCAGCAGGGACACAACCTCCACCGAGGCCCCCGGAGCCAGTTCGACCACGCACTGCAGCGCCGCGCAGGGGTCGAGCCCGGCGCCCGTGCGGCCCGACAGCGGGTCGTTGCTTGCGAACGCGGCGGGTGCCCCGGGCCCGCCGTGGCGTCCCAGGAACTCCGTGCGGTCGGCCGTCCACGCCGTCTGCTGCCCGCGCAGGTCCGCGAAGGCCACCCGGCCGGGAAAGGCCATGTCCCACGGCTTGTGGGCGAGCAGGGCGCCGCTGCCGGCATCCACCGCGGTCACGATGAACGGCGCCGACGCGCCGCGCGAGGTGCCCAGCACCCATTCGGCATAGGCCGTGACCGTCAGGCGCCGGGCCCTGCCCGAGGTGTTGCGCAGCGTGAGGCGCGAGATCTTGACGGGGTCCTCGCCGGGCACGTACTGCAGCAGCTCCAGCCCCAGGCCGCGCGCCGCGTGCGCGAACCGGCTGTAGCCGTGGCCATGGCGCGCTTCGTACAGGCCATCGTCGCCCAGGGGCTGCGCCGTGGCGGTCCACACCTCGCCCGTGGCGTCGTCGTGCACGTAGATCGCTTCTCCGGACGGATCGCTCACCGGGTCGTTGGACCACGGGGTCAGCTGGTTCTCGCGGCTGTTGGTGCACCAGGTGCAGGTGCTGCCGCGCTCGGACACCTGGAACCCGAACCCCGGGTTGGCGATGACGTTGATCCAGGGCGCCGGGGTGGCCTGGCCCGGGCCCAGCCGCACCACATACTCCCGCCCGTCCAGGGCGAATCCGCCCAGGCCGTTAAAGAATTCCAGGTCCGCGGAGGCGGCCGCGGCCGCGGGTGTGTCCACCGCCGGAGAGGAGGGCGGCGGCGCCCAGGCCGGCCTGGCGGGGGCCGGTCCCACGCCCGGGGCGGGGGGCGCCATGCGGGCGAGCCGGTCGGCGACCGGACCCTGGCGCGCGACGAGCTCCAGGCGCGCCGCCGACTGCAGCAGCGCGCGCCCCTGGACCCCGAGCAGGTCGGCCCGCAGCACATGGACCGCGCCCTGCGCCAGTCCCGATGCCATGGCCGGGCGCGCCTGGCTGCTGCGCACCGCGGTCTCGATGGCCACCTGCAGGTCCTGCACGTAGGAAGACGCGCGTTCGTTGAGGATGACCAGGTCCACGCTCAGCTGCTTCATGCGCCAGTATTCGTGGGCCGTGAGCAATTGCCGCACCTGCGGCATGTCCTCGATGTCGTCGATGCGCAGCACCACGATGGGCAGGTCGCCGGAGACCGCGTGCGGCCACAGCCCCGACTGCGGCCCGGCGCCCTGCAGCAGGGTCTCGGGATGGGCGCGGAACCGACGGTCGGCATACAGCAACGGGGCGGCCAGGCGCTGGAAGTCGGCGGCTTCCTCGCCGTCCACTCCCAGGTGGCGCAGCTGCACCTGGGCCTGCGTCCACGACAGCGTGGCGGCGCGGTC
The DNA here is from genome assembly GCF_030158995.1 of Acidovorax sp. SUPP2825. Classification (NCBI taxonomy): domain Bacteria; kingdom Pseudomonadati; phylum Pseudomonadota; class Betaproteobacteria; order Burkholderiales; family Comamonadaceae; genus Acidovorax; species Acidovorax sp. SUPP2825. The sequence continues at coordinate 229,500 of NZ_BQXK01000008.1, read as the reverse complement.
GAAGGCGCTGCGCTCGTGGTGCTGATCGATCAGGTCCAGCAGCCCCGCGCGGGTCGATGCCACCACGGTCCAGAAGGCGATGCGTGCCAGCCCGCCCGGTGCCACGCGCACCCGCTGGCGCAGGGCGAACACCGGGTCCAGCACCGTGCCCACAGCGCCCGACAGCGGCAGGTCCTGCAGCACGGCGGCGGCGGTGGCGGGTTCGCGCCCCCGGCCCAGGAAGCCCGCGCGGTCGGAGCCGTACTGGGGCGCCGCGGTGATCTCGCCTTCCAGCACCGCGAAATGCCCGGCCCATGCCTGCGGCTCGTGCGGCGTGCGCGGCCGGCGCGTGGCGATCAGCGCGCCGAATTCCGGCAGGTACTCGGTCAGCACGAAGAGCTTGGAGAACGCGGGATGCGCGTCGTCCGCGGCCTGCGGCGCCAGCACCACCTCGGCATAGGAGGTCACATCGATCTCGCGCGCCCGGCGCCCGCTGTTGGCCAGCGAGATGCGGCGCACTTCGCCGTCGGTCTCGCCGGACACCAGCACGTCCAGCGTGGTGAGCAGGCCCTTGTCGTGGTGCGAGAACGTGGCGTGGTCCTCGCCGAACAGCACGTCGCCGTGGTGGTGGCTGGCGCCCAGGGGCTGGGTGGTGGGGGACCAGAGCTGGGCGCTTTGCACATCGCGCAGGTAGATGAAACTGCCGTGCGAATCCCGCGTGGCGTCCTCGCGCCAGCGGGTCACCGCCACCCCGCGCCAGCGGCTGTAGCCCGCGCCGGCGGCCGTGAGCATGACCGTGTAGCTGCCGTTGGACAGCAGGTGCGTGACCGGCCCCGGCGCTCCGGCAGCCAGGCGGCGCACGGTGGGCTGCTGGCCCACGCCGCCGTCCAGCGAGGCCTTGACTTCTTCGGCGCGCGGCCGGTCCACCGCCACGTTGCGCGGCGTGCGCTCCTGCAGGAGCAGCTCGCTGGACTGGACCATGGGCTCGCGGTGAAAGCGCTCCCGCATGCGGCCGTCCTTCAGCACGTTGAGCAGGGCCACGATGGTCATACCCTGGTGGTGGGCCATGTAGTTGCGCACGATGGCCACCGGCTGTCCTTCGGGCAGGCGGGTGGGCGTGAAATCCAGCGCTTCGTAGAAGCCATGGTGGCCCAGCGCCCCCAGGGCGGCCAGGCGCTCGTAGTTCAGCAGCGCCGCGCGCGGCTCCACCATGGCGGCCAGGCCGGTGGCGTACGGCGCGATGACGCGGTTGTCGCCGAGTCCGCGCTTGAGGCCCAGGCCCGGTACGCCGAAGTTGGAGTACTGGTAGGTGAACTCCCTGTCGCGCGCGTTGTAGGCGGACTCCGAGATGCCCCACGGAATGCCGAGCGCCTGCCCGTACGCGATCTGCCGCTGCACCACCAGGCGGTTCGTCTGCTCCAGCAGGCTGCCCGCGGGCGCCCGCATGACCAGCGAGGGCATCAGGTATTCGAACATCGAGCCGGACCAGGAGATCAGCGCCGAGCTGCCCGCAAGCGGCGTGGCAGTACGCCCCAGGCGGAACCAGTGGCGGGTGGGTGCATCGCCCTTGGCGATGGCGAAGAGGCTCGCCAGCCGCGCCTCGGACCCGAGCAGGTCGTAGCAGTTCTCGTCCAGGCGCTGCTCCGCCAGGGCGTAGCCGATGGACAGCAGCTTGCGCTCCGGGTCCATCAGGAACGCGAAATCCATGGCCAGGGCCATCTCACGCGCCGTGCCGGCCAGCGCCTGCAGCCGCTGGGCCAGGGCCGGCGCCGAGGTGGGCGCCAGGGCATCGTCGGCGTGCGCCGCGGCCACGCGGGCGATCTCGCGGGTCCAGAACAGCATTTCGTCCACGCCCGGATCGCCGTCCACCGAGCCCGCCGGCGTCGCCGCGCCGGCCGCCTTGTCGGCCAGGCGGCCCAGCGCGGGCGCCAGTTCCTGCAGCGGCAGGGGGCCATCGATCAGGGCGGCCATGCCGTCCAGCAGCTCGCCCATGCGCTGCGCCAGGGGCACGCCGCGCGTGCTGGCCAGGCCCGGCAGGCCCGCACGCGCCAGCTGCAGCGCGTCGCCGATGCCCATGCGGACTTCCGTGCAGGGGCCGTCCTGGGCCCGCCACTCGTCGCAGGTGTTGGCCAGGGCGATCAGGTGGCCGGCGAGGTTGCCGCTGTCCACCGATGACACGTAGGGCGGATCGAGCGCGCGCAGGTCCGCCGTGCCATACCAGTTGAAGAAGTGGCCCCGAAAACGCTGCAGCTGCTGCAGCGTGGCGAACGTCGCCTCCAGGCGCGCCACCGTCTCCAGCGTGCCGGCCCAGCCGAAATCGCGCGCCGCGGCCGTCGCCAGCAGGTACAGGCCGATGTTGGTCGGCGAGGTGCGGCGCGCCACCACGGGCCGGGGCGTTTCCTGGAAGTTGTCGGGCGGCAGCATGTGGTCCGCCGGCGTCACGAAGGTCTCGAAATACCGCCAGGTGCGTCGCGCGATCCGTCGCAGCGCCAGGGCCTGCGCCGGTTGCAGTGCCAGCAGCGGGGCTGTGCCCGGCGGCCGGCTGGCCCAGGCGGCGAGGGCGGGCGCCGCCAGCCACAGCGACAGCATCGGCAGCAGGAGCGCCAGCGTGGCCGCCCAGTGCGATGGCGCCGCCGCGATGGAAGCTATTGCCACGGCCAGGCCGAGCGCCATGCCCGGGGCCATCTGCCGGTAAAAGCCCCGCACGCCCGGCCGGGGGCGCTGGCCGGACTGCGCCGCGGTCGTCCATTCCAGCAGGTGGCGGCGGGTGGCGAACATTCTGGCCAGCGTGCGCACCAGGGCATCGCCCATGCGCCAGGCCTGGTCCGCCAGCAGGCTCCAGGCCAGGACGGTCTGGGCGCAGGCCATCCGCGCATCGGCGGCCAGCACCCGCCATTGGCTGCGCAGCCGCACGCCCGGCCGGTGCGACCAGGCGCTGGAGAGCACCGGCAGGCAGGAAGGAATGGCCAGTACCAGCAGCACCAGCAGCATGGCGACGGCGGCGGGCGCCGTGGGCATCGCCCAGGCCATGCCCAGCGCCAGCAGCGCCGATGGCGCCAGCAGCGAGCGGCGCAGGTTGTCGATCATCTTCCAGCGCCCCACGGCGGACACGGCCTGGGGACCGCTCCAGTGGCCGGCGATCCAGGGCAGCAGCTGCCAGTCGCCCCGGGTCCAGCGGTGCTGGCGCCGCGCGGCCACGTCGTAGCGGGCCGGGGCTTCCTCGATCAGTTCGATGTCGGAGGCCAGGCCGGCGCGCGCGAAAGTGCCTTCGAAGAGATCGTGGCTCAGCAGGGTGTTGTCCGGCACCCGGCCCTGCAGCGATGCCTCGAAGGCATCCACGTCGTAGATGCCCTTGCCGGTGTACGAGCCTTCGCCGAAGAGGTCCTGGTAGACGTCCGAGATGGCCATCGCATACGGGTCCATGCCGCCCGGGCTGGAGGAGATCCGCTGGTAGAACGAGCCCTGGCTGCCGGTGGGCAGCGACGGCGTGATGCGCGGCTGCAAGATGGCGTAGCCGCCCACGACGCGTTGCGACACCGGGTCGAACCGGGGGCGGTTGAGCGGGTGGGCCATCTTGCCCACCAGGCGCAGCGCCGCGTCGCGCGGCAGCCGCGTGTCGGCGTCCAGCGTGATCACGTAGCGCACGCCCTGCGGCACGGCCGGGGTGGGCACGAAGCTGGTGTCCGCCGCGCCGCGCAGCAGCTGGTTCAGCTCATGGAGCTTGCCCCGCTTGCGCTCCCACCCCATCCAGGTGTTCTCCGCCGCATTGAACAGGCGGCGTCGGTGCAGCAGCAGGAATCGCGGCCCCTGCGGCGCAGGGCCGTGGCGCAGGTTCAGCGCCGCGATGGCCTGCTCGGCCAGTGCGACGAGGGCGGCGTCGGAGGGCAGGTCCTGCGTGGGCGCATCCACGCCGTCGGCCACCAGCGCGAAGGCGATGTCGCCCTCGCCGCCCGCCAGGTAGTGCACCTCCAGCCGCTCGATCTGCTCCAGCAGATCCGCCGGGCTGGTGAACAGCGTGGGCATGGCCACCAGGGTGCGCATCGAGGCCGGGATGCCCCCGGCCAGCTCCAGCCCGGGCAGGGGCGCAGCGCCCAGACGCCAGGCCACCAGCCGGTGCACCAGGCTGGTGGCGACCTCGGAGGCGGGCAGCAGCAGGCCCAGCAGCCACAGTGCGGTCAGCCACGCACCCGCACCCACGGGCAGCACGAACCAGCCCGCGGCGCACAGCGCGCCCGTGGTCAGCGCGATGGCGCCCACGTAGCCGCGCAGGCTGTGCTCGCCCCGCAGGCGCGCCAGGCGCCAGTGCAGCGGCGCGTGGAAGCCGATGGCTTGCTCGAGTGCCCTGCGGCCTGCGGAAATGAGGTGGTAGCCGGGGTCGTCGGCGCCGTCGCCGCGCTCTGCACCCGGGGCGCTGGCAGCGGCCTTCGCGGCGGCCAGTGCGTGTTCGGCGATATCCAGCTCCGAATGGCGGGACCGGCGGGCCAACTGCTCGATGGCGTCGCGGTAGAGGTTGCGCGTGGGAAAGTCCATCGCGGCGAAGTGGCTGCCTTCGCGCAGCCGCTCGTCCACCAGGCTTACGCTTTCGAACAAATCGGCCCAGTCGATGTCGGACATGAGCCGCAGGCTCGTGATCACGTTGCGCACGGTGACGTTGGAGGCGCCCTGGCGCTGCTGGGCATGCGACACCACTTCGTCAATGGTGGTGCCCTGCTGCTGCAGGCGCTCCTGCAGCCAGCCCAGCGCCGGCATGGTCCGCGGGTCGTGGTCGCGCAGCCGCTTGGCGAGCTGGGCGGCGAACAGTTCGGACAGCGCCAGGGGTGACCGCGCGGCGATGTCCTCGTCCAGCGCCGAGCGGGCGGAGCCCAGGGCCATCAGATGCGTGGCGAGCCGGTCGGCGTCGGCCCGCGCGGCGCGGCCCACGGTCATCTGGTCCACCAGCCGGCGCAGGTTCTCGATCAGCACGATGCGCAGTGTGATCGCCACCGCCCACAGCTCGCCGATGGTCAGCGGCTGCACGCGCTGGTAGGCCTGCAGGAAGGCCCGCAACGTGCCCGCATCCACATGGCTGTCGGTGTGCGCCACGAAAGCCCAGGTCAGGCCCAGCACCCGGGGATAGCCCGCGAAGGGGCCCGATGCGAGCTTGGGCAGCTGCCGGTAGTAGTCGGCCGGCAGGTCGCCCCGGATGTCGCGCACCTGCTTTTCGACGAGGTGGTAGTTGTCCAGCAGCCACTCGGCGGCGGGCACGACCCGCCGGCCCGCCTCCAGCTCGGCCGCGCTGGCACGGTAGGCGGCCAGCAGCACCCGGGCGTTGTCGTCCAGGCGCCGGCGCAGCGGGGCGACGGCCGGGGGCCTGGCGCTGACGGCTTGCGCGGCGGCCAGGCTCTGGGCGTGCTGCTCCAGGCGCTCCAGCCCGAACAGTTCGCCGCGCACCGGCGCCGAGCCGGACCACAGCGAGGCATCGTTGCCGCGAAAAAAGAGGCGTTGGAGGAAGGGGGTCATGGTGCCTTTCGGTGGGCAGTGGGCGGAGGTGCGCCCAGGCGACTGAACGGCGGATCGGGCAACGGAAGGCGGGGCGAAGGGGGCGCGGGTGCGCGGCCGGCCGCTCTAGGGCGCGCGCAGGTCGAACTCGCGCAGCATCACGGGCTCGATGGCGCCCTGGTCCACGCGGCGGCGCACCGCGGCCTCGATCTCGGGGGCGTGGCTGCGGTACGTGTCCATCGGGTCCTCGTCCGCGGTGCCGGGGCTGTAGCGGTAGTGCAGAGCATCCTTGCCGACACTGGCACCGACCCATTGCGACTGGACCTCGACCCAGAAGCGCACCGTTCCCGAGGCTTCGTGGAAAAAGGGAGGCTGTGACATGGGGAACTCCGAAAAGGTGGGGGGTGATCGCATGCCGCCGGGCGGTGGGTGCACCGGCGCGGGCATGGGGGGAGCGCGCAAGAAAAGCAAACAAGGGCGGCGAAAGACTTGGCGCCGCTTGGCCTGCGAGGCTATGGCCGGATCGCCCGCCTGTCTGTGCGCTGGCACACACAGGCCGTGCGCGGGCCGCACCCTATACTGAACCGGGCGAATCGTTGCCGGTGGCTGTTCCATCGCTGATGCATCCGGCTTTCTGGAGAATGCGATGCCCCACCGTGAAGAACCCCGGCGCAACCGCCTGCTCGCCGCACTGGGCGACGCCGAATGGCAGCGCCTGCACCCCGACCTCGAATCCGTGAGCCTCGGCGTGGGCCAGGTGCTCGGCGAGCCGGGCGAGCGCGTGGGCCATGCGGTGTTTCCCACCACCGCCATCGTCTCGCTGCTGCACCGCCTGGAAGACGGCGGCTGCGCGGGGGTCGCCGTGGTCGGCTTCGAGGGCATGGTCGGCGCGTGCATCGTGCTGGGCGGCGAATCGATGCCCCACCGCGCCGTGGTGCAGTGCGCAGGCCGCGGCTGGCGCGTGCCGGCCCATGCGCTGCTGGACGTGCTGCAGCGGTCCGCCGCGTGGCAGCGGCAGCTGCTGCGCTACGCACAGGCGCTCCTGGCGCAGATCGCGCAGACGGCCGTGTGCAATCGCCACCACTCGCTGGACCAGCAACTGTGCCGCTGGCTGCTGACCAGCCTCGATCGCCTGGACGGCCCGGACGTCGTGGTGACCCAGGAACTCATCGCCCACATGCTGGGCGTTCGCCGCGAAGGGGTGACGGAAGCGGCGGGGAATCTGCAGCAAGCCGGATTGATCCGCTACCGCCGTGGCCGCATCACCGTGATGAACATCGATGGACTGCTGCGCCGCAGCTGCGAATGCCACCGGCTCGTGCAGCGCGAGTACGAGCGGCTTTTGCCGTGAGCGCGTCGCTGCGCCAGGGCGGTTGCGGGAACGGGTGTACCATGGGTCGCGTAGACATGTGCAAGACCGTCACTCCCTAGGTCGCTCCCCAGTTGCCCGCCGGCGCCCTGCCGGTGGATGTTGTCGAATATCCCATCGATGATTTTCTTGGCGTCTCTGCGCCGCAGGCACGTTCGCGCCGCGGCAACTTGAAAAGGAATCGATATGACGACACAAACCGGCACCGTGAAATGGTTCAACGATGGCAAGGGCTTCGGCTTCATCGCCCCCGATGACGGCAGCAAGGACCTGTTTGCCCACTTCCGCGAAATCCAGGGTGGCAGCGGCTTCAAGACCCTGGCGGAAAGCCAGCGCGTGCAGTTCGAAGTGACGCAAGGCGAAAAGGGACCGCAGGCGTCCAACATCCGCGCCGTCGAATAAGGCGCCAGGCCCGGGCGGTGTCCGCCCCGGCCGCACCTCTCCCGAAACGCGGCCCTGGCCGCGTTTTCTTTTTTTTGGAAGGCGCATCCCCATGAAAAACCTGCAAGACGTCACCGAGCGCATCTGCGAACTCAAGGGCAGCCTCATCGCCATCGACGCGCTGCTGCCGGCCCTGCTCGATGCCCTGCCGTCCGGGGCGCACGGCACCCTGGCGCGGTCGTTCGACGCGCACGTCGAAGCGGCCCGGACCGTGATGCTCCACGCCCCCATCTCCGACCATGTGCTGTCCACCTTCGAGCGCGACGCCGCCCGCATGCACGGCGTGATCGCCGCGCTGCCTGGCACGCCGGCGCCGCTGGCCGAGTCCGAGTCCGGACCCGTGGCGCAGTCCCAGGCCCCGGCCACCGAATCCGTGCTGCTCACCAGCACGCGCATCAGCACGTTCGACGGGCCGCGCTCGCTGACGGGCGCGAGCGGGTTCTTCTTCCGGCGCGACGGTCGGCTTTTCCTGGTGACGAGCCGGCACGTGCTGGCCGACGCACCCAGCGCCCATTTTCCGGACCGCATCGAAATCGACCTGCACCTGCATCCGCAGGACCTCACGCGCGTCGCCGTGTTCTCGCTGCCGCTGTACCGCGACGGCCTGGGCCTGTGGCGCCAGGCGGTGGACAGCGGGGGCGAGGTGGACGTGGCCGCGATCGAGATCGACACCGCCCGCCTGCCCGAGGGCTGCGTCTTCGAGGCGTTCGACGCCAGCCACCTGCAGGCGGTGGGCGATCCGCCCCAGGTCGGCGATGCGCTGGTCGTGATCGGGTTTCCGCTGGGGTTTCACGACACGGTGCACCGCCTGCCCGTGGTGCGCGCGGCCTCGGTGGCCTCGGCCTACGGCGTGCGGTTCCAGCAGCAGGGCTATTTCCTGACCGATGCCCGCACCCACCGCGGCAGCAGCGGCGCCCCGGTGCTGCGCCGGCGCCTGGGCCCGGCGCCGCTGCCGTGGCAGCTGCTGGGTGTGCACTCGACCCGCATGGACATGAGCACCCGCGACTTGGTGCAGGACGAATCGCTGGGCCTGAACTGCGCCTGGTATGCCGACGTGCTGATGGCGCTCACCGGCCCGGGGCCGGCGGCCGCCCCACCCGTGGCGGCCGACTGAGCCACGGCGCGCCGAACGGCGCATCGGCACGACGCCGGCGGTGGCGGGCCCGCAACGCAGGGGCCACGGGATGGGCGCAGCGGGAGGGCACCAGTTGCGGCCTCTTTCCATTTTGCTATTAAATTAATAGCGGTATGCCCTAGTGTTGATTGTGCTGGAGGCCAAAAACACCCAAACCGTTGCCGAGCGCAGCACCGTGACCTCCTGTCCGGCCGTGCTTGTGCTGCACCGCGTTGTGGCCTACCGTGTGCCTTCCCTGAGGGCGGCAGCCTTGGCGCCACGGATTCGATCCCCGAGTTCCGGCCGGTGCGCGCGCCAGCCCTGTGAAGAAAGTGCGCATATGAACGTCGTGTTCCTGGGCAAGGTGGCGGAACAGCCCCTGCCGTTCACCACCTCCGACCCCGAGGAAATCCAGCATTTCGAGCTGCTGCGCGCCGCCGGCCTGCTGACGGGCACCACCGCCGTGGAGGAGGAGGGCGGCCCGGTCTGCGCCCGGATCACGGGCTTCACCGAGGAAGGCCGCGCGCTGCAGGCGCTGGACGTGCAACTGCAGCGCATGCACCTGCGCGGCCTGCTGCGCCGCCTCTCCCTGGCCGCCTGACCGCGGGCGGCGGCCCTGGCCAGGGCAGGCCCACGGCATCGGGGCGAACGGCGCCCGGCGAAGGGGCGGAAGACATCCCGAGCGAACGGCGCTAATATCTGTGTTTATATACAGTTTTTGGCTGGCCGCAGGCAGGCGCCGAACCGGCGCCGCCCCTGGCCCAGCCCGCAGCCGAGGCGCCGTCCATGTCCGAATTCCAGATCCCACTGCACGCCATCAAGGGGCGGGGCGCCGCGACGCGGATCCCGCACCGTTTCCTGCGCGATGCGCGCGACGCCTTCGACGATGGCTGGGCCGAGCCCGGCGAAGGGCCGGACGCTGCTGAGCCCCAGGCCACGCGCGTGGTGCTGGAGACCGCGCGCAGCGCCATCTGCGCCAACGACTCGCCGGACATCTTCTTCGAGCACTCGGTCAACCCCTACCGCGGGTGCGAGCACGGCTGCATCTACTGCTATGCGCGGCCCACGCACAGCTACCTGAACCTGTCGCCGGGGCTGGACTTCGAGACGCAGATCATCGCCAAGCACAACATCGCCGAGGTGCTGCGCGGCGAGCTGGCCCGGCCCGGGCACGTGCCGCAGCTGCTCAACATCGGATCGGCCACCGACTGCTACCAGCCCGTGGAGCGCGAGCTGCGCCTGACGCGGGGGCTGATCGAAGTGCTGGGCGAGGCCCGCTATCCGTTTTCGGTCATCACCAAGTCGAGCGGGGTGGAGCGCGACCTCGACCTGCTCGCCCCCCTGGCGCGCGACCACCTGGCCGCCGCCTACGTGACCATCACCACGCTGGACGCCGCGCTCGCCCGCCGCCTGGAGCCGCGCGCCGCCGCGCCGCACCGGCGCCTGCGCACCATCCGCGCGCTGGCCGAGGCCGGCGTGCCGGTGGGCGTGAGCGTTGCGCCGCAGATCCCGTTCATCACCGAAGACATGGAACAGGTGCTGGAGGCCGCGCGTGACGCCGGCGCCACGACCGCCTTCTACACCGTGGTGCGCCTGCCCTGGGAGGTGGCGCCGCTCATGCGCGAGTGGCTGGCGCTGCACTACCCGCAGCGCGCGGCGCGCGTGATGGCCCGCATCCAGGACCTGCACGGCCTGAGCGCCGAGGCCCGCGCGGCGGGCAAGAGCTACCAGAGCGACTTCGCCACACGCATGAAGGGCACGGGGCTGTGGGCCGACCTGGTGCGCCAGCGGTTCGCCACCGCGTGCCGGCGCCTGGGCCTGAACCGCCAGCGCGTGGAGCTGGACCTGTCGCAGTACCGGCCGGCACTGGCACGGGGGCAGGGCGTTCTTTTTTAAAGTTGCCTCACCGCACGCTGAAGGAAATGGATGCGGGCGGTTGCCTGGCGAGCCCGAGCCTCAAGGCTGTGCCGCTTCGAGCAGACGGTCGCGCAGCTCCAGCCTGTCGGGCATGTCGATGTCGGAGAGCGCAGACAGCCAGATGCCGTCCGTCGCGAACCTGACCAGTGCGAATCGGGTGTCTCGATCCGTGGCGTCGTGCCGGTCCAGTCGTGCGTTGAACCAGTTGGCCCAGGCGTGCCTGAGCTGGGGTTCGGTCAGCATGAAGATCGACAGCGCTGCCTTGGGGTTGTCGCTGCTCTCCCAGTCCGTTTCCAGCACGACCTTCACATAGGCGCGAGTGAAGACGCCGGCGGCATCGGTGTCGTTGGCCATGTAGCGGTCCAGCCAAGCCGGCCCGTGATTTCGCCGACTTTGTGGCCTCGGTGGCCCAGGACGGCACATGGAGAGCACACAGCGCTCACTGATCTGGCACTGGCCCCGGGCCTGAAGCGGCGCCGCACACGCCGTCGGCTCAAGCCTGCGCAGCGCTGGCCAGCAGCGCGGCCACCAGCACCTGCATGCCGCGCATCAGCGGCTTGTCCTGCCGCATGATGATTCCCAGCTCGCGCGACAGCGCGGGCCGCAGCGGGCGCACCTGCAGGGCCGTGCGATCTGCATCGCGCAGGGCCATGGCGGGCAGGATGCTGCATCCCAACCCGGCGGCCACCATCTGCTTGATCGCTTCGATGCTGCCCAATTCCATGGTGGGCCGGGCGCGTACGCCGCCGGACAAGAGCCAAGATTCGGTCCGCTGGCGCGTGTTGGTGCCAGGCTCGAACAGGATGAGCGGCTTGTCTGCCAGGTTTTTGGGCGTGACGGTTCTGGGCAGTGCCGGTGCCTGCACGGCGCTGACGGCCACGAACGCGTCTGTCAGCGCGGTGGATACCGTGAGCGCACGGCTGGCGACCGGCAGGGTCACCAGCCCGAGATCGAGCGCATTCAGCTCCACGCGGCGAACGATGTCGTCGGTGTTTCCCGTCGTGACGACGACGTGCAGGGCCGGGTGCGACGAGCGGATCTGCCGCAGCAGCGCAGGCAGCAGATGCAGGCAGGCCGTCGCGCCGGTGCCCATCCGCACGGTGCCCTGAACGCCGTCTGCATGGCTGGACACCGCGGCGGCGGCCTGCATGCCGGCGTCCAGCAGCCCACGCGCGTGCCCGGCCAGTGTCGTGCCGGCGGCAGTGGGGGCAACCGTTCTGCCCACCCGCTCGATCAGGCGCAGGCCGGCCTTGCGCTCGAGTTCGCGCACCTGTGCACTGACGGCGGGCTGGGTCACGCCGAGCTGCTCGGCCGCGGCCGAGAAGCTGCCGGTGTCCAGCACCAGAATGAACGCCTGCAGCTGATCGAAGGTGAAGGGCAGGGCCATAATTTTTCTTATGCGGTGAAGAGCGTGTGACAACTTCTCTTATTGTGTCAGAGGCTCCACCATGCATGCCATGAATGCCATCCACATCCCACCCGTCATGCCTTGCGCACCCATCACCACCACCGTCATCGTCGAGGCCGCTTCGTCCCATGTCCCAGCGCTGCGCGACATCTACGGCCACTATGTGCAGACTGCCATCTGCACCATGGAAGAACAGGTTCCCACGCTGGCCGAGATGCACCGCCGCCACGATGCGCTGCGCCGCGAAGGGCTGCCGTGGCTGGTGGCGCTCAGAGGCGGCGAAGTGGTCGGCTATGCGTATGCGAGCCGGTATCGCCCGCGCCTTGGATACAGCCGCACGGCAGAGACCTCCATCTACGTGCGCAGCGGATGCCACGGCCAGGGGGTGGGGCAGGCCCTGATCGATGCGCTCGTGCGAGCCTGCGAATCCTTGGGATTGCGCCAGATGGTGGCGGTGATCGTGGACGACGGTGAAACCGCCGGCTCCATCCGTCTGCATGAGCGTTCCGGATTCCGGCGCGTCGGCGTGTTCGAGCAAGTCGGCCGCAAGTTCGGGCGCAATGTGGACACGATCCTGATGCAACGCAGCCTGATGCCGGCCACCACGGCCCGCGCCGCCTGCGGATGAGTGCGGGTGCGTGCACCAGCGCTGTGCACTCGCCGAAAACTGCGCGCCCGCGCAGCCAGAACGCCATTCGCTGCCGTGCAGCGGCATGCGTTCAGTGGCACGCCGAACGCCACCCTCCTGAGCCGGTGGTCGATGGCGCCGCCCTGGAGCCAAGCCGATGAATGCCGCTGCCTGGGCCTGAACCGCCAGCGCATGGAGCCGGACCTCTCCCAAACCCGGCCCGGCTTGGCGGGGGGCTGAGCAGCCTGTTCTGGGCCCGCGGAGGACCGCGCGGCCGGGGGGCTGCAAACAATCTTTCGCAATGCGCCGGACAACGCAACTTGCTGCTGTCGCCGGCCCCCGCTTCAGTGCCACGCGGGGCGGCGGCGGTTCTAAGCTCGGCTGTGAATGTTCTGTGGCCGCTGCCGTTTCCTGCGGTGGCCGGCTTTCCGCCGTTTCCTGCTGTCTGGAGTGCGACCCATGGCCTTGCGTGATTTCAAAGTGCTGACCTTCGACGTGGTCGGCACCCTCATCGATTTCGAGGGCGGCATGCTCGCCTATCTGCGCCGGGCCGTGCCCGGCACACCGGTGACCGACGACGCTTTTCTCGCGGCCTACCGCGCCGCGCGCAAGAGCGGCGACACCTGGGCCTATCCCGACGATCTGGAGCGCTGCTGGCATGCCATCGCGCCGTCGCTGGGCCTGCCCGACAGCGAGGCACTGGCGCGCGGCCTGCGCGACTCGGTGGCCGACTGGCCGGCGTTCCCCGACTCGGTGCAGGCGCTGCAGCGCCTGCGCGGGCATTTCAAGCTCGTGACGATGACCAACGCCCAGGCCTGGGCGCTGGAGCACTTTCAGAAAGCGCTGGGCTCGCCCTTCGACCTGCTGCTGAGCTGCGACGACGCGATGTGCGAAAAGCCCGACGCGCGCTACTTTGCCTATGCCCGCGGCCGCTACGAGGGGGCCTGGGGCTACCGGCAGGCCGACAACCTGCACGTGGCGCAGAGCCAGTACCACGACATCGGCATCTCCAAGCGGCTGGGCATCACCACCTGCTGGATCGAACGGCGGCACGGCATGAAGGACTCGGGCGGCACCATCGAATCCGAGCACACCGTGCCGGACTATCACTTCCATACGCTGGCCCAGCTGGCCGACGCGGTGGAGGCGGGGCAATGAGCCTGGACGGCCACGAGCGCTTGCCGGCGCTGGAGGGCCTGGAGCGCATCGCCCGGCCGGTGGCTGACCTGCTGCCCGAGCTCGTCACGCTGCGGCGCGACCTGCATGCGCACCCCGAGCTGGCCTTTCAGGAGCGGCGTACGGCCGGCATCGTGGCGCAGGCGCTGCGGCTGCTCGGCCTGGAGGTGCACGAAGGCATTGGCGGCACGGGCGTGGTCGGCACGCTGCGCTGCGGCAGCGGTCCCCGCAGCGTGGGCCTGCGGGCCGACATGGATGCGCTGCCCATGGTCGAGTTGGGCAAGGCCGCCCACGCCAGCCGCACGCCGGGCGCGCACCACGGTTGCGGGCATGACGGCCACACCAGCATGCTGATCGGCGCGGCGCGCCAACTGGCGCGCACGCGCGGGTTCGATGGCACCGTGCACTTCATCTTCCAGCCCGCCGAGGAGGGCAAGGGCGGCGCGCGCAAGATGATCGAGGACGGCCTGTTCGAGCGCTTTCCGTGCGACAGCGTCTATGCGCTGCACAACTGGCCCGACCTGCCGCTGGGCCACGCGCAGACGCGGCCCGGGCCCATCATGGCCGCGGCCGACCGCTTCGACATCGCCGTGCGCGGGCGCGGCGGCCATGCCGCTCAGCCGCACCACACGCCCGATGCCATCCTGGCCGCGAGCCAGCTGGTGGCGCAGCTCAACACCATCGTCGCGCGCCGCATCGACCCCGGCGAGTCCGCCGTGCTGTCGGTCACGCGCATCGAGGGCGGCCACAGCCACAACGTGCTGCCGGCCGAGGTGCAAATCACCGGCACGGTGCGCAGCTTCGACGTCGCATCGCAAGACCGCATCGAGGCCGCGCTGCGCGCCACCGCCGAGGGCATCGCCCTGGCCAGCGGCACCCAGGTGGAGGTGGCCTACCTGCGCTACTACCCCGCCACGGTGAACACCCCGGCCGAGGCGGACCTGGCACTGGAGGCTGCACGCGCCATCGGCCTGCAGGCCGGCACGGCACCGCGCGCCGCCTTCACCTCGGAAGACTTCGCCTTCATGCTGCAACGCCGCCCGGGCGCCTACCTGTGGCTGGGCCAGGGCCGGGCCGACCCGGGGCCCGACGGCGAGCGCGCGCTGCATCACCCCTGCTACGACTTCAACGACGACGCGCTGCCGCTGGGCGTGCGCTGGTTCTGCGAAGTGGCGGCGCGTGCCCTGGCGCCGGCCTGAAGTGCCGCATTGCCTGGCTTTGCCCTCCGCCCTCCGTCCACCCACCGCACCGCATTTCATCCACTTCCAACGTTGGAGAGCCCCTTCCATGAGCATCACCGTGCTGCGCCAGTCCGCCACCCTGGGCGGTTTCGAAGACCAGGGCACGCCCGCCCGCCCCCTGACCCTGCCGCCGTGCGGGTTCAGCGGCATCGACGTCGATCTGGAGGGCGCGGGCGAGAACCGCTCGGGCCTGTGGGAATGCACGCCCGGGCGCTTCGAGCGCCAACTGGCCAATGCCGAGGTCATGCACATCCTGGCCGGGGCCTGCACCTTCACGCCCACGGGCGGCGAGCCGCAATCCATTCGAGCCGGAGACACGCTGTTCTTCCCGTCGAACACGACGGGCGAGTGGCATGTGACGCAAACGCTGCGCAAGGTGTTCGTGGTGCTGGCTGGTGAGCGGTGAAGCCTCCATGGTCTGTTTCCGGTGTGCATCCGGAATTGGGCTGGAGAGACGGGTCCTGGCTACGGGGCCAAAACGATCATGTCACCTATTGGGTGCACGCATGGGCACCGCTCGCATGATTGCGAAGAAGTAACGCAACCATTGTGCAAGTTTTTCATGAATAAGCTGGAGATTTTTTCAAACTTTCCGCACAGCGGATATATGATCGCGGCCATTTCAATGTAGTGGCCCGGTCCGCGGGCCTGCCAAACATGACCCGCCGCGTCACGATCCAAACGCCCCTGGGAGAGCAACTGCAGTTCCGGCAGTTGCAGGGCAAGGAAGCCATCAGCCAGTTGTTCTGCCTCGACCTGGATTTGTTGAGCGACAGCAAAAGCATCGACCCGAAGGCGCTGCTGGGCAAGAACGCCACGGTCGTGGTGGAAACGCAAGGTGGCGGTCGACGCTACCTGGACGGCATCGTCACCCGCTTCGGCATGCAGGGCGAGGACCATCGCTCCTATTCCTATCGGCTGCGCCTGCAGCCCTGGCTGTGGCTGGCGACCCGCAAGACCGATTTCAAAATATTCCAGAACAAGACCGTGCCGGAGATCGTCGAAGAGGTCCTGGGCAAATACGGCTACCCCCTGCAAAAGAAGCTCACCCGCAGCTACCGCAGCTGGGACTATTGCGTGCAATACGGCGAGAGCGATTGCGACTTCGTGTCCCGGCTGCTGGAGCACGAAGGGGCGTACTACTACTTCGAGCATGCCGCCGGCCAGCACACCCTGATCCTGGCCGACGACATCGTCGCCTCGCACAGCCCGCTACCGGGGGCGGCCGTCATCCCGTTCTATCCCCCGGAGAAGGCTGCGGTCGCCGACAAGGAAAACATCCATGCCTGGGAACTGCACCAGGCGATCCACTCCGGGCGGCACTACAACGACGACTACGACTTCCAGAAACCCCGTGCCGACCTGTCCAACATGCGCCAGACCCCGCCGGGCCACGCGCACGACGCCCACGAAGTTTACGAATGGCCGGGCGGCTACACCCAGTTCGGCGACGGCGAGGCCTATGCCCGCGTGCGCCTGCAATCGAGCCTGACGGGTCACAGCACCGTCCGGGGCCAGTCGCGTCACCGGGCGCTCGCCCCCGGCTACACCTTCACGCTGGAGAACTACCCGCGGGACGACCAGAACCAGCAGTACCTGCTGACCGGCATCGAATACCACTTCAAGGAAAACCCCCAGGTCAGCGCCGCCGCCCCTGGCCCCAAGGGCACGGCGCAGGAAGAAGGGTCGTTCCAGAAATTCACCCTGCAAGCCCAGCCCACCAGCCTGCCGTACACGCCCGAGCGCACCACGCGCAAGCCGCGCACCACCGGCCCGCAGACGGCGGTGGTGGTGGGCCCGCCCGGCGAGGAAATCTGGCCCGACCAGTACGGCCGCGTCAAGGTGCAGTTCCACTGGGACCGCATCGGGGCCATGAACGAGAACTCCAGTTGCTGGGTGCGGGTGTCTAGCAGTTGGGCGGGCTCGGGCTTCGGAGCCGTCTTCATTCCGCGGATCAACCAAGAAGTCGTGGTGGACTTTTTGAATGGCGATCCAGACTATCCGATCATCACCGGCTGCGTTTACAACGCCGACAACATGCCGCCATGGGCGCTGCCGGGCAACGCCACGCAATCGGGCATCAAGACCAAATCCAGCAAGGGGGGTGCCTTTGGTGACGGTTTGAAGAACGGCGCGGGCGATGCCAACGCCATCCGCTTCGAGGACAAGGCCGGGGCCGAGCAGTTGTGGCTGCATGCGCAGAAGGACCAGCTCGTCGAGGTCGAGAACGATGAAGACCACTGGGTGGGTCAGGACCGCCGCAAGACCATCGACCGGGACGAGACCAACGTCATCCACCGCGACCGCACCGAAACCGTGGACCGCAACGAAAAGATCACCGTGCACGGCTGGCGCACCGAGGAAGTCGATGGCGACGAAACCATCACCATCCATTCCAACCGTACCGAGCGGGTGGACCACAACGAGAAGATCGACATCGGCGACAACCGCGATGAAACCGTGGGGATCAACGAAGACATCCGCATCGGAAGGAACCGAAGCAAGACGGTGGGGCGAAGCGAAACCGACGCCATTGCCAAGAACTGGACCACCACGGTGGGCATTCTGAAAACCGAAACCATCGGTGTCGGCTGCATCCAGACCACGGGCATCTTCAAGATGGCCAACGTCGGGGTGGCCTACAACCTCAATGTGGGCTTCACGATGATGACCAACGTGGGCATGAATCGCAGCGATGCCATCGGCATGGAGCACACCCACACGGCCGGCAAGAAATACGCGCTCACCGTGGGCGGTAGCGGTAGCGGTGGCAGCGCGCCCGGCGCCGCGCCCATGAACATCACCGCACCGTCCAGCGGTGGTGGAGGTGGCGCGAAAAAGAGTTCCAGCCTCGTCATGGACGAAAGCAGCATCACGCTGAAGGTGGGCAAATCGGTGCTGGAGATGAAGGATGACGGCACCGTCAACCTCAACGGAAAACTGATCCAGATCACTGCCGAGGGCGACAACGTGGTGATCAGCGGCGAAGACATCCATCTGAACTGACTTCAATCAGCTCGGTTCGGTATGGACGTCGAAAACCACAGCCCATTCCCGCACATGGTCATCGAGAAAGCGACCACCCAGGGTCGCTACTTCGATGTCGTCATCGTTGCGGGCAGCTTCAACCTCACGCATGGCCAGCCCATGCCGGCCATGGATGAGCAGATGCCCATCCAGTGCATCGACCGCTACGTCGGCGCGCCCGAGAGCACGCCCTTCCTGGAGGAAACCCATCTTGTGGTGGGCAAGCAGCGCACCGACATCCACCTGATCGGCCATGCGCGGTCCCTGGACGGCAAGCCGCTGCCGCAATGGCCCGTTGGGGTGAGGGTGGGGCCGGTGTTGAAGACCGCGATGGTCACTGGCTTGCGTGCGTGGCACTGGACGCCGCTGCGTGGCTGGCACCTGACGAAGCCCGAACCGACGACCGCCGTGCCCCTGCACGCAGGCATGGCATATGGCGGCGCGGTTCGCCGGGCTCGCTACCGCGGCCCGGCCACCGACGACATCCATAACGAGCAGGCCTTCGACACCTATCAGCCCAATCCGGTGGGCCGGGGCTATCTGGGCGATGCGGAACTGGACCGTGCCCAGTTCTACTTGGCCCCGCAGATCGAGGAGGTGCAGAAGCCGCTGCGCGACATCCGAGAACGGCTTGCGCCCGTCTGCTTCGGTCCCCTGCCGCGCTGGAGCCCGCAGCGTGCCCGCTATGCCGGAACCTACGACGACGCATGGCGCGCGGAGCACTTGCCGTTTCTGCCGCCGGACTTCGATTTCGCGTTCTATCAGTCCGCGCAGCCCGACCTGATCGCCCCCGGCTGGCTGAAAGGCGATGAACCGATCACCCTGGTCGGCTGCGACCCAACGGGCCGCATCGACACCCGGTTGCCGGGCATCGATCTCCTGGCGTTGCTCACGGACCAGGGCGGGCTGACCCAAGCCGTGCCGCTGCGGCTGGACACGGTGACCATCGACCTGGACGCGCAGTGCGTGCAGTTGGTGTGGCGGCGTGCCGTGCCCAAGGAATGGGGCCTGCGCAGGGCTTTGCTGGCGGCCATCCCCGCAGGGCCGGCGCAACGCGGCGCAGAGCAGCGGATTCACATCCATCGCGGCCATTCCCCTGCCGAGGTGGCGAATGGCTAGGAAACATATCGCCTGCGCGGAGGCCGTGTGGCGGGCCATCTGCACCGCGCCCGACGTGTGCAAGGTGGGCAACACGCCGGTGCCGTTCGACAGCTTTCGCGATCTGTCGAACCAGTTGCGGACGTCGCCGAATGTCTATGCGCGCGGAAAGCCCGTGTATCGGCTCACGGACTGGGTCCGCGGGACCGAGGCGAATGCCGGCCAGGGCGTGGTGTCGCAGACCTCCCAGCAGCCTGGGCATGTCCGGCTGATCGGCGACAACACGAGCGTGAAGGTGAACGGCCTGGTCTGCGCGCGGCACGACACCGTGGTGCAGATGAACGTGGGACCGGGTGGCCCGAACACGGTGGGCAAGCTCGTCACGGAGCAAGGCGAACCGGCCGGGACCGTCAAGAACGGCAAGCTGCCCTGCAACGATCCGCCCAAGACCTCCGACAGGCTCAGGAAGCTGCAGCAGTACAAAGAGGAGCTGAGCTTCATGAATCCGGACCAACTGGACGAGTACGTCCGGTTCGGAGACCTGAACAAGATGGCGGACGGCGGCATTGCCTCGATCAACGTCAAGAACGAAGGCGGCTGGTCCAAGGCGGGCAACTACGGCACCCAGGCCCTGCGCGGCGTGCTGGGCTTCGTGAAGGACATCGGCCTGGGACTGGGCGAGTTGGCCTATACCGTGGGCAAGAAGGTCAACCTGGCGGGCGCGATTCACAGCAACCTGGACGCGGCGATCCTGGGGGAGAACATCGCGCTGGGCAATGTCTGCCTGGCGTCGGTCAAGGAAGGCGCGGCGGCTGCCGTGAACGAAGTCATCAAGCCCGTGACCGACCCGTGGGAGAAGGGCGACTACGTCGAGTCCGTGACCCGTGCGGGCCTGGAGATCGGAGGCATCGTCTTTGCGATTGGCGACGTTGCAAAGGCCGCCCAAGGCGCCAAGGCGGCGGAAGCAGCGAACGCCGGCGCGAAAGCTTCGGAGGTAGCCAAGGTTGCAGAGGCCGCGAAAGCCGCTGAAGCTGCAAAGGCTGCCGAGGGAGCCAAGGCCGCGGAGGCCGCCGACGCAGCGAAAGCAGGAGACGCGGCCAAGGGCAACGGTGTCAAGATCAAGCAACTCACCAGTAACGAGAAGGCTGCGATCGGCGAAAAGACGGGGCACGAAACGTTAGTCGACAAGAAGTTGGAGCCCGTCGGAAAAACGGATGGTGTCTACGAGGTTGGGAAGAACGGCATTGATGGTGTGTACAAAAATCCTAATCCTCCTCCGGATTATGTTGTTGCAGAATTCAAGTATGGTAAGGCTAAGTTGGACAAGAATCTGGCTGATGGTACCAATCAGATGGATGACAAGTGGGTTGAAAAGAGGCTAATGGACAAGGTTGGCGAAGAGGAGGCTGCAAAAATAATAGACGCCATGAACCAGGGTAAAGTAGAGAAGTGGCTGGTTCGGACTGCCGAAGATGGCACTACGACTGCTACTAAAATTGGTGCCGACGGAAATGTTATTAGAGGTAAGGCCGGTAAGGTTCCAGGATTTAAGGATTAGTGATCATGAGAGATTCCGAAAAGGACGTTGAATATTTCACGAAGCGGATTGCATTCCGCGAAAAGCTGGTAGATGAAAAGCTGCCAGCGGCTGAAAATTTCCCCCGTGTTGAAGGGCGACCAGGCAACGCTTCCAGTCTCTGTATGTACACATTTCAGATTTGTGTCCTTCGGTATGGAAGAGGTGATGCGATAAAAGAAATCGGCCCAAGCATCTGGAGATGGGTTGAGGCAAAAGAAATTGAAAAGAGAGTAATTTCTCAAATTCCGCCAGAGCGGAATAATGAGAAGGTGATGCATGAGCGTGTAACGCTGGACACTGTCTACGACGCGCTGACAATGATGGCTTTTGCCAAGGCACTGCACTTCAATGCCTCGGAAATGAAGCGGCTTTTCGACGCCATAGGCCACGCTGGCGAGGACGCCCTAATTGATGAGGCCGCGAGAGCGTTGGGTGATACCGAACGACCCGTCGCGGAGGCATGCAAATTCCCGAAGGTCTATGACCTTTTGCTGGAGGTCTGGCGTTGCGATCCCTCGGAGCGGCCGGCCAAGCTGCTCGCCTTCTCCAAGGTATGGAAGAAGAAGATCAAGCCGATCTACTGGTCCGACAGCTTGAACGGTGCGGATGGTGCATATTTTGGCTACTGGTGCTTTGATGTTGCGCTCGCCGCCATCGTGTTGGGCATCGATGACGAGAAACTGCGCGACAACCCCTACTACCCGAAGCACCTGGTGGATGCGGCCAGGGCGAAGTGAGCGGGTTGCAGCGCCGCTAACCAGGAAGGGCATTGATGCCGTCCCGATTCCACCCCCTGCCCGATTTGTTGCTGCGCAGCATCGGGCGATACAACCGCCAGCACCTGTTGAACCGGGTGCTGCGGTCGCTCGATCCGCCCGTCCTGGACCTGCGCCAGGGCCATGGCACCGACCCGTATCCCGTGGGTGTGGAGAGCCAGGGACTCGACCTGATGCTGCAGTGCATGGACCCGTCGTTGCCCGAGAAAGAGCAGCTCTGGGGCCTGCACGCGCTGACCTTCCACACGCCGCTGTCCCGGCCGGGCAAACCCTGGCAAGGGGAATGGCCGCAGGGGCTGGAGGTGGCCACCGCGACGGCCGGTGATGTGGTGGCCTTGCTGGCCGACAAAGACGACGAAGCCGTGCTGGCCTTGCCGGGCATGGCGTGCTTTCGGGTGCCGGGTTTCGATGGGCAGACCTGGGCCGTGCAATGCGTGTTCGACGGGCCGGGCAAGACGCTGAAGACCCTGAGCCTGGTCCGAACGGGGGAATGGGTCGGGGCGTCCTTGTTACGCCCAGCGGCCTCCAGCGCATGATTCACTAGGGCATGTTGCTATTTATTTTGTAGCGTTTTGCGGCAGTTCCCCGTTACGGGGGGCTGACGCTTACCCTGGCATGAAGGTGATTTCCGTCAAGCCGCCTTCTGCGCCTTCTGCGATGCCGCGAACCGACCGATGAAGTAGGGCGCCAGCGGAATCGACGTCTGGCCCGTGGCGATCAGTTCGGCCATGGTCTCGCCCACGCCGGGGCTGATGGCGAAGCCCTCGCCGTTGAAGCCGAAGGCGTAGTGCAGCCCCGCCACCTTGGCGCTCGGCCCCATCACCGGCTGCCAGTCGGGGGTGTAGCCCTCGATGCCGCTCCACACGCGGATCAGCTGCACGTGCTCGAACGCCGGCACGAAGCGGCGCAGCTCGCGCAGCTGGCGCAGCACGTTGTCGGGCTTCACATAGGCGCGGATGCGGTCGGCATGCGCGGGCCCTTTCAGGCCGCCGCCGAAGACGATGTTGCCGCGCGCAATCTGCCGGAAGTACAGGCCCTCGGTCTCGATGGGGGACGACAGGCCGATGGACGGCCCGAGCGCGTAGGGCAGGGGCTCGGTCACGCCCATCTGCGGGCCGCGGGCCTCCATCGGCACGGGCTCGCCGAACTGCTCGGCCATGCGGTTGGACCACGCGCCGCAGGCCACCAGCATCTGCGGGGCGCGAAAGCGCCGGCCATCGGCCGTGTGGGCGACGAAGCCGTTGGCGTCGCGCTCCACCTGCATCACCTCGGCATGCTCGACGATGTTCGCGCCCGCACGCCGCGCCGCGCGGGCGAAGGCCGGGCCGGCCAGGCGGGGGTTGGCGTGGCCGTCCTGGGGCGAGTAGGAGCCCGCCACCACGCCGGGCGCGAAGATGCCCCAGCGCTGGCGCAACTGCTCGGCGGTGAACAGCTGCAGGTCCAGCCCCAGGGGCTTGACGTCGTGCGCGTGCTTTTCGAGCACCGCGGCCTGCTTTTCGGTGTAGCACACGCGCAGGTGGCCGTAGGGCACGAACTCGGCGTCTTCGCCCAGCAGCGACCGGATGCGGCCCCACACGGCGCGCGCGCGGTTGGCCAACGGCATCTGGTGCAGCTCGCGCCCCTGGCGGCGCACGTTGCCGAAATTGGTGCCGCTGGCCTGGCGGCCCACCAGCTCGCGCTCCAGCAGCGTGACGGACAGGCCGTGCTGGCGCAGGAAGAAGGCCGTGGTGGTGCCCATCAGGCCACCGCCCAGCACCAGCACGTCGGTGTCGTGCGTCGTGGCGTTCTGGCTGCCGTGGTTCATGCCTGCACCTCGCGCGTGTTCATCATCAAAGGCTTGACCGGCGCCTGCGACCGCAGGCGGCCCACCTGTTCCACGGGAACGTGGCAGGCGCTCGCGACGATTTCCGCCGCGGCATGGCCGCAAAAGCGCCCCTGGCACCGGCCCATGCCGACGCGGCTGAAGGCCTTGGCGCGGTTCACTTCCTGGCTGTCCATCTCGGTCACGCAGCGGCGCAGTTCGCCCGCGGTGACGGCCTCGCATCGGCACACCACGGCGGTATCGGGCAGCGCCGCGGCCTGCGCATGCGGCCAGGGAAAGGCCCGCGCCAGCCCCTGGCGAAAGCGGTCCATCTGGCCCAGCGTGCGGCGCAGCGCGGGCGACTCCTGGCCGTAGCGGGCGCTGCCGGCGGCATGCTTCAGGTCGGCCAGCGCCGCGAGGGCGGCCAGGCGGCCTGCGGCCTCGGCCCCATCGGCCCCCAGGATGCGCACGCCGTCGCCCGCCAGGTACACGCCCGGCGTGCTGCTGCGGCCGTCCGCGTCGATGCTGGGCAGCCACTGGCGGCTCACGGGTTCGAAGGCGAACGCGCAGCGCGCCAGATCGGCCAGTTGCGTCTCGGCCCGCAGGTGCCAGCCCAGGCCCACGGCATCGCATTCGAAGCGTCGTTCCTGGCCCTGCGAATCCCGCACGGCCACTGCCTGCACACCCAGGCGGTCGTCGCCGTCGATGGACAGCGGCGCCACGCCCTGCAGCACCGGCACGCCCGCCGCCCGCAGGCCGCGGATCAGCCCCAGGCCGCGCAGCGCGAGCGTGGGCCGCGCCAGCAGGCCCGCGATGGCGGCCCAGGGCTTGGATGCGGGCGCGGTGTCGAGCACCGCCGCCACGCGCGCGCCGGCCTGCACGTACTGCGAGGCCACCAGGTACAGCAGCGGCCCGCTGCCCAGAAAGACGACCTGCGAGCCGATGGCGCAGGCCTGCGCCTTCAGTGCGATCTGCGAGGCGCCCAGGCTGTAGCAGCCGGCGCGGTGCCAGCCGGACACGGGCATGAGTCGGTCGGTGGCGCCGGAGCACACCAGCAGTGCGTCGAACGGCAGCGTCTGCGGCTCGCCGGCATGCACCACGTGCAGTTCGCCGGCGGTCACGTTCCAGGCCAGGGTGTCGGGCCGGTAATCGACCGATGCGCGCAGGGCGTCGAAGTCGCGGTGCAGCGCCTGGGCCTTGCCGGCCTCGCTGCCGTAGAGCTTGGCGTAGGGCCGCTTGAAGCCTTCGGGCTGGCGGCGGTAGATCTGTCCGCCGTCGCGCCGGCTTTCATCGACCACGGTGGGGCGCAGGCCGGCCTGCACCAGCGCCTGGGCGGCGCGCACGCCGGCGGGGCCAGTGCCGACCACCACGATGCGGGGCGAGCCGGTAGGGTTAGTGATTGGGGTGGCGGTGGGGGTGCTCATGCCGCGTCCCCTTGCGCATGGCGCGCCAGCGATTCGCGCAGGTCCGTCATCACCGGCCAGTGCGCCGCGGGCGGGTGGGTGAGTACCTCCATGCCGGCTTCGGCCGGGGTCGAGCAGGCGCGCAGCCGATCACCCGAAGGCGTCCACACCCAGCAGTCCTGGCAGGCGCCCATGAGGCAAAAGCCCGCGCGCGGGCCGTCGCCGAACTCGCTGTCGCGCACCCGCCGGCCGTGCTGCAGCAGTGCCACCAGCAGGGTGTCGCCAGCGAGCGCGGCGGCAGGCAGGCCATCGATCGTCAGGGCGATCGGGGGGCGATCGGTCTCGGCCAGCCGCACGAAGCGGGCCGGCGGGCGGTGGGCGGTGTCGGGCATGGGCGTCTGGAGGGCGGTCAGCGCTGGTGGGGGAAAAGCCGCTCGATGGGACAGTGCGTCTTGATGAACGGCGTCTTGATGACGATGTAGCTGAAGTACTTGGAGATGCCGAGGTTGCGTTCGAGCAGGTCCTCGATCACCTCCTGGTAATGGTTCACGCCGCGCGTCAGAAAGCGCAGCAGGTAGTCGTAGCCGCCGCTCACCAGATGGCATTCGAGCACCTCGTCCACCTCGCGGATCGCGGCCTCGAAGCGCGTGAAGTCTTCGCGGCGGTGGTCGGTGAGCGTGACTTCGGTGAACACCGTGAGCGTGTCGCCCAGCTTTTCCAGGCGCAGGTGCGCGCCGTAGCCGGCGATGTAGCCCGCCTGCTCCAGGCGCTTGACGCGGATCAGGCAGGGGCTGGGCGACAGGCCCACCGCGTCCGCCAGGTCCACGTTGGTCATGCGCCCGTTCTTCTGCAGCTGCGCGAGGATGCGCAAGTCCAGGCGGTCGATCTTGAAGGCTTCGTTCATCATGGCGGCATCGGGGCGTGAAGGAGGCTTCGATTCTGCGGCGGCGCGCGGTCGCTGTGTTGGCGTTGCTGGGGCGTTGCCGCTGGTTTCAGCCCTTGAGCGCGGCGCGCACGTCGGGCGCGTCCAGCACGTCGTCCAGCGTCTTTCGCAGGCGCTTGAACATTTCGGCGAACTCGTCCTCGGTGTAGGTGAGTGCGGGCGCAAAGCCCAGGATGTTGTCGCCGAAGGCGCGGAACACGATGCCGTTGCGGTATGCCGTGGCCGCGATGCGTTCGGACAGGCCCAGCGCCGGATCGAACCCGCGCCGGGTCGCCTTGTCGCTCACCAGCTCCAGCGCGCCCAGCAGGCCGCGGTGGCGCGAGTCGCCCACCAGCGGGTGCGCCAGCAAGGCATCCAGCCCGGCCGCGAAAGGCGCGGCGCCGCGCTGGCCGTTGGCGAGAATGCCGCCTTCCTCGTACAGCCGCAGCACCTCCAGCGCCACCGCAGCGCTCACCGGGTGGGCCGAGTAGGTGGCGCCGTGGCCGATGGGCGCGCCCTCGGGTGCACCGTCGGCGATGCCGGCGTAGAGCGCGTCCGAGATCACCGTCGCCCCCATGGGCACGTAGCCGGCCGTCAGGCCCTTGGCCAGCGTGAGGATGTCGGGCGACACACCTTCGGCCTCGCAGGCGAACAGCGGGCCGGTGCGGCCGAAGCCGGTGATGACTTCGTCCACCACCATCAGGATGCCCAGCTCGCGCGTGGCCTCCCGCATGGCCTTGAGCCAGCCCTGGGGCGGCACGATCACCCCGCCCGAGCCCTGGATGGGCTCGCAGAAGAAGGCCGCCACGTTGTCCGCGCCCAGCTCGGCCACCTTGGCCCGCAGCGCCGCCACCGAAGCCGCGATGATGGCCGGGCCGTCCGACGGGTCCGCGGCGCGGTAGGGGTTGGGCGAGGGAATGTAGTGCTGCGTCGGCAGCGGCAGGTCGAACCCGCGGTGGAAGGCGGGCAGGGCGGTGAGCCCGGCGCCCGTGGACGACGAGCCGTGGTAGCCGCGCTCCAGCGCGATGAAGTGCTTCTTGGCCGGTTGGCCGATGGCATTGTGGTACTGCACGATGAAGCGCACGGCGGCGTCCACCGCTTCGGAGCCGCCCAGCGTGAAGTACACGTGGTTCAGCGATGTCGGCGTGATCTGCACCAGCTTTTCGGCCAGAAGAATGGCCGGCTCGCTGCTGAAGTGGAAGTAGCCCGTGGCGTAGGGCAGGCGGCGCATCTGCTCGGTGGCGGCCTGGACCACGCTCTCCTGGCCGTAGCCCACGTTCACGCACCACAGGCCGGCGAAGGCGTCCAGCAGCTCGTTGCCCTTGGCATCGGTGAGCCATGCCCCCCGGCCCGAGGACAGCACGGTCGGGCCGCGGCGCTCGTGCGTTCGCCAGGGCGAGACGGGGTGGATCAAATGCGCCCGGTCGATGGCATCGAGCGAGGCGAGCTGGGGCAGGTCGGTGAGTTGGGTCATGGCGGGGTCCGGTCGCGGGCCAGGGGTTCGGTGGCGGTGGTGAGGTGTCTGTCGATGGCCCCAAGGTTAGGCCAGGGGCCGCTGCGCGTGGTGCTGCTTTGGCGGGGTTTGGCGCAGCACGCTGCGGTTGTTGGCGCGGTGGCAGCAGATCGTGCGGTGCCCCTGGGGATGCTGGCTGCCGGCTGCCATGCGTCAGTAGCCGCGCGAGCGGTCCACCAGCCCCACCATGGGCTCGCCCGCCTCGAACCGGCGCAGGTTGTCGACCACCACGTTGGCGGCGCTCAGGGGCTGGGTCATGCTCGCGATGTGCGGGGTGAGCTGCACGCGCGGGTGCCGCCAGAAGGCGTGCGACGGCGGCAGGGGCTCGGGGTCGGTCACGTCGAGCACCGCCTCGCCGATCTGCCCCACGGCCAGCGCGGCCAGCAGGTCGGTGTCGATCAATTGCGGCCCGCGCCCCACGTGCACCAGCCCGGCACCGGCCGGCAATTGCGCGAACAGGTCCTTGTTCAGAAAGCCCCGCGTGGCATCGGTCAGCGGCAGCAGGCACACCAGGATGTCGGTGCGTGCCAGGAAGGCCGGCAGTTCATGCCGGTCCGCGTAGCAGTGCACGCCGGCGAACTGGTGGCGCGAGCGGCTCCAGCCCGCGCAGTCGAAGCCCAGGCCCCGCAACTGGGCCAGCACCGCCTGCCCGAGCGAGCCCAGGCCCAGCACGCCCACCCGGCGTTCGCTGGCCGGGCGCACCGGCAGCGCGCGCCATTCGCCTTGCTGCTGCTGGCGGCGGTACTGGGGCATGTCGCGGTGCAGGCCCAGCACGGCGTGCGTCACGTACTCCACCATGCCCTGCACGATGCCCGGCTCCACCATGCGCACCACGGGCAACTCGGGCGGCAGCGCGGCGAAGTCGAACTGGTCCACGCCCGCGCCCGATGAAAACAGCACCTGCAGCTGCGGAAAGCGCGTGGCCAGGTCCTGCGGCGGCTCCCAGGCCGCGAGAAAGCGCACCTGGGCCGGATCGCCGATGTCGGGCCAGATGCGAAAGTCGATCTCGGGCGCGCGGTCGCGGAACACGCCGGCCCACTGGCGACCGCGCACGGGGTCGGATTTGTAGAGAAAGGTGGTGGAGGTCACGGCAAGGCCCGGCAGGGTGGATCGTCGAAGGGGCGGGCTCAGCCCAGCGCCTGGGTGACCAGGGCGAACAGCCGCGGGGCACCGTGCGGGGCGTCCGATGCGGTGGGCAGGGTGCCGCCGCGCACCATGGTGGTGGGCGCGTCCACGCGCAGCAGGCCGATGCTCTCCAGCCACTCGGCCAGGCCGCTGTCGAAATCGATGTCGATGCGCGTGAAGTGGCCGGCGTTCATGCCGGCCAGGTGGGCGATCAGCGCCTTGGCGCTTTCCGCATCCGGCGCCACGACGGGGCCGATGGCATGCCCGCGGCCGAAGCGCCGCAGCAGCGCGAAGCCACGCTGCTCGCCGTCGTGGTCCAGCACCACGCAGGCATCGCTGCGGGCCAGCAGGTCGTCGATGAGCGCATCGCGCGGCATGCCGCGCGCCTGGGCGTCGAGCCGGTGCAACGCGGCCGCCTCGTTCAGGCCGGAGGGGCGCAGGCGCCAGCCGGGGGGCAGGGCGATCAGCGGCGTGGGCCGGGCCACGCCCTGGTGCTGGCGCACCTCGCCCGTGCGCACGAAGCCCAGGCGCTCGTACAGGCCGCGCCCCTCGGCGGTGGCATGCAGCAGCACCGTGTGGCCGTCCAGGCCGTCGAGCAGCGTGGTCATCAGGCGGTGGCCGATGCGCCGGCCCTGGCAGGCCGGGGTGACGAGCACCAGCCCGATGGTGGCGTGCCGATCGCCCCACTTCCAGCGCTGGGCGGTGGCGATGGTCTGCCCGTCGCGCTCGGCCACGAGGCCCTCGGAATGCGCGAACACCTGCTCCCAGTCGGCCAGCCGGTGCGGCCAGCGCAGTTCGGCCGACAGCGCCTGCGCCTGCGGCAGGTCGTCGGGCGTCATGGGGCGCAGCAGCACGCCGTCCTCGGCGGTGGCAGGGGTGGCGGGCAGGGCGGTGGAGAGCATGGGCGGCGTCCTCGTTGCGAAGGGATTGGGCGTCTATCTTGGACGACATCGGCAGGCCGCACCACCCCGAATTCGGGTTTGCCCGCAACTTGCAAGCTTCGTCTGCCGGGCGCGTGCGTTTTGCAATTCGCTGCGGTGACGCGGGGCGTTACGGGCACAAATGCTGGACCTTCCTGCCTAGCATCGAAGCACCTTTCTCCAACTGCGCGCAGCCCCTTGCGCGCCCCCGTTCCATGCTGCTTTTCGATCCCCGGTCCATCGCCGTTCCTGCCGGCCACTTCATCGGCGGGCGCCTCGTGCCCGATGCAGGCCGCATCGCCGTGCTGCGCCCCTCCGATGGCCAATGGCATGCCGACCTGCCGCTGGCCGATGCCGCCACCGTGGACGCTGCGGTGCAGGATGCGTGGCAGGCCTGGCGCACCACGGACTGGGCGCGGCGCGCCCCGCGGGAACGCGCTCGCGTGCTGCGCCGCTGGGCCGATCTGATCGAGGCCGACGGCCCGCAACTGGCGCCGCTGGAGGCTGTGTGCTCTACGCGCCCGGTGCGCGATGCCGCTGCGTGGGACGTGCCCTTCACGGCCGAAGGGCTGCGCTTTTTCGCCGAATATGCCGACAAGCTCGGCGGCGAGGTGGCCGCCACGCGGCACGACCACCTGGGCATGGTGGTGGCCGAGCCCTACGGCGTGGTGGGCGCCATCACGCCGTGGAATTTCCCGCTGGTGATGATGTCGTGGAAGGTGGGCGCCGCCCTGGCCGCAGGCAACGCGGTGGTGCTCAAGCCGTCCGAGATGACGCCGTTTTCCGCCGTGCGGCTGGCCCAGCTGGCGGTGGAGGCGGGCGTGCCGCCCGGGCTCTTCAACGTGGTGCAGGGCGATGGCCGCACCACCGGCGATGCGCTCACGCGGCACCCCCGGATCGCCAAGATGACCTTCACCGGATCGACGCGCACGGGCGCCGCCATCATGGCCACCTGTGCGCTGCAGGGCCCCAAGCCCGTCACGCTGGAGCTGGGCGGCAAGAGCCCGCAGCTCGTCTTCGACGACGCACCCGATATCGACCGGCTGGCCGGCCTCATCGCCGGTGCCATCACCGGCAACGCAGGCCAGGTGTGCGTGGCGGGGTCGCGGCTCATTGTGCAGCGCGGCATCGCGCCGGAACTGGTGGAGCGCATCGGTGCGCGGTTCGCCGCGCTGCGGCCCGGTGCCACCTGGGACGACACCGCCACGCTGCCGCCCATCATCTCGGCGCCGCAGGCCGCGCGCATCCTGGACATCGTGGAGCGCGCGCGCGACGCGGGCGCCCAATTGCGCTGCGGCGGGGGGCTGTTCGACGACGTGGCCGGCGGCGTGGCGGCCGGTGCGGCGGGCGGAGCGTACTTCCAGCCCACGCTGCTCGAAGGCGTGGCGGCCGACAGCCCCGCCGTGCAGGAAGAGATCTTCGGCCCCGTGCTCACGGTGCAGACCTTCGACACCGAGGAAGAGGGCCTGGCCCTGGCCGCGCACGCGCACTACGGCCTGGCGGCCGGCGTGCACACCGCCGATATCGGCCGCGCGCTGCGCGCCATGCGCGGCATCAGCGCGGGCACGGTTTGGATCAACCGCTACGGGCGCAGCGCGGACTTCGTCATTCCCACCGGCGGTTACCACCAGTCGGGCATCGGCAAGGACCTGGGCCGCCAGGCCGTGGAGGCCAACCTGCGCTTCAAAAGCGTGCTCATCGACTTTGCTGCAGCGCACTAACGGTGCGTTGCCGCACGCCGGCGGTGCGGACCGCACGGCATGCCGCAAGGCCCCCGGCAAACCGCAGCTTTCGCGCGCCGCACCCCTGCATTTCCCTATGACACCCGCGAGACCGCGTGCTTCAATCACTTCGTAATGACACTGTCGCAAACGCCGGATAAGGCGCTGCGAACCGCCCCGGTCGGTGACCGGCCCAACCCGAGGATTCCGAGACCATGACCTTCCGTCCCAAGTACGTGACCTTCGACTGCTACGGCACGCTCACCCGCTTTCGCATGGGCGAGATGACGCGTGAACTCTTCGCCGACCGCATTCCGGCCGAGCGCATGGAGCAGTTCATCGCCGACTTCAGCGCCTACCGCTTCGACGAAGTGCTGGGCGACTGGAAGCCCTACGAAGTGGTGCTCAAGAACGCCGTGCGCCGCCTGTGCAAGCAGTGGAAGATCCAGTACCTGGACGCCGACGGCCAGAAGTTCTACGACGCCGTGCCCACCTGGGACCCGCATGCCGACGTGCCCGCGGGCCTGGCCAAGGTCGCCAAGGAGATCCCGCTGGTGATCCTGTCCAACGCCTCCGACGACCAGATCCAGAAGAACGTCGCCATGCTCGGCGCGCCGTTCCACCGCGTGTACACCGCGCAGCAGGCCCAGGCCTACAAGCCGCGCCTCAAAGCGTTCGAATACATGCTCGACTCGCTGGGCTGCGGCCCGCAGGACGTGTTGCACGTGTCCTCCAGCCTGCGCTACGACCTGATGTCGGCCGACGACATCGGCATCAAGAACAAGGTGTTCGTGAACCGCGGCCACGGCCCGGGCAACCCGGCCTACCACTACGTGCAGATTGAAGACATCGGCGGACTGCCGGGCGTCGTCGGCCTCTGAGCGGTTTTTACCTTCCTTCCCACAGCCCGCACGCCCCTTGCCATGAAGCTCGAGTCCTACTGGAACGATTCGGTCCCGCCGCTGGCGCTGGCACCGCACGATCTGCCGCGGCAGGTCGATGTCGCCATCGTCGGCGCCGGCTTCACCGGCCTGTCGGCCGCCCTGGCCCTGGCCCGGCGCGGCGCGAGCGTGGCGGTGCTGGAGGCGGGCGCCAGCGTGGCGCCCGAAGCATCGGGCCGCAACGGCGGCCACGTCAACAACGGCCTGGCGGTGGACTACGCCGAAGTGGCCGCCAAGGTCGGCGTGGCGCAGGCCCGGGCTTGGTACCACGCCTACGACGCGGCGGTGGACACCGTGGCCCGCATCGTGCGCGACGAGGCCATCGACTGCGATTTCCTGCGCCACGGCAAGCTCAAGCTCGCCACCCGGCCCCACCACCTGGAGGCGCTGCGGCGCAGTGCCGAGCGGCTCATTGCCGATGGGGTGGATACCGACGTGGAGATCCTCGACGCCGCCCGGGTGCGCGCCGAGGTGCAGAGCGACCGGTTCGAAGGCGGGCTGCTGTACCGGCGCAGCGCGCAGATGCACATGGGGCGGTTCGCTCAAGGGCTGGCCCTGGCCGCCCAACGCCAGGGCGCACAGATCCACACCGGCACCTGCGTGGACCGCATCGAGCGCGTGCAGGGCCAGGTGCACCGGCTGCACACCGCGCGCGGCGCGGTGCAGGCCAGCCAGGTGCTGCTGGCCACCGGCGCCTCGCGCCACGGCGGCTACGGCACGTTCGGCTGGCTGCGCCGGCGCATCGTGCCCATCGGCAGCTTCATCGTGGTGACCGAGCCGCTGGGCGCGGCGCACGCGCAGGCCCTGCTGGCCGAGCGGCGCACCTACGTCACCATCGCCAACATCCACCACTACTTCCGCCTCACGGCCGACCACCGGCTGGTGTTCGGCGGCCGGGCGCGCTTCGCCATCTCCAGCCCGCAGCAGGACGCCGCCAGCGGCGAGATCCTGCGCGCCGGCCTGGCGGAAACCTTCCCGCAACTGGGCCGCGTGCGCATCGACCACTGCTGGGGCGGCCTGGTGGACATGACGCAGGACCGCCTGCCGCACGCCGGCGAGCGCGATGGCCTGTTCTATTCCATGGGCTACAGCGGCCACGGCACGCAGATGTCGGTGCACATGGGCGAGCGCATGGCCGCCGTGATGGCCGGCGATGCTGAGGCCAATCCCTGGCGCGGCCGCGGCTGGCCCGCCGTGCCCGGCCACTTCGGCCCGCCGTGGTTCCTGCCGGCGGTGGGGCTGTACTACCGCCTGAAGGACCGGCTGGCCTGACGTCCCAGCGGGCGCCTGCCACCTTCCCTTGATTCGCACCATTCCAAGATCCCCGTTCCCCCCACTGCCACCCGTCACAGGAGCATCACCATGAGCGACAGCCGCACCCCGTTCGACACCCTCGTCGGTCCCCAAGAAAGCCTTCGCGTGATGGACTCGCTGCGGCGGGGCGCCACGCGCCGCGACGTGCTCGCCATGCTGATGGCGGGCGGCATGCAGGCCACGCTGGCCGGCGGCCTGGCGGGCATGGCGGTCACCGCGCACGCGCAGACGCCCCGCCGCGGCGGCCGCATCCGCGTGGCCGGCGCCACGGCCGCGGCCACCGACACGCTGGACCCGGCCAAGCAGTCGAACCAGACCGACTACTCGCGCGGCACCATGCTCTACAACGGCCTGTTCGTGCTGGACGGCTCGCTCACGCCGCAGCCCGCACTGGCCGAATCGTCCGCCACGCAGGACGCCAAGACCTGGGTGTTCACCCTGCGCAAGGGCGTCACCTTCCATGACGGCAAGGCCCTGTCGCCGGCCGACGTGGTGTTCTCCATCCTGCGCCACAAGGACCCGGCCACGGCCTCCAAGGCCAAGGTGCTGGCCGACCAGATCGAGACCGTCAAGGCCTCGGGTCCGAACGAGGTGACCATCGAGCTGACCGCGCCCAACGCCGACCTGCCGGTCATCCTGGGCACCTTCCACTTCCACATCGTCAAGGAAGGCACCACCGACTTCAACGCCGGCATCGGCACCGGCCCCTACAAGCTCAAGGAATTCAAGCCCGGCGTGCGGTCGCTGATGGTGCGCAACGACGCCTACTGGAAGCCCGGCAAGCCCTACCTGGACGAGATCGAGTTCGTGGGCATCGGCGACGAGAGCGCCCGCGTGAACGCGCTGCTGTCGGGCGGCATGGACCTGGTGGCCTCGGTCAACCCGCGCGCCGTGGCCCGGGTCAAGGGCACGCCCGGCTACGCCATCTTCACCACGCAGTCGGGCCAGTACTCCGACCTCATCCTGCGCAAGGACATGGGCCCGGGCGCCAACCCCGACTTCATCCTGGCGATGAAGTACCTGTTCGACCGCGAGCAGATGAAAAAGAGCATCGCGCTCGACTACGCCGTCATCGCCAACGACCAGCCCATCGACCCGACCAACCGGTTCTACTTCAAGGACCTGCCGCAGCGCGCTTTCGATCTGGACAAGGCCAAGTTCCACCTGCAGAAGTCGGGCGTGACGGGCAAGGTGCCCGTGGTCACCTCGCCGGCCGCCATGTACTCGACCGAAACCGCGCTGCTGCTGCAGCAGTCGGGGCAGCGCATCGGCCTGGACCTGGACATCAAGCGCATGCCGGCCGACGGCTACTGGTCCAACCACTGGCTCAACAGCCCGGTGGGCTTCGGCAACGTGAACCCGCGCCCCAGCGCCGACACCATCCTGACGCAGTTCTTCAAGTCCGATGCGGCCTGGAACGAGTCGCGCTGGAAGAGCCCGCAGTTCGACCAGCTGCTGCTGGCCTCGCGCGCCGAGACCGATCTGGCCAAACGCCGCCAGATGTACGCCGACATGCAGACCATGATCCACCAGGACGCGGGCATCGGCATTCCGCTGTTCCTGGCCAGCATCGACGGACATTCCACCAAGCTCAAGGGCTTGTCCCCGATTCCGCTGGGCGGCCTGATGGGCTACTCTTTCGCCGAGCACGTCTGGCTCGAAGCCTGACGCCCCGCACGCACCGAGCACTGGAAGCCGCCGCGCCATGAACCGTGTGATTCTCAAGCTCCTGGTCCAGCGGATCCTGCTGGCGCTGCTGTCCCTGCTGGCGGTCTCGGTGATCGTTTTCTCGATCACCGCCGTGCTGCCGGGCGACGCCGCGCAGGAGCAGCTGGGCCAGGACGCCACGGTCGAGGCCCTCGCCGCGCTGCGCGCCCAGATGGGGCTGGACGTGCCGGCCCCGCTGCGCTATCTGCGCTGGCTGGGCGGCATCGTGCGCGGCGACCTGGGCCAGTCGGTCACCACGCAGATGCCGGTGGGCGAGCTGGTGGCCAGCCGCCTGCCCAATTCGCTGCTGCTGGCGGCCGTGACCGCGCTGTTCTCGGTGCCCATCGCGCTCACCCTGGGCATCGCCTCGGCCGTGTGGCGCGGCTCGTGGTTCGACCGCCTGGCCTCGTCGGCGGCGGTGGCCGTGGTGTCCGTGCCCGAGTTCCTGGTGGCCACGCTGGCGGTGCTGGTGTTCGCCGTCAAGCTCAAATGGCTGCCCGCGCTGTCTTACGTGAGCGACATCGAATCGGTGGGGCAGATGCTGCGGGCCTTCGCCATGCCCGTGCTCAGCCTGTGCTGCGTGATCGTCGCGCAGATGATGCGCATGAGCCGCGCCGCTGTCATCGACCAGCTGGAGGCGCCCTACATCGAGATGGTGCGCCTGAAGGGCGCCTCGCCCCTGCGCATGGTCATGGCCCACGCGCTGCCCAATGCCATCGGGCCGATCGCCAACGCGGTGGCGCTGTCGCTGTCGTACCTGCTGGGCGGCGTCATCATCATCGAGACCATCTTCAACTACCCCGGTATCGCCAAGCTCATGGTCGATGGCGTGACCCAGCGCGACATGCCGCTGGTGCAGACCTGCGCCATGATCTTCTGCGCGGGCTACCTGATCCTGGTGACGGCGGCCGACGTGTGCGGCATCCTCGCCAACCCGCGCCTGCGCCACCGCTGACCACACCGAAGGGCCGCCCCATGGATTCCCTGACCCACCCTTCCGGCCCGCCCGCCACGCCGCGCCACGCGGTGCGCCGCTGGCTCTCGGGCTTCGGCATCTCCGGCCTGATCGGGCTGGCGGTGCTGCTGTGCTGGATGCTGGCCGCCCTGGCCGGTCCCGTGCTGCTGCCGGGCTCGCTGCAGGCGGGCGGCGGCTCCGACGTGTTCGCGCCGATCAGCGCCCAACACTGGCTGGGCACCGACTACCTGGGCCGCGACATGCTGGCGCGCGTGATTGACGGCGCGCGCTACACCGTGGGTGTGGCCCTGCTGGCCACCCTGCTGGCCAGCGGCACGGGCACGGCCCTGGCGCTGTTCGCCGCCGCCATGGGCGGCAAGGTGGACACCATTCTGAGCCGCGTGCTGGACACCCTCACCGCCATTCCCAGCAAGATGTTCGCGCTGATCCTGGTGGCCGGCTTCGGCTCGTCCGTCGCCATGCTGGTGGCCACGGCGGCGGTCATCTACATCCCGGGGGCCTATCGCATCGCGCGGTCGCTGGCCGTCAACATCAATGCGCTCGACTATGTCACCGTGGCGCGCACCCGGGGCGAGGGCACGCTCTACATCATGCTGCGCGAGATCCTGCCCAACATCGTCGGCCCCATGCTGGCCGACCTGGGGCTGCGCTTCGTCTACGTGGTGCTGCTGCTGGCCGGCCTGAGCTTCCTGGGCCTGGGCATCCAGCCGCCCGCGGCCGACTGGGGATCGCTGGTGCGCGAGAACATCGGCGCACTGCCCGACGCCGGCGCCTCGGTCATCGCGCCGGCGCTGGCCATCGCCAGCCTGACCATCGCGGTCAATCTCGTCATCGACAACCTGCCGGGCCGTGCGGCCCGTGAACGCGGAGGGCGTTGAACATGGGGGCATCCGTTGTCGTCAAAGACCTGAGCATCACCGCGGGCGACCAGACGCTGGTCGATGCGCTGAGCTTCACCATCGCGCCCGGCGAAGTGCTGGCGCTCATCGGCGAATCCGGCTCCGGCAAGACCACCACGGCGCTCGCGCTGATGGGCTACGCACGGCACGGCTGCACCATCTCCGGCGGCAGCGTGCGCATCGGCGACGTCGACGTGCTGCACCTGGCGCCCGCCGCCCAGCGCGCGCTGCGCGGGCGCACCGTGGCCTACATCGCGCAGAGCGCCGCCGCGTCGTTCAACCCGTCGCGCACCATCATGGACCAGGTGGTCGAGCCCACCCGCATCCACGGCACCATGAAGCGCGCCGAGGCCGAGGCCAAGGCGGTGCAGCTGTTCCGTGAACTCGCGCTGCCCGACCCGGACACCATCGGCGACCGCTACCCGCACCAGGTCTCGGGCGGGCAACTGCAGCGGCTGATGGCGGCCATGGCGCTCATCACCGACCCCGACCTCGTCATCCTCGACGAGCCCACCACCGCGCTGGACGTGACCACGCAGATCGAAGTGCTGCTCGCCTTTCGCCGCGTGGTGCGCGAACGCCGCGCCACCGCCGTCTATGTGAGCCACGACCTCGCCGTGGTGGCGCAGATGGCCGACCACATCCTCGTGCTGCGCAACGGCCGGATGCAGGAGCTGGACACCACCGCGCACATCCTCGCCGCCCCGGCCAACCAGTACACCCGGTGCCTGCTGGCCGCCGCGCGCCCCACGCCGCGCGTGGCCGAACACTGCCGGGGCGAGGGCGAGCTGCTGCTCGATGTGCGCGACCTGTCCGCCGGCTACGGCCCGGTGGATGCCACCGGCCGCCCCGCCGCGCTCATCCTGGAAGACATCAACTTCAAGCTCTACCGCGGCCAGGCCATCGGCGTCATCGGCGAATCGGGCTCGGGCAAGACCACGCTGGCGCGCGCCATCGCCGGGCTCATCCAGCCCTGGCACGGCACCATGCTGTTCGGCAACTCGGAGCTCAAGACCACGCTGGGCGCGCGCACCAAGGAAGAGCTGCGCCGCATCCAGATCGTGTTCCAGATGGCCGACACGGCGCTCAACCCATCGCACACCATCGAGCGCATCCTGGCCCGGCCGCTGCAGTTCTACAAGGGGCTCAAGGGCGAGGCGCTGCAGCGGCGCATCCGCGAGCTGCTCGACCTGGTCAAGCTGCCGCACAGCGTGGCGGATCGCCTGCCCGGCGGCCTGTCGGGCGGGCAGAAGCAGCGGGTCAACTTGGCCCGCGCACTCGCGGCTGACCCCGACCTGATCCTGTGCGACGAAGTGACCTCCGCCCTCGACACCGTGGTGGGCGCCGCCGTGCTCGACCTGATGGCCGAGCTGCGGCGCGAACTGGGTGTGTCGTACCTCTTCATCAGCCACGACCTGCACACCGTGCGCTCCGTGTGCGACGAGATCGTCGTCATGCAGCACGGCCGCAAACTGGCGCAGGTGGCGC
Organism: Acidovorax sp. SUPP2825; assembly: GCF_030158995.1. Classification (NCBI taxonomy): domain Bacteria; kingdom Pseudomonadati; phylum Pseudomonadota; class Betaproteobacteria; order Burkholderiales; family Comamonadaceae; genus Acidovorax; species Acidovorax sp. SUPP2825. The sequence continues at coordinate 191,539 of NZ_BQXK01000008.1, read as the reverse complement.
GCGCCGACTACGACCGCGGGCCGCACCACCCGTATTACGAACTGCTGGCGCGCTCGGTGCCCGAGCTGCGCCAGGGCTGGCTGGAGGAGAGGGCCGGCGCACCGGCCGTGCTGGCCGCAGCGGCCTGACAAACAGGCGATCCCTACCGGAGACACCCCATGCACCCCATCTTCCGCATCGCCGTGATTCCCGGCGACGGCATCGGCAAGGAAGTCATGCCCGAAGGCCTGCGGGCCATCCAGACCGCGGCCGAGCGCTTCGGCTTCGAACTGGAATGCCGCACCATCGACTGGGCCAGCTGTGACTACTACGCCGCCCACGGAAAAATGATGCCCGACGACTGGAAGGCCCAGCTCGCCGGCGTGGACGCCATCTTCTTCGGCGCCGTCGGCTGGCCCGCCACCGTGCCCGACCATGTGTCCCTGTGGGGCTCGTTGCTCAAGTTCCGCCGCGAGTTCGACCAGTACATCAACCTGCGCCCCGTGCGCCTCTTCGAAGGCGTACCGTGCCCCCTGGCCGGCAGGAAGCCCGGCGACATCGACTACTTCGTCGTGCGCGAGAACACCGAGGGCGAATACACGTCCCTGGGCGGCATCATGTACGAGGGCACCGACCGCGAGATCGTCATCCAGGAATCGGTCTACTCGCGCCACGGCGCCAATCGCCTCTTGAAGTTCGCCTTCGACCTGGCGCAGAGCCGCGCCAAAAAGCACGTGACCCTCGCCACCAAGAGCAACGGCATCGCCATCAGCATGCCCTGGTGGGACGCCCGCGCCGACGACATCGCCAAGGCCTACCCCGAGGTCACCCTGGACAAGCAGCACATCGACATCCTCACCGCGCGCTTCGTGCTGCAGCCCGGGCGCTTCGACGTGGTGGCGGCCACCAACCTGTTCGGCGACATCCTCTCCGACCTGGGGCCTGCCACCACCGGCACCATCGGCCTGGCGCCTTCGGCCAACCTGAACCCCGAGCGCACCTTCCCCAGCCTGTTCGAGCCCGTGCACGGCTCGGCGCCGGACATCTACGGCCAAAACATCGCCAACCCCATCGCCATGATCTGGTCGGGCGCGCTGATGCTGGACTTCTTGACGCAAGGCCAGGGCGCGGGACGGCAGGCGCACGATGCCATCGTGGCGGCGATCGAGGAGGTCATCAAGACCGGGCCGAAGACGCCGGATTTGGGGGGCACGGCCAACACCACCCAGGTGGGCGAGGCCATCGCAGCGTGCATCGCCAGGCGCTAGCCCATCGGCCCCACCATTCTTTTTGCTATTGAATTTATAGCACGATGCCCTAGTGTTATTTGCACTGGAGCCCGATTTCATTCAAACCCCTTTTCTGCTTCCTTCCTGGTCCTTGCCATGCCCCTGACCCTCACCCGCCCCGACCTGATCCGCAGCGCCAACTTCATCGCCGGCCAGTGGCACCCCGGCCCCGGCGCGCTGCTGCCCGTGACCGACCCGGCCACCGGCACCGTGATCACCGAAGTGCCCGACTCCGGCGCCCCCGAGGCCCGGGCCGCGCTGGAAGCCGCCCATGCCGCCTTCCCCGCCTGGCGCCAGGTGCCCGCCAAGCAGCGCGCGGCCATCATCAAGCGCTGGAACGATCTGGTGCTGGCCCACCAGGACGACCTGGGCGCCCTGATCTCCCTGGAGCAGGGCAAGCCCCTGGCCGAAGGCAAGGGCGAGGTGGCCTATGCCGCCAGCTACATCGAATGGTTCGGCGAACAGGCCACGCGCATGAACGGCGAGGTCATCCCCGCCCCCGTGCCCGGCCGGCGCATGTTCGCCCTGAAGGAGCCCGTGGGCGTGGTGGCCGCCATCACCCCGTGGAACTTTCCCGCCGCGATGATCGCCCGCAAGATCGCCCCGGCCCTGGCCGCCGGCTGCACGGTGGTCTGCAAGCCGGCCGAAGACACGCCCCTCACGTCGCTGGCCCTGGTGCTGCTGGCCCACGAGGCCGGGGTGCCGCCGGGCGTGCTGAACATCGTCACCGCCTCGCGCGAGAAGACGCCCGAGGTGGTGGACGTGTGGCTCGATGACCCGCGCGTGCGCAAGATCACCTTCACCGGTTCCACGCCCGTGGGCAAGCACCTGGCGCGCCGCAGCGCCGACACGCTCAAGAAGCTCTCGCTGGAGCTGGGCGGCAACGCGCCCTTCATCGTGTTCGAGGATGCCGACGTGGACGCGGCGGTGGACGGCTTCATGGCCGCCAAGTTCAGAAACGGCGGCCAGACCTGCGTGTGCCCCAACCGGGTGTTCGTGCACACGAAGGTGCATGCCGAGTTCGCGCAGAAGCTCACCGCCCGCGTGGCGGCCCTCAAAGTCGGGCCGGCCAGCGACCCCGCCTCGCAGATCGGGCCGATGATCAACGCCCGGGCGGTGGAGAAGATCGAGCGGCACGTGCAGGACGCGGTGGCCAAGGGCGCCAAGGTGCTCACGGGTGGACAACGCCTGACCGAGCTGGGCGCGACCTACTACGCCCCCACGGTGCTGGAGAACGCCGATGCGACCATGGCCTGCGCCTGCGAGGAGACGTTCGGGCCGGTGGCGCCGCTCACGCGCTTTGACAACGAAGAAGAAGTGATCGCCGCCGCCAACGACACGCCGTTCGGGCTGGCCGCGTACTTCTACAGCCAGAACGTGCGCCGCATCTGGCGCGTGGCGGAGGCCCTGGAGACGGGGATCGTGGGGATCAACGAAGGGGCGCTGGCGGCGGAGGCGGCGCCGTTCGGGGGCGTGAAGGAGTCGGGCTACGGGCGCGAGGGATCCACGCAGGGGCTGGAGGATTACCTGCACACGAAGTATGTGTGCCAGGGCGGGCTGGGCTGACGGGGATATCCGGGCACTTCGCATCTGTCGGCGATTTATGTAAGGCCTACGAAAGGAACCCTGTTCATCCAGCATCAAAGGTCAGAGGGCTGAGTCCAACGTGGCCTTCCGCAAAAACTGGCTTTCTTCGTGCATAGAGATACCTGTGGAAATCGACAGTTTGTCGATAGGGTCATATGTTGCAAAATGTTTGCAGACCCGTACGACTGCCTTCTTTGGTTTGATCGCGCGCGGCGTACCCAAAACCAAAGGAGAGGTTAATGGCAGAGGAAGAAATTTCGACTTTTCAAGCTGGATTGACGATCGAAGAAAAGCTTGAGCGAGCTCGAATGGAATTGTTGGATCTGTCGGCGCGAAATCGACTTCTGAACATTCCGCGCTCAAAAACAGCCAAACATATCGAAATAGTCGATGAACTTTCAGAGCATGTTTATCGATTGCTGGTGCAAGACTCAAAAGCCTTTACCTTTGTGCCAGGTCGCTTGTCTAAAAAAGTCGATGCCATCGCAGAAGGCGAAGAAGAGCGTGGGGATGATGTTGATGAGATTCCCTTGTCCCAGCTCGCCCAGCCGGACGAAGAAACGGTACACCCCTCTGGTCTCAACGCAAGGCATGTAGACACAAAACTGCAGACCCGTTTGTCCGCTAAGGGGTTGCAAACGCGTCTGTTGGACCTCTATCACGACGCTCGGACGCTTGAGGAAGAACAAGGGGTCAACATCCTCTTCCTGGCGCTGGGGACGCTTAAGTGGATAGATCCCATCAATAAAGAGAACGTTCGGTACGCCCCGCTGGTTCTGGTACCTGTGGAACTGGAGCGTGGAACTGCTGGTGAGCGATTTCGACTTAAAGCGCGTGCAGAGGATCAGACTGCTAATTTGTCGCTTGAAGCCTATCTCGACCGAATTCACAAGCTGAAGCTTCCAGAGTTCGAAGGTGGAGACGATTTCGACGTTGCCACTTATATGGGCGCTGTAGCTACAGCAATCGCGACAAAGCCGGATTGGTCTGTCCAACGAGACGAAATCGTTCTGGGGTTCTTTTCATTCGCAAAGTTTTTGATGTACCGGGATTTGGACCCTAGTAACTGGCCTGAAGAAGTACGTCTCACGAATCAGCCAATCGTGCGGTCGCTGTTTGGAGAGGGATTTCCGGCTTCAGAACGCTTGATCGGCGAAGAGGTTTCTATTGATCAGCACATTCCTCCGAAGGAGATGATGCACATCGTCGATAGCGACAGCTCACAAGCACTAGCCATACATGATGTTCGCCAGGGTAGGAATTTGGTGATCCAGGGACCTCCAGGGACTGGCAAATCGCAAACCATCGCTAACGTCATCGCCTCTGCCATTGCAGACGGAAAAACCGTTCTATTTGTTGCTGAAAAAATGGCAGCGCTTGAAGTCGTAAAAAGGCGGTTGGATCAAGCTGGGGTCGGGGATGCGTGCCTTGAATTACACAGCCACAAGGCGAACAAACGCGCTGTCCTAGAAGAGCTTCGCCGCACCTGGGATCTCGGGTCTCCAAAAGGGAGTTTTCCGGATGCTTTGGTGGCCAGCCTGACAGAACTTCGAGATCTTTTGAATGGTCATGCGGAGCGTTTACATCTCGCTCACGGAAAGTCCGGATTCACGCCCTACCAGGTCATCGGACACTTGGTTCGACTTCGTGCCCAGGGCCAGCCTCCAACTGCAATTCTGTTGGAGGGAAGTCGAAAATGGACGGCAGATGATTTGGGTAAGAAATTGGCTCTGCTCGGTGATTTGCTGGAGCGTTTGAACGAGATTGGCATCCCTGATGAACATCCTTGGCGAGGCGTAGGCCTAGAGTCCATCTTGCCAACAGAACTGGATCGGTTGTTGCCGCTCCTGCAAAATTTGTCGTCGGTCCTCACGGAATGGAGCGATGAACTGGCGGCGTTAGCGGAACGTTTTGAACAGCCAGTTCCGCGCTCATTCCTCCAAGACGTATCGGCCCTGAACCATCTTGCTCAGACCGTAGCCGCAGCTCCTTCGCTAAGTTCCCATGCGCTGGCATCAACAGCATGGGAGCAGCCAGATCAAATCGCTAATCTACTTAGGGCAGGAGTACAACTGCGATACAAGCAAAACGATATGCAAGCTTGGCTGCAACCTGCTGCGATAGAAGTGCCGTGTAATGGACTTGTACAAGAGCTGGAGAATCTTCCCAATCAATTTGATCGATCAGGATTTGCTGCTGCCAGAGAATTGCATGTTTTGCTTCCGAAGCTTCAAAGCGAAGCACAGCGGCTTGCGAAGGACTTGGGCACTAAAGGGGGAACAGGCACCCTAGCAGAGATAACCCGTCTGACGATGACGGGTGAGCGTGTCGCACTGGCGCCGGACGCTTGTCCTGAAGCATTTGTTGCGACGATTTGGGAGCAAGGGGTTGAACAAGCGGCAGAGTTGGTACAAGCGGTTGCATCTTTGGCATCCGCGCGAGCATCGTTGACCAAAAAGGTGCTCGATGCTGCTTGGGAGATCGACCTCGCTGCAGCTCGCCAAACTCTTGCAACCCAAACTGGTGTATTCCGATTTGTGAGTGGAGATTGGCGTAAGGCCAAAGCACTGGTGAGATCACTCGTCCGCGATCCCAATCAGCCTATACCAGCCCTCATCACATTGCTCGACGAATTAGCGCAAGCAAAAACCGCGGTAGCGAAGGTGCAAGCAGGAGAATCCTTTGGTCGTTCTGCCTTTGGTACCGATTGGAACGGAGAGCGTAGCCAAGCAGCATCGTTACTGGCCTTGGTAGAGTGGATGCGGACTTTACGTGGGTTAGGCGCTGAGCCGAGAATTCTTGCGAGTCAGATGGCAGATCGATCAGGCGTCAAAATCCGTTCGGAGTTAGTCCGGCAGCTGATTGAGCAGGTCAAGAAGCACTTGTCTGCTTTGTGGGACGAATTGGGAGACAAGACGCCAGCTTTGTTTGCAAATGAGGTTTCTGCGGATCGCGTGCCTCTCTCGGACTGGCAGGTGAGGGTTGGAGTCATTGTGTCCGTTGATGATTTGCTGAACCGGTTGATGCTTGCTCGTCCTGCTTCTAATGAGGCCGTGAAGTTGCATGTGGAGCAGATTCAGGAATTACAAGTCATCGCGCATGTTGTTGATAGCTCGGCGGAGTTGGGGAATGCAGCGTTTGCAGAAGCCTACAAAGGGCGCACATCCGCTTGGGAAGTCTTGCAAACATCATTCGATTGGTTAGTGGCTCATCCAACGCAACGGCTGCACGCCGCGCGGATTCACGACCGAATCGAAGTTGCAAAATTGGCGGCGAAAGCTAACGAAACAGCGAATTCTTTACACACTCGTTTGATTGAGGTCGCAGGACTCTTCAAAGCAGATCCTGCAAATCTTTTTCAAGCCAGGGAAGGAGATGACTTCCTGATTGATGCTGCCAGAGAGACTTTTGAGTCTTGGCTGATTAATGCCGAGCAATTGTCGAAGTGGGTTGCCTATCGGCATCAGGCCCGTAAGGCGTCCGAGTCAGGAATGGCACAGCTAGTTGCTGATTTGGCCAGCGGGCAATTGTCCAATGCTAGTGCTCGTTCCACATTGGAGATGGCTTACTACGAAGATCAATTGAGGGAGGTTACGGAATTAAATCCTGATATTGCCCGCTTCGACGGCGCACTTCATTCCAGAGATGTAGATCGTTTTGCCGAACTAGACCGCTCCAGAATCAAGGCGGCTTGTGTCGAGGTCGCCCACGCGCACCATCGCAGAATTCCTTCGAGAGAGGGTGGGGCAGGACCGGTAGGCGTGCTGAGAGGCGAAATGGCCAAGCGTCGTGGTCACATGCCTATTCGCCAGTTGATGCAGCGGGCAGGACCTGCGATTCAGGCCCTCAAGCCGGTGATGATGATGAGCCCTCTTTCAGTCGCTCAGTTCCTAGTTCCTGGCAAGCAGACCTTTGACTTGTTGGTCATGGATGAAGCCAGCCAAATTCAGCCAGTAGATGCGATCGGCGCAATCGCACGTGCAAAGCAAGTGGTCGTTGTGGGCGATGAGCGGCAACTTCCCCCCACTAAATTTTTCTCCAAGATGACCGACGGGGAAACGGAGGACGATGACGAAACTACGCAAGTTACTGACATCGAGAGCATTCTTGGACTTTTTGTAGCGCGGGGACTTTCGCAGCGCATGCTTCGTTGGCACTATCGGAGCAGACATCAATCGCTTATCGCAGTTTCCAATAGTCAGTTCTACGAGAACAAGCTATTCATTGTTCCCAGCCCTTACACAAGCGAGGCGGGAATGGGGTTGCAGTTCCGCTTTGTCCCGGATGGCGTATTTGATTCCGGAGGAACGGGAACAAATACTGTGGAGGCCAAGGCGGTCGCCAAAGCCATTCTTCAGCATGCGATTGACTACCCCGGTCTGTCTTTGGGCGTTGCCACGTTCTCAGTAGCTCAACGGCGTGTCATTCAAGATGAACTTGAACTACTGCGCCGGCTGAACCCTGCTGCAGAGAGTTTTTTCTATGCACATCCCAGCGAGCCTTTTTTCGTTAAGAACCTTGAAAATGTTCAAGGGGATGAGCGCGACGTAATCATGATCTCCGTCGGCTACGCTAAAAATGCTCAAGGGTACATGGCGATGCGATTTGGCCCTCTCGGCTCAGATGGTGGCGAGCGCCGGTTGAATGTTTTGATCAGTCGAGCTAAACGACGCTGCGAAGTCTTCTCTTCAATTACAGACGAGGACATTGATATCGAGCGAGCGAAAGGTAAGGGTGTTTTCGCATTCAAACTCTTCCTGCATTACGCGCGGACTGGCCGTATTTCGATGGCTCAAGCGTCAAATCGAGCGCTAGAAAGCGTGTTTGAAGAACAAGTTGCTGAAGCTCTGCAGCGTGCAGGTTATCAAGTGCACCCGCAGGTAGGCATTGCCGGATTTTTCATTGATCTCGCCATTGCAGACCCAGAAAGGCCCGGCCGCTATCTCATGGGCATTGAGTGTGACGGCGCCGCTTATCACTCTGCGCGTTCCGCGAGGGATAGAGATCGTCTACGACAGGCTGTGCTTGAAGATCATGGCTGGATCATTCATCGCATTTGGAGTACTGACTGGTTTCAGCGTCCTAAAGAGCAATTGGAGCGGACCATTGCCGCGGTCGAAGCGGCAAAAAGAGCACTTGATGAACGCTCGGAAAATCCTTTGATGTCTCACCGGGCCGTTCCGGTAGAGATCATCACAGTAGATCGAGGGGACGTTTCCGAAGTCGGACTCGTTGATGTATCAGACGGCCAAGAGTCGCGAGACTTGTATGTGGAATCCAAGCCGGATCGGCACATTGAATACGAGCTTCACGAAACACCGATTGGATTTATGGCAGATCTGGTCGCGAAAGTTGTGGAGGTTGAGTCGCCTCTTCACTTCGATGAGCTAGTTGTTCGACTTCGAGGAGCGTGGGGGCTACAAAGAGCCGGGGCCAGGATTGAGGCCGCAGTAGCCCGTGCTGTTGACGTCGCACATGAGCGGAAATCTATCGCTCGTTCTGGACAATTCCTGAAGCACCCATCGCGCACGCCTGTGCTGAGAGACCGCCAGTTAGTTCAGTCAGCAGGTTTGCGAAAGGCAGAAATGATTTCCTCGGAGGAAATAGCAGCAGGTGTTCTTGATCTGGTGCGTGAGAATCTAGGCGCTACCGATGATGAGATCGCCATCGGAGTTGCTCGCGGACTGGGGTTTAGGAACACTAGTCTGCCGTTGAAGAATGCTGTCAACGCAGTGGTCTCAGACCTTCTGGTAAATAACTTTTTGCGTCGTGACAACTCCATGATTGTGATTGGTAACGACTCAGCACGCGGGCACGTCACCTCTTAAGGATGGGTAGTAAGAGTTCGGTGGAGAGGTGTGCTGTTGGAGTTGGACACTGCCGTGATCACAGATCTGGTCATGGGCTCGCCGGAGTGTCATGCGCTCGTCAGTTCGCCCGGCACGGGCGATGAGGATCTGCGCGATGCCGTGCGCCGGCTGGTGCGGCTGCTGGACCGGCCCGAGTCGCTCGCGGTGCTCAAAGCGGGCTTGGTCCGGGAGATCCACCATTGGTTGCTGCGGGGCCGTCAGGGCGCTGTGATCCGCCACCTGGGCTTGCCAGACAGCCACGCGCGCCGCATCGCGCGCGCGGTGGCAATCCTGCGTGCCGAGCCCGCGCGGCCGGTGCGTATCGAGCAACTGGCAGCGGCGGCCGGCATGGGCCGCTCGGCGTTTCACCTGCACTTTCGGGCCATCACTTCGCTGTCGCCGCTGCAGTTCCAAAAAGCGCTGCGGTTGATGGAGGCGCGGCGGCTGATCCTGTCGCAAGGCAAAAGCGTGAGCCCGGTCGTTTTCGAAGTGGGGTATTAAAGTGCCTCGCAGTTCAGCCGCGAGTACGCCCGAATGCACGGGCAGCCGCCCACCCGGGAGAAGCGGCAGGCGTTCGACCTGTGGATGCGGTGAACGCCGTGGACGTGGCCAGACGCCAGCCCATCGGCTCCGTGTTCTATTGCTGTTAAAAATGTAGCGGTATGCCCTAGTGCTGATTGCGCTGGGCCCCGATTTTATTCAAACCCCATTTGCTGACCGAGCGCCATCAAATTGAACAATCTCAGCCCGTTTCAATTCGAGGATCGGCAGCGCTCAAAGGGCGAGGCAAAGCGGCCGAAAAACTGGGGGAAGCCCAGTTCAGAAAGTGGCACGCCCCCAACTTAAGCCAGCAGATTTCGCTCCGCCTGAATGGCTGCTACCAAGCGGTCCAGCTCTTCGGTGGTGTTGAACAGCGATGGGGTCACCCGCATCACAGGCCCGGAGGCCAACCCTGACTTCGCGACCACCAGAACGCCGTGCTTTGAGATGAAGCGCTCTTGGACCTTGCGCGCCTGCTCCATGGTGCGCAGGCCCGCCAAGCGAAATGCGCTGATCGCGCCATGGTTGTCGCGCTCCTGCGGCAGCATGAGTTCGACGCCAGGCACATCCCGCGCCCTGCTGACCCAGTAATCGCGCAGGGCACGCAAGTGAGCGAACTTGCGTTCCAGGCCGATGCGCTCTTGCACGGCCAAGGCTTTGGGAATGCTGAGCCGGGCTGCCACGTCCACGGTGCCTGTCGGAATGCGCGAGCGCAGGTCCTCCGCTTTGTAGATCTTGTTGCCCAGCCACGGCTGGATGTCTGCCTGTCTTTCCTTCTTGATGTAGATGGCGCCGGTACCTAGCGGCGCGGCCACCCATTTGTGCAGCGAAAAACCGACGAAATCCGCGCCATAGGTCTTTACATCGAAGGGCATATGGCCCACAGCCTGGGCACTGTCCAGAATGACATCGACGCCCCGCGCTTTGGCCATGGCCACGATCTCGGCGACGGGTGGCACAAGGCCATTGCGGTTGGAGACATGGGTCAGCAGCAGCAACTTGGCGCGCGGTGTGTTGCGCAAGATGCTGTCATAGGCTTGCAGCACATTGGCGCGGGTGTGGGGCTCAGGCAGGTTGAAGCGCACGACCTTGGCGCCCCGGCTTTGCTCCAGATAGTCCATGGCGTACTGCATTTCGTCATAGTCGGTGTCGGCATAGATCACCGCGTCGCCCGCGCTGAGTGGCCGGTAGTTGACGATGAGTGAATACAGGGCCTCCGTCCCCCCGCCGCACAGCGTGACCTCGTCCTGTGTGGCGCCGATGAGGTGGGCCACGGCTGCGCGCGACTTGTTGAGTTCGGGATCGCGCGGAATGCCTTGTACCGCGCTGCGCAGGAACGTGGAGTTGTACCGGTTCACCCACATCGAACGCTCGAAGTAATGGGCTTGAACCTCGCGGGTCATGGCCCCGTAGTACGCCGCGTCCAGGTTGATCACCGTGCGGTCCACGTCGTAGAGCCCGGCCAGTTCCATTTGCAGTGCGCTGGAGCCTGCGGCGGCAGACATCGAAGTGGCGCCAGTGCCTGTCGTGGCAGGCGTCGTTGCGTATGCAGTGCCTATGGCCGCCGCCAGTGAGCTGGCGGTGGCGTAGCGGAAAAAGTGGCGTCGTTCAATCATGGATGGCTCTTTTCTCTCTAGGGCTTGGAGGTCAGGACGGCAGTGCGCCAGCGGCATGCAGCGCTTGCTCAAGGTCTGCGATGAGCCTGCCCGAAGGCTCCAGCCCAATGGACAGTCGGACGATGCCCGCACTGAATGCGCAGTGCTTGCGTTTGCGTTGCTCTGTTTCGGGGTAGTACGCCGCCAGGCTGTGAACCCCGCCCCAACTGGCCCCGATCTGGAACACCCGCAGTGCCGAGAAGAACTGGTGAATGGCGGCATCGCCGTGGAAGTGCGGAACAAAAGACAGCACGCACCCACCACCGGTGAACGAAGCTGCCCAGCGCGTGTGGCTGCGGTCTCCGGGGCGCGGTGGAAAAAGGACTTCTGTGACGGCCTCATGGCCGGCGAGCGCCGAGGCCACGGCCAGCGCACTGGCGCACTGGTGGGAATAGCGCACTTCCAGGGTGTCCATGCCCCGCAGGGCGAGGAAACAGTCTTCGGCGCTCACCGCCTGCCCCAGAACGCTCTGCGTGGTCCGAAACGCCTCGTACAGCGATCGGCTGTCCGTTGCGATGGTGCCGAGGAGCAGATCGGAGTGGCCGCTCAAAAGTTTGGACGCAGCTTCCACCACGATGTCCACGCCCGCTGGAATGCCGCGAAACCCGAGGGGGGAGGCCCAGCTGTTGTCGAGCACCGTGCGCACGCCCGCTGTCCGGGCCACCTCCACGATGGCCGGAATGTCCTGCATCTCCATCGTGATGGAGCCTGGGGATTCGAGAAACACCAGCTTGGTTCGGGGGCGCAGCCAACTCGCCAGGTCCGCACCGGCCACGGGATCGAAGGTGTCGTGTTCTATGCCGAAGCGCTGCAGGTAGTCGCGGGCGAAGGTGCGCAGTGGACCATAGGCGGAGTCTGCGATGAGCACATGGTCTCCCGCCTCGAGCAGGGAAAGGGCGATCAAACACAGCGCCGCTTGCCCGGAAGGCACGGCGACACAATGGTGGGCTCCTTCCAGCGCCGCCACCCTTTCTTCCAGCGCGCGCGTGGTGGGGGTACCGGTGACGCCGTAGGTGTAGCCGTCGAACAGGCGGTCTTTGCGGGAAGTGAAATCTGCGACGGTGTCGAACAGGACGGTGGAGGCGCGCCAGACGGCGGGTGACAGGCTGCGAAACTGGTCGTTGGGCGCTTCGGGAGAAACGTGGGCTTGTGGGGTCATGCGGATGGCTCTTGCTGGCTGGCTGCTCATTCGGGCTTGATGCCCAGGCTGTTGACCACCTTGGCCCATTTGATGGCTTCGGCGCGGATGAAGGCCTGGGCCTCGTCGGGAGAGCAACTGCCCAGCTGGATGGCAAGGCTGGAAATGCGGGATTGCACCTGCTTGTCCGCCAGCGCAGTGGCCGTCGCCTTGTGCAGCGCGGTGATGATGGGCTTGGGCACTTTGGCCGGCGCCACCAACGCCCACCACTGTCCAAAGTCCATGGTGTTCAGCCCCAGCTCGCTGGCGGAGGGCACATTCGCAAGCTGTGGCACGCGCCGATTGCCCGTCACCATCAGGGGCACGATTTTTCCGGCACTGAACAGGCTGCTCGCGCTTGCCAAGGTGCAGAAGTGACCGCTCAAAACGCCCGCCGCCACATCGGTCAATGCGGGCGCCGAGCCTTTGTACGGAATCATCTGCAATTCCAGCTTGGCCTCTTTGGCGTACAGACCCGCCGCCAGATGGCTGATGCTGCCCGTGCCGCTGGTGGCGATGCTCAGAGGCTGCGCCGCCTTTTTCGCATCGGCCACGAATTTCTGGTGCTGCCCAGCCTGGTACTTCTGCGCGTCCACGAAAAGGACCAGGGGAGAGACTCCGAGCGTGGAGATCGCCGCCGCGTCGTTCATGATGTCGTAGGGCATCTTCTGATAAATCGACGGTGCAATCGCGTGCGCCAATTCGATGATGGCCAGTGTGTACCCGTCCGCCGCCGACTTCACCATCGCGTCCACACCCAGGCGGCCTGCAGCGCCGGGACGGTTGTCGATCACCACCGGTTTGCCCAGCCCATCGGCCATGTTCTGGCCGACTGCACGGGCCAGCACATCGGTGCTGCCGCCCGCGGACCAGGGCACGATCAGTTTGATGGGCCTATCGGGGTAGGGCGCCTGCGCCCACAGCGAAGCACCGGGCAGCAACATCACTGCGCTGGCAGTACCCCCCTTTTGCAACAACGATCTGCGATCCATGGCTGTGGTCCTTTCAATGTTGGTGGGGCCGACCCATCAGCACCAGCGGGCAGTGCGCGTGTTCCGTAGGCCGGCGAATGAGAGGACTTTAGAATCCAGATCGATAACAATCAATGATGCGACCGATGGGATCTATGCAAAAAGCTGATAGGTGGTGAATGAACTTTCGTCAGATCGAAGCCTTTCGCGCGGTGATGGTGACGGGCTCTGCGTCCCGCGCTGCAGACCTGCTGCAGATCAGCCAACCGGCCGTCAGCCGCAGCATTCTGGAGTTGGAGAAGACCACCGGGTTCGCGCTGTTCGACCGGGTTCGTGGTCGGCTGGTGCCCACCGCCGAAGGCCATCTCTTCTTTCGTGATGTGGAGACCACGTTCCAGGGCCTGGACAGACTGCGGATCAGCGCAGCGCGTATTCGGGACTTTGGGACGGGCGACATCCGCATTGCCAGCCTGGCGGCGATGGGATCGACCCTTGTGCCTCATGCGCTGCGCTTGTTTCGGCAAAAGCACCCGTCGATTGCCGTCACCTTGCAGGTGGCCAGCTCAGCCACCGTGCGCGACCTGGTGGTGAGCAGCCGTTTCGAGGTCGGTCTGGCTGCTGACGAAATCGATGTTGCGGGACTGGAGCACCAGTTGTTCGCCACGCCCAAAGCAGTCTGCGCCATGCCCGAGGGGCACAGGCTGTGCGCGCGCAAGGTGGTCAAGCCGGAGGACCTTCACGAGGAGGCCTTCATCGCGCTCTCGCCGGAGGACACTGTGCGCAGAAAACTGACGCAAATTCTGGAGGCAAGCGACGTCAGGCCCAAGGTGGTGGCAGAGACCCCCAATTCATCCACCGTGTGTGCGCTGGCGATGGAAGGGCTGGGCGTGGGGCTGGTCAACCCCTACGCCACAGACGGTTATGCGGCCCGGGGCGTGGTGTTTCGCCCATTCTCGGCAGCGCTGCACTTTCGAACCTTGCTGATCTTTCGGCCGGATCTTCCCAAGTCACGCATCGTGCGTGAATTGGCGGCTTGTCTGCTGAGTGCGCGCAACGCCAAAGCAGATCGGGGAACTGCCGATTGATATGAAATGCGTCCACGTTTGCACCCAGGAGGAAAGTCGGCAGCGAGTGGTAGCTGAGGTCTGAGTTGAATGATCGGTTCGTACGGAGGCAGACCTCCGCGTTTGCTGAACAGATGACCCCAACCAGCCTTTTTGCCTTATTTGACAGTCAGCCTCACGGCTTTTTACTCATCCCGGCAATGAGAAAAGTAATCCTTGCTCATCAACACATCCACGCGATGCACCTGGGCCGCCTCGGCAAGGATCGCATTCATCCGCGCAACGTCGCGAAAGATATCGCCCCCTCCGCCATCGACATGCGCCTGCCGCCCCGCCAGATCCGGAAACGCTTCGAAGATCGCAAAACGTCTTTCCGAAAACCGAACGGCGAACCACGGACCCGTGGCAGGTTCGGCCTCGACGCAGGCCCGGATGTCCCGCAGCATCTGCACCACCGCCTCCTCCTGGCCGGGGCGGGCTTCGATCTCGATGAAGAAGGCCTTGCGGCCCCCGGCGCCTTGTTCTCCCAGCACCTGCACACCCCGGTGCGGTGCGCGGGCAGGTTCGGCGGCGGGCGGGTTCTCTTGCGGGGGCGATAGCGGAGTCATGGGTGCCTTTCCGGGTTCGGTGCTACGCAACGACTGTAGGGTCGCGCCCACTCCGTTGCGTGCCCGAAGATCGGCATTCCTTGCCTGATCGTCCAGGCCGGTTGTGCCCGGCCGGCCTTCCTGGCCAGAATGCGCCATGGCGGACGACGAATTGACGCAAGCGGCTTTGCGCTACACAGGCACCACGCACCAGCGGACGGGCGGCATCACCGCCACGCCGGTGCACGGCCTGTACCTGGTTCGGCGCACGGCGCCGAGCGCGTTGGAGCATGCGGTGGAGCAGCCCCTGGTGTGCCTGGTGCTGCAGGGGCGCAAGCGGGTCGCCATGGGCAGCCGCACGGTGTCCTATGCGGCGGGCGACACGATGATCGTCACGGCCAACGTGCCCACGGCCAGCCGCATCAGCCAGGCCAGCATTGCCCAGCCCTATCTGGCCGTTGCACTGGAGCTGGACCCGGCGGTGATCACTGATCTGGTCCTGGGCGCGCCGGGGTGCGATGCGCCTCCCGCCGCGCTCGAGGTGGGCGGTGCGGTTGATGAGGATCTACGCGATGCCGTGCGCCGGCTGGTGCGGCTGCTGGACCGGCCCGAATCGCTCGCGGTGCTCAAAGCGGGCTTGGTCCGGGAGATCCACCATTGGTTGCTGAGGGGCTGCCAGGGCGCCGCGATCCGCCACCTGGGTTTGCCCGACAGCCACGCGCGCCGCATCGCGCGCGCGGTGGCGATCCTGCGGGCCGAGCCCGCGCGGCCGGTGCGTATCGAGCAACTGGCAGAGGCGGCCGGCATGGGCCGCTCGGCGTTCCATCTGCACTTTCGGGCCATCACCTCGCTGTCGCCGCTGCAGTTCCAGAAAGCGCTGCGGTTGATGGAGGCGCGCCGCCTGATCCTGTCGCAGGGCAAGAGCATGCGCCAGGTGGCTTTCGAAGTGGGGTACGAGAGTGCCTCGCAGTTCAGCCGCGAATACGCCCGCATGCATGGTCGGCCGCCGATGAGGGACAAGCGGCAGGCATCCGGCCGGGTCGGCCTGGTCGGCGCCGTGAGCGGTGTGGGTGCCGTGGGCGCCGCCACGCGATAGCCCGCGGGCCCCGCATCCTGTTGCTATTAAATATGTAGCGGTATGCCCTAGTGTTAATTGTGCTGGGGGGTGATTTCATTCAAACCCCATTCCTGGCTGCGCAGCGCCGGCCTGTGGTGTCCGTTCCGGGCGCATGTTCGCTGCCGGTTCTTCTGTTAAAAACCTCCACGCCGTGTGAACAATCGGTTACGTCAACCCTGCATTGGTGGGGAGAGGGAAACCCGGCTGCCCATGTAAAAAAGCACGCTGCAAGGCGCCGACGCCTGAGCGGGCACGATCCTGCAGGTTCTGGCGGGTCTTCCCGGGTTTTCCACTTCCTGGCCTTGAATCGAATTTTGCTTCCCCACGCCTGCAGCCTGTGTTCTGCGGGTGTCTGCATGCATCGGCATTCGTCCTGTCGTGCGCCAGCCTTTGGCATGTCGCGTGGGCAGGCACACGCGTGCCGCCTCACTCAACCCGCTACCGGAGAAACCATGAAAATCAAAACCCTTTCTCAGGCTTTGGCAGCCGTGCTCGGCACATTCGCGCTGGCCGGTGCCTCGCCTGCCGCCGTGATCGTGGGCACCGGCGCCCGCCCTTCCAGCACCCAGTTGGGCGCGACCACCGCGGTCGGTTTCAAGAAGGAAGAGGGCCAGCCCGGCCATGCACTGCTGGTGCCTTACTTCACGGCGCAGAACGGCCAGATGACCGTGCTGCACCTGATGAACACGGACATCGACAACGGCAAGGTGGTCAAGGTGCGGTTTCGAGGGGCCAACAACGGCGACAGCCTGCTGAGCGTGCATGTGTTGATGTCGCCCGGCGACATGTGGACGGCCGCGGTGACGGCCAATGCCGATGGCACCGCGCAACTGACCACGGGCGACCGGTCCTGCACGCTGCCACGGCTGGCCACCGGTGTGCCGCAACGATTTTCCACGGACCGTCTGGATCCTGGATGGACCCCCGACGTCACCGCGGCCCACACGCGAGAAGGTGCCATCGAAGCCATCGTGATGGCCGACATTCCGCAGTTGCGCGTCTATGGCGCCGACACCGCGAGCAATTCGGCACTGTTCAAAGCCATCAAGCAGGTGAACGGCATTGCGCCTTGCACCGTGGATGACTCCGCCGTCAATGCGGCCCTGATGTCGGAGGCCAACAGCGAAGCCGTTGCCGCGGGCCGCGGCCTTGCTGGCCCGACGGGCCGGCTGGCGGCCACGTGGTACATCATGGATGTGCTGAACTCCACCACGTTCTCCGGCCCTGCCACTGCGATCCAGGCCGTTGACGGTGCAGGTGATTCCGCGCGCGGCAACTACATGCTCTTTCCGCCCACGGATTCGGAGGTGGCCCAGCCGGAGCGCTATACCTCCGACCCGTTGCTGGTTTCCGCAGGCCTGGCGTTTCGCGACAAGGACATGCCCGGCAACACGTCCCGGCCGACGACCGCGCCTGTGCTGACCGCCCGTTCCAACGACTTTCCTGATCTGTCCACCCCCGTCTACCTGCCGCCCACGGCGACCAACGCGGCCACGACGGCGGCCGACCTTTCCCGGCTGCTGACAGTGGCCGGATTCAGGAACCAGGTGGTTCTCGATGCTTCGATTTCGGCCCGCACGGACTGGGTCGTGGCCACCCCCACCAAGCGGTACAGCGTGGGCAAGGACTACAGCCAACCGGACCCCGCGGACCAGCGGGTGTATTCCGTGGTGCCTCCCTTGCGCACGACTTTGCAGTATTTCCATTCGGGCAATACGGAAGTCGGCCAGAGCATCTGCAGCATGCACGGCACGTGGGACCTGTGGATGGCCGATCGCGAGGCGACCGTCACTGCCCGCTACAACCCAAACTTCCCCAACGAGAAGTATGAAAGCTGCGGCGCGGTTTCCGTATTCGCTTTCAGCGACTCGTACGTACTGTCCTCCGAAGTCAACCGCAGGCGGCTGAGCGGTGGGTTTCGGGAAGGCTGGGCGGGCCTGACGACTTCGGACAGCAATGGCATTCCGATCATCGGTGCATCGTTCATCAAGCTGACCAATCCTGGCGTTGCGCCGGGCGTCGCGGGCAACTATGGGCTGAGCTTCCCCCACATCAGAAGGTTGCCCGTGAAGTGATGGCGCGAGGCCTGTGGTGCCGGCCTGTGCGGTCTCTGCGGAAAAATTCTTTCAATGCGCTGCATGCGAAGGCCCACGCGCAGGGTCTGCGCCACGCAGGCAGAAGGCAGGGCGCTACCACCTGTCCCGAAGCAGCAGGTAGCCCAAGGCTCCAGCCCCCAGCCACACCACGAGAACAAAGACCACACCCGCTCGGCTGCGGGGCTTGCGGCCCTCCGTTCGCATCCATTCGTCTGCCTGGCTTCGGCACGAAATCAGCACGGGCGCGGGCAGCAGTTTCACGGTGAGCCAGATCAGCGCCGGCAGCACGATGACGTCGTCCAGGTAGCCCAGGACCGGAATGAAGTCCGGGATCAGGTCGATGGGGCTGAGCGCATAGGCCACGACGACCACGCCCAGCGCTTTCGCATACCACGGTGTGGCGGGGCTTTTGCAGGCGAACCAGAGCGTGACGCCGTCTCGCTTGATGCGCCAGGCCCAGGCCTTCAGGGTTTCGTGGACGGACATGGTGCGGGCAGGGGTTGGTAGACCGATTTTGTGGCAGAACCCGCAGAGCGCCCGCGGCACGGCAAAGAGGGGCCAAGGCCCTGGCATCATCGCGCGCATGAATCGCCACTATCTGACCGCCGTCGCCGCCGTGGCGGCAGCGCTGCTGTTGCGCTACCTGCTCAATCCGGTGCTGGGGCAGCAGGGGCCGTACCTCATTTTGACGGTGCCGATCGTGGTGGCCGCGATCTATGGAGGGTTCGGCCCGGCACTGCTGGCCACGGTGCTGGGCACGTCGGTGGGCACGTACCTGTTCATCGAGCGCGGCGCTGGTTTGCGCGAGGTGCTGCAGCCAGAGAACGTGGCCCGGCTTCTGCTTTTCCTGGCGATCGGCCTGGGCATCGGTCTGATGGGCGGGCAACTGCGGCGCTCGCGCGTGGCGCTGGCCGAAAAGATGCAGCAGCTCAAAGCCAGCAACCGTGCCAAGGACAACGCCATGGCCATCCTCGGCCATGAGATCCGCAACCCGCTGTCCGCCATCCATTCCGCGCAGGCGGTGCTGCAGCGATCGCCCGGCGATGAAAAACGGGTGCTGCGGGCCAGCGAGATGATTGGCCGCCAGGTGGCGCAACTCACGCGCATGGCGGACGACCTGCTCGATCTGTCCGGGCTGATGCGCGCAAGCCCGCCGCCGAAGGTGCCGGTGGATCTGCAGCAGGTGCTGCGACAGGCGCTCGAGCAGAGCGCGCCGCTGGTGGCCAAGAAGGGCCACCGGCTCGACGCCGATCTGGGCGATGCGCCCGTGGTGGTCACTGGCGATGCGCTGCGGCTGGTCCAGGTGTTCGCCAATCTGTTGACCAACGCCGCCAAGTACACCGATCCCGGTGGCGAGATCGCCCTGCAGGTGCGATGGCGCGGCGAGCGCCAGGTGGCGGTGGCGATCCGGGACAACGGCGTGGGCCTGCCTCCAGGCTCCGTGGCCGACTTGTTCGAGCCGTTCGTCCAGGCACCGGGCGCCGCCTCGAATGCGGAAGGCGGGCTGGGCCTGGGACTGGCGATCGTGCGCAAGATCGTGCTGGCCCACGGGGGCGAGGTGGTGGCCGAGAGCCAGGGACTGGGCCTGGGCAGCGAGTTCACGGTGGTGCTCCCCCTGGCACGCACGGGCGCCTGAAGGCGCCGCCGCCCGGCGCGGCAGCCCGCGCTGCACCAGGGTCAGGAGGCTGGTCGGATGCGTTCGAAGAGGCCTTCATAGCGCTCGACGAAACCGTTGGCATCCACCGTCAGAAGGGCTTCGAATCCCCTGAAAAGGCCCAGGTCCACATAGCGCAGCTGCCTCGGTCCGAGCCGGTCGTACCGCTGCCGCGACCGCGTGACGGTCCACTCCAGTGCGTCGATGAAGGCGGTTTCCAGGCGGAGGCTTTTGCCGGTGGACAGCGGCGTGCGCAGGATCGGGAAGGTGTTGCAGAAAGGGGTCGCGGACAGGTCGGGTTCTTCGGCGCCGTCCAGATCGGTGCGCGGCTTGCCGTCGACGGTCCAGCCGCTGCCGTTGCGTTCGAGCGCCAACCGCCGGTGGCCGTTGGCGTTCCAGCGCTCGACCTCGACCGACTGCGTGTGCCAGTCGGGTGTGATCCGCCAGCGATGGGTGAGCTGGAAGCAGCCGCCCTCCAGGCCGATCACCGTGGACGATGCGGTGATGCCGTCGTGCGCGACGTGCAGCGCCAGCCGCTCCAGGCTGGCATTGGCCGTTCCGCGCCAGAACAAAACGGATGTGCCGGGTGCGGCGCAAGCGGGTGCGGGAGTGGGGTCGGAAGCAGGGGCGATGGGCATGTGCGGGCTCGTTCAGGCGGCTGCACCGGCGAAGAAGCCGGGTCCGCGGTTTCGGTTCTGGTGCAG
Source organism: Acidovorax sp. SUPP2825 (assembly GCF_030158995.1). Lineage (NCBI taxonomy): Bacteria > Pseudomonadati > Pseudomonadota > Betaproteobacteria > Burkholderiales > Comamonadaceae > Acidovorax > Acidovorax sp. SUPP2825. Next base: position 171,270 of record NZ_BQXK01000008.1, on the reverse strand, counting down.
GATGGTGCGCAGATTCCATTAAGATGGAAAAATGTTCCACTTTACTGGACGAGGCGATGGTGGCATGAAAGGCAACAGGGCCGGCGGGCCGCTTTCGCAGGGCGCTCTGCCGATGCCGCCGGATTGTTCCAAAGCGCTGAAGTCCGCCCGCCGTTCGGCATGTTCCCCATGAATCACACCCCCATCCCCGAGGTTCGACTGATCGACTGCGACGAGGCCGCCCATGCGGGGGCAATTCTCGACATTCTGAACGAGGCCATCGCTCATTCGACGGCCCTCTACGACTATGCGGCACGCCCGCCATCGGCGATGTCTGCCTGGTTCGCCACGAAGCGCGCGAACGGCTTTCCCGTGGTGGGAGCGGTCGACGCGCAAGGCGCGTTGATGGGTTTTGCCTCGTGGGGCACGTTCAGGGCGTTTCCGGCCTACAAGTACACGGTGGAGCACAGCGTCTACGTGCACAAGGACTGCCGTGGGCGCGGGTTGGGCGCGCTGCTGATGCGAACGCTGGTGGAGCGGGCCGGGGCCGCGGGCCTGCATGCGATGGTGGGCTGCATCGACGCGGCCAACGAGGGGAGCATCCGGCTGCACCGGCAATTGGGGTTCGTCCATACGGGCACGATGCCGCAGGTGGGGTTCAAGTTCGGCCGGTGGCTGGATGCGGCGTTCTACCAGCTCACGCTGGAGACGCCGCTCGATCCGGTCGACGGTTAGGCGGCGGACCGTTCGGTGCTGGTGAGAGGGCGCACCGCACCGCGCCGTCCTCAAGCCGCCGGGGTCGCGCGCGCCTCGCCGCAATCCGGGTATCGCCGCAGCCGCTCGATCAGCCATCGGCCCGCAGGCCCGGGCAGCGCGTCGCGCCGATAGACCGCTTTCATCTCGAGCATGGGATCGCCCTGCACGCCGGTCTCCACCTGGATGCGCACCAGCCGCCCGTCGCGCAGGTCGTCTTCCACCATGGGCCGGGGCATGTGCCCCCAGCCGAGACCGGCGCGCAGGAAGGCGTGCTTGGCACCGATGTCCGCCAGGCGCCACACGGTGTCGCCCAGCACGCCGAAGTCGCGGCCGGCGGTGAGGGGCGAGCGGTCGGTGAGGACGAGCTGGACATGGCCTTTCAGCTGCTGGCGAGTGAGCCGGCCCGGCTGCTTTGCCAGCGGCGATCCCGTGGCCGCCACGGTGACCATGGGCACGCCCATGAGCGGCACCTGTTCGAACTCCGGCGGAATGACGGGCAGCGAACCCATCACGCCCACGCGGCAGCGCCCGTCCAGCACCCATTGGGCCGCGGCGCCGAGTGCCTCCACCTGCAGTTGCAGCGTGGTGCCGGGAAAGGCGACGGCAAAGGCGCCGATGGCGTCGGTCAGGGCCGCCATGGGGAACATGACATCGACCACGACCGACAGTTCGGGCTCCAGGCCGGCGGCCATCGAGCGTGCCTCTGCCTTGAGTGTGTCGGCCGCGCGAACGATGTCGCGGGCGCGGCCGGCCAGTGCCTGGCCTTCCGGAGTGAGGGCGGGCAGGCGCGCCGCCCTGGTGAACAGCGTGACGCCGAGTTGCGCCTCCAGCCCGGCGATGGCTTGGCTGACGACTGATTGCGCCCGGCCGACGCGGCGGCCGGCTGCCGAGAAGCTGCCGGTTTCCACCGCGGCGACGAAGATGCGCAGGTGGTCCAGTGAGACGCCATCGAGCATGGTGATGTCCTCAATCCATCGTTAAAGCAGATGGATCATATTCAATCAAATAGGCTTCGCAGATGGAGTGCACGTCTCTACATTGGATGGGCAGCGGCGCCACGGCAAACCGAACGTGGCGCCAGCGCAGATTTGTCCGGCCGTCTTTTCAGGAGCACCCACCATGTCCGCCTTGCTTTCCCCCACCGCCCAACGAACCATCGTGCGGCGCACCCGCGGCCGTGGACACGGTCCCATCACCCGGCTGATGAGCCCTGGCGACCTGGGCCAGGTGCTCAAGCCTTTCGTGTTTCTGGATCTGTTCCAGGGCGAATCGTCGTTTGCCGGTGGCATGCCCATTCACCCGCACTCGGGGCTGGCCACCGTCACGGTGGTGACCGAAGGCGACTTTCGCTTCGACGATGCGGTCTCGGGCGAGGGGGAATTGGCCTACGGCGGCGTGGAGTGGATGCGCGCCGGGGGCGGCGTGTGGCATGGCAAGGAGCTTTCACCAGGGCAGTCGCCGCGCATCGCGGGTTTCCAGCTGTGGCTCGCCCTGCCGCCCGAACTGGAAAACGGCCCGGTGGACAGCCAGTACATCGAGGCCAGGGCCATGCCCGCCAGCGGCCCGGTCACGGTAATCCTCGGCGAATACGCCGGCCTTCGCAGCCCGGTGCGGGCACCGGAGGGCGTTCACTACCTGCTCGTCACGCTGCAGCCCGGCCAGGCATGGACGTATGCGCCGCCCCAGGGGCACGATGCGGCCTGGCTGGCGGTCAGCCACGGCCAGCTGGTCGGCCCCAACGCGGTGGCCACGGGCGAGATGGCGGTGTTCGGCGCATCCGGCACGATCGAACTGCAGGCCTCGCAGGAGCGCAGCGCGGTGTTCGTGATCGGGTCCGCCGAGCCGCATCCGCACGATCTGGTAACGGGCATGTATTCGGTGCATACCAGCCGGGCGGCCCTGGCGAAGGGCGAGGCAGGCATTCAGGCGCTGGCCGAGCGCATGGCACTGCGCCCTGCGGGGCAGCAGCGGCGCACGGCGGTGTTCAGCGGCTGACGGCATCGCGCCGCCGGGCGAACACGGTGGGCACGGGCCCGTTCAGCCAGCGCCGCCCAAGCGCTGCAGTGCTTCCAGGTGCAGCAGTTCGATGCGCCGGTAGCGCAGGCCGATCAGGCCTTCCTGGGCCAGGGCGTTGAGCTCTTTCGACAGGGTCTGCCGCGTCACGCCGAGCATCATGGCCAGGGCCTCCTGCGGCACGGCCACGCTGGGCCGCAGGGTGGCCGACTGGGTGGCGTCGCCGCGCGCCAGGGCCAGCAGGCGGTGCACCACGCGCACGCGCAGCCCGCGCAGGGTGGCGTCTTCCATCATGCTGTACAGGCCCCGCACCCGCGAGGCGAGCAGGGTGGCCATGGCGTTGGCGAACACGGGGTCGGCCATCTGCGCGGCGAAGGCGGCGGGCGGCACCACCAGCAGGTCCACCCCGGTGAGCGCGGTGGCGTCGTGCGTGCGCGGCGAGCCGTCGATGAGGGTGATCTCGCCGAACCAGTTGCCCGGCTCCAGCAGCACCAGGATGGCTTCGCGGCCATCGTCGCGCAGCGTGGAGATCTTGAGGGTGCCGGCCAGCAGGCCGTAGAACCCGCTGCCGGCCGCGCCCACCGGGTCGCCCTGGCGAAAGGGCATGGCGCCGCGCTGCAGGTGCACCAGTTCCGCCGTGCCCAGCAGGCCATTGCGCTGCGCGGCTGGCAGGGCCGCGAACCAGGGATTGCCTTCCAGGGTGCGGCGTTGGGCGGGTGACAGCGGGGGCGTGTGGGGCATGCAGGGCGGTGTGCGGTCCGGCGCGGGCGGGTAAACCAAGGGGTCGAACTGTCAATTATTGGACAGTTGGCGGGGCAGGGCGCGCCTACAGTGGCCCGGTTCCCCCACGGAGACAAAACGATGCAGACCCATCAAAAGGCGACTTTCGTGCGCATGCAGGACAGCACGCGCGAGGACTGGCAGACGATTGGCGGCGAATTCATGCAGTTCTCGCGCGGCCTGGCGGACCGGGTGGCGGCGCACCTGCGCATCTTGGAAGGCGACTACGGCGGCTTTCCGGTGGACCGCTACACGCATTCGCTGCAGACCGCCACCCGCGCGCTGCGTGACGGCCGGGACGAGGAGTACGTGGTGTGCGCGCTGCTGCACGACATCGGCGACACGCTGGGCTCGTTCAACCACCCCGACATCGCGGCCGCCATCCTGCAGCCGTTCGTGAGCGAGGCCAACCACTGGATGGTCCAGCACCACGGCATCTTCCAGGGCCATTATTTCTTTCACCATATCGGGCTGGACCGCCACCTGCGCGACCAGTTCGCGGGGCACCCGCACTACCAGCAGACGGCCGATTTTTGCGAGCGCTACGACAACCCGGCGTTCGACCCGCACGCCGAGACGCTGCCGCTCGACACGTTCATGCCGATGCTGCGGCGCGTGCTGGCCCAGCCGCGCCAGAGCCTCTACAAGGCGGCGCTGCAGCCGCCGCAGCCGGCCGCCGCCTGACGGCTGCCGGCGCCCTCTGTCCCATGCACCCAACCCAAGGAATGTTCATGAATGCGATCACCCCGTCCGAAGTCCGGCAACTCGTGTCTGCCGAAGAGTGGCAGTTGCGCGTCGATCTGGCCGCCTGCTACCGCCTGGTGGCCCTGCACGGCTGGAGCGACCTGGTGTTCACCCACATCAGCGCGCGGGTGCCGGGGCCGGAGCACCACTTTCTCATCAACCCCTACGGCCTGATGTTCGACGAGATCACGGCGTCCAGCCTGGTCAAGGTGGATTCGCAATGCAACAAGGTGATCGACTCGCCCCACCCGGTGAACCCGGCGGGCTTCGTGATCCACAGCGCAGTGCATGCGGCACGCGACGACATCCAGTGCGTGCTGCACACCCACACGCGGGCCGGCATCGCCGTGAGCGCGCAAAAGGACGGCGTGCTGCCCATCAGCCAGCAGTCGACCTTCGTGCTGGCCTCGCTGGCCTATCACGACTATGAAGGCGTGGCGATCCGCGACGATGAGAAGACCCGCCTGCAGACCGACCTGGGCCACGCCAACTTCCTCATGCTGCGCAACCACGGCCTGCTCACCTGCGGCAAGACGGTGGCGGATGCGTTCCTGGCCATGTACACGTTCGAATCCACCTGCCAGATCCAGATCGCCGCGCAGTCCGGCGGCGGGGAGCTGACGCGGGTGCACCCGCAGATCGTGCAGGGGGTGGGCCATGCGATGAAGGTGCAGACGGGCGGCCTGGGCGGGCAGTTCGTCTGGCCCGCGCTGATCCGCAAGCTCGACCGCACCGACACGGGTTACCGCGACTGAGCGCGGCGGCCCCGATGGACAGCACCCTCATCGTCACGCGCTTTCTGTTCGGCGCGCTGGCCCTCGTCATGTTCGGGCTCGGGCTCACCCTGCGGGTGGCCGACTTCCGGCGGCTGCTGCACAGTCCCAAGGCCGTGGGCATCGCGCTCGGCCTGCAGGTGATCGGCCTGCCGATCCTGTGCTACGCGATCATCCGCGCCTTCGGGTTGTCGCCGATGTTCGCCATCGGCCTCATGCTGCTGGCCGCGTCGCCGGGCGGCATCTCGGCCAACCTGTTTTCTCATTTGTTCGGCGGCAACGTGGCGATGAACATCTCGCTGACGGCGGTGAACACGCTGCTGTCCATCGTCACGCTGCCGATCATCGCCAACGCGGCCATCGCCCACTTCGCCCAGAGCGGGCAGGTGGTGCCGATCCAGACCGGCAAGCTCCTGGAGGTGATCGCCATCGTGCTGGTGCCGGTGGGGTTGGGCATGGCCGCGGCGGCGCGCTGGCCGGCCTTCGCGGCGCGCATGGAAAAGCCGGTGAAGGTCTTCAGCGCGCTGGTGCTGGCGGTGGTGTCCATCCTGTCCATCGCCAAGGAGTGGAGTTCGATCGCCAGCACCTTCGCCGAGATCGGGCCGGCGGTGCTGGTGTTCAATCTGGCGAGCCTGCTGTCCGGCTATTACCTGAGCCGCGCGGCCGGGCTGGACAAGCCGCTGGCCACCGCGGTGAGCTATGAGATCGGCATCCACAACTCGACGCTGGCCATCTTCATCGCACTGAGCGTGCTGGGCAGCTACACACTGGCGCTGCCCGCGGCCATCTACTCGGTGCTGATGTACATCACGGCGCCGCTGTTCGGCTGGCTGCTGCTTCGCCGTCCGGCGCCTGCGGTGCCGGCTCAGAATTAGTGCGCCTGCGGTGCCGGCTCAGAGCTAGAGCGCCTGCGGTGCCCGTTTCACGCGAGGGTGCCGCGGCGCACACCACCCAGAACCATCTGCCCCCCGCGGGCCGCCGGCGCCGTTCCGGCCGGCCCGCGCTGCGGGCCTGGTCAGGCGCGCAGCAGCCGGGTGGAAGGCCGTGGCGAGACCTTGGGCGCCGGGGCCGGCGTGGGGTGGTGCTCGGCCGCGAGGGCTGCGGCCTCGCCCAGCTGGAACACGGCCAGCGCCTCGCGCAGCACGGCCACCTGCGAGGCCATGGCCGAGGTGGCGGCACTGGCTTCTTCCACCATGGCGGCGTTCTGCTGCGTCATCTCGTCCATCTGCGAGACGGCGCGGTTCACCTCTTCGATGCCGGCCGTCTGCTCCACGTTGGCCGAGGCGATGCCTTCCATCAGGCCCGAGATGCGGTGCACGGACTCGACCACTTCGCCCATGGTCTTGCCGGCTTTCTCGACCAGCTCGGAGCCGGTGTGGACCTCGTTGACTGATTCGCTGATGAGGGTCTTGATTTCCTTGGCGGCGGCCGCGCTGCGCTGGGCCAGCCCGCGCACTTCGGAGGCCACCACGGCGAAGCCGCGGCCCTGCTCGCCGGCGCGGGCGGCTTCCACCGCCGCGTTCAGCGCCAGGATGTTGGTCTGGAACGCGATGCCGTCGATCACGCCGATGATCTCGTTGATCTTGCGCGAGCTGGCACTGATGGAACGCATGGTCTCGACCACCTGGTTGACCACCTGGCCTCCCTGCACGGCGGTCTGGGCGGTGCTGGAGACGTACTGCGCGGCCTGGCGGGCGTTGTCGGCGTTCTGGCGCACGGTGGCGGTCAGCTCTTCCATGCTGGAGGCGGTCTGCTGCAGCGAAGAGGCCTGCTGCTCGGTGCGGCGCGACAGGTCGCCGTTGCCCTGGGCGATTTCGCTGGCCGCATGGTCGATGGTGCTGGTGGCCTGCTGGATGCGGTGCAGGATGCTGGCGAGCCGGTCGCGCATGAAGCCGATGGCGTACATCAGGCTTTGCTCGTCGCGGGCGCGCAGCGGGATCTCCGCCTGCAGGTCGCCGTCGGCCATGCGCATCGCGGCGCCGGCAGCGGCCCGTGGCTCGCCGCCCACGGAGCGTTCGATGTCGCGCACCACCAGCCCGGTGAGGGCCGAGATCACCAGCCCCAGCAGGGCCAGCAAGCCGATCGCGCGGTACAGCGAGGCGCGGTAGGCCTGTTCGATGTCGTCGACGTAGTCGCCGGCCACCAGGTCCCAGTTCCAGGGCTTGAAGCGCACCACGTAGCCGATCTTGGGGCTGGGGGCGTCGCTGCCCGGGCGCGGCCACCAGTATTCGAGGAACCCGCGGCCCTGCGCGCCGGCGGCGGCGATGTTCACGTAGAGCAGGTTGCCCTTGGCATCCTTGAAGGCGATCATGTTCTTGCCGTTCAGCTCGGGCTTGATCGGGTGCATCGCCATGATGGAGTCGGAGCCGATCACCGTGACGTAGCCGTCCTTGCCGTAGCGCTGCGAGGCGATGCGCGCCAGGGCGGCGCTGCGGGCTTCCTCCTGGCTCATCTTGCCGGCCTGGGCCTGCTTTTCGTAATCGCTGGCCACGGTCAGCGCCATGTCGGTGATGTCGGAGAGGGCCGATTGCCGGGCCTGGTACTGGATCTGCCGGGTCTGCCACGCGTTCACGAAGGTCAGTGCCAGCAGCCCCAGCAACGCGAGGACCAGCGGGAGCCAGAGCTTTTGCCGCAAGGTCAGTTTTTTCATGGAAGGGGTCCTTTCAGGAGGGCGTACGGAAGGCATTGGGATGGGTCGCAGTATGGCCGTGAACACCCCTCGTCTGGCAGTCGGGCTACCCCTTTCTGTCGGGTGTTCGCAACGGTTTGATACATATGCAAGTTACGTGCTCGATCCGCACCCCGCGGCCTGCCACCCGGCGAAAACGGGGCTTCCTTTTGCGCGTTTCCGCACCGCGCAATGCCGGCTCAGTGGATGGGCGCGGCCTCGGCGCCCAGTTCCCGGCCCAGCGTTTCGGGCAGGGCGAGCGCCGCCACGATCACCAGCCCGTAGCAGATCGCGGTGATCCAGCCGATGGTCTGGCCCAGCGGCAGCGTGTTGCTCAGCGTGCCCACCAGCGCCGGGCAGATGGCGCCGATGGCGCGGCCGAAGTTGTAGTAGAACCCCTGGCCCGAGCCCCGCACGTCGCTGGGGAACAGTTCTGACAAAAATGCGCCCATTCCGGAAAAGATGCCTGACAAAAAGAACCCCAGCGGAAAGCCCAGCACCAGCATCCACCCGTCCGTGATCGGGATCTGTGTGTACGCCAGCACCAGCGCCATGCCCATCGCCGCGAACAGGATGAAGCAGCGGCGCCGGCCGATCACGTCCGACAGCCAGGCGCTGGCGAGGTAGCCCAAGAACGAGCCGGCGATGAGCACCAGCAGGTAGGTGCTGGTGCCCAGCACGGACAGGTGCCGCTCGGTCTTGAGGAAGGTTGGCAGCCAGGTGGTGACCGAGTAGTAGGCGCCCTGCATGCCGGTGGCCAGCAGGCTGGCCAGCACGGTGGTGCGCAGCAGCGAGGGGTGGAAGATGCGCAGGAAGCTGCCCTGCGTGCCGGCGGCGCGGGCACGGGCCTGGGCCGCCAGGTAGACCGGGGGCTCCTGGATGTTGCGGCGGATGTAGATGATGAGCACGGCGGGCACGATGCCGATCCAGAACAGCACCTTCCAGGCGATCTCCGGCGGCAGCACCGAATACACGCCCCAGAACGCCAGCGCCGAAGCGGCCCAGCCCACGGCCCAGCTGCTTTGCACCAGCCCGGCCGCCTTGCCGCGGTGCTTGGCCGACATGGTCTCCGCGATCAGCACCGAGCCCACGGCCCACTCCCCGCCGAAGCCGAAGCCCTGCATGGCCCGGGTGAAGAACAGCTGGCCGAACGATTCGGTGAAGCCGCTCAGGAAGGTGAACAGTGTGAACCACAGCACCGTCCACTGCAGCACCCGCACGCGGCCGTAGCGGTCGGCCAGGACGCCCGCGGCCCAGCCCCCGATGGCGGAGGTGAGCAGCGCGCCGGTGGCGATGTAGCCGGCCTCCGCCTTGGACATGTTCCACGCGGCCAGCAGCGTGGGGATGAGGAAGGTGTAGATCATGTAGTCGAAGCCATCGACGCCATAGCCTGCGAAGGTGGCGGCCAGGGTGCGCCGCTCGGTGGGGGAGGTGTGCCGGAGCCACATGGTGCGAAGTCTTTCTTGGAAGGGGTGGGACAGTAAGGGCGGCGTCAGGCGGTCACCAGATCGCGGTTGAGCAGATCGGTGACCAGCATGTGCCCCGGCGCGTGGGTGATGCAGAAGGCGGGGCGGGCCGCCGCGATGGCGGCCTGGGGCGTCACGCCGCAGGCCCAGAACACCGGCAGCTCGTGCGGCTGCACGCTCACGGCGTCGCCGTAGTCGGGCCGGGACAGGTCGTGGATGCCGATGAGTGCCGGGTCGCCCAGGTGCACGGGGGCGCCGTGCACCTGCGGCATGCGCGAGGTGATCTGGATGGCTCGGATCGCGTCCGCAGCTGCCATGGGGCGCATGGAAACGACCAGCGGCCCGCGGAACGCGCCGCTGGGCTCGGTGGCGCGGTCGGTGCGGTACATGGACACGTTGCGGCCCTGGTCCATGTGCCGCAGGCGAATGCCGTCCGCCAGCAGCGCGTGCTCGAACGAGAACGAGCAGCCGATGGCGAAGGTCACGAGGTCGTCGCGCCAGTGGGCGAAGAGGTCGGTGGGCGCGTCCACCTGCACGCCGTCGCGCCACACGGCATAGCGGGGCAGGTCGGTGCGGATGTCGATGTCCGCGCCCAGCGCGGGCAGGGCGGGCGAGCCGGGCTCGCTGACCGCCAGCACCGGGCAGGCGCGCGGGTTGCGCTCGCAGTAACGTTGGAACTCGGTGGCCAGCGCCTGGGGCAGGATGGCCAGGTTGACCTGCACGTAGTCGCTGGCCAGGCCGCTCGTGTGGTCGGACAGGTGCCCGGCGCGGGCGGCCGCGCGCACGTCGCGGGCGGTGGACCGGGCGGTCAGACCGGCGGCGGCGCCGGGGGAAAGAACAGGGGATGGCATCGTCGTGAAAGCCCTGGAATGCGGGGCTTGCGGTGGTGGCAATGCCGCGGATTCTGAAAGCCGCACGGCGGCGAATCCAACGCAAAATTTTGCGTTCACGTCATCGAAAAAATCGATGGCGACCACTGAATTTTCAATATTGCGAAAAGCATGCCAATGCCATCCGGGCTTTCCCGGGGGCGCGTGCACTGCGACGGTGCGGTCAGCGCGGCGTGCGCTTTTTTCGGGCAGTCTGGGTCTGGGCCACGTACGCCTGCGCCGATTCCAGCACCGATTCGGTGATTCCCGATCCGGGGTCTTCGCGGTAGCTGGCGTGGATGGGTAGGGCGGTGAGCGCGCACGAGGCCCGCAAGATGTGCAGCGGCATGCGGTGCGACAGCCGCTGCGTCACGGCGCGCGGCAGCACCGCGATGCCGAATCCCGCTTCCACGAACTGCAGCATGGCCGAAATCGACGAGATGGCGTGCATGCGCGGCACGGCCGCGCCCGATTCCTGGAACAGCTGCAGCAGGCTCTGGTGCGGGTGCGAGCCCTTTTGGAAGGTGATGAGGTCGTGCTGCGCCAGCCGCTGCAGGTCGTACCGCCCCGCGGAGTGCAGGGTGCGGTGCCCGACGAACACCAGTTCCAGCGGCGGCATGGTCCGTGTGCGCACCGCGGTGTCGGTGGCGGGCAGGGAGGTGAACACCAGGTCCTGCGCCCCGCGCCGCACCTGGTCCACCAGCACGGGCGAGGTTTCCACGGTCAGCTCCAGCTCGAAGTCGGGGCGGGTCTTGTGCATCTCCTGCAACCAGCCGGTGAGCCAGCTGTGCACGACCGATTCGATGGCCCCGATGCGCAGCGCCACCGGCGCGTGCGGGCTGGTGCCCAGTTCTTCCTTCACCTGCCGCTGCAGCTCCAGCAGGCGCACGGCCAGCAGCTGAAAGCGCTGCCCGGCGGCGGTGAGGCGGAACAGGCGCTCGCGCCGGTCCAGCAGGATCACGCCCAGTTCCTCCTCCAGCGCGGCGATGCGGCTGGACAGGGCGGACTGCGTGATGTGCAGCTTTTCGGCCGCCCGCGTGATGCTCTTGAGCGAGGCGGCCCAGTGGAAGGCTTCGACAAACCGCAGGTTCATGGGCGCGATTGTCGCCGCGCGGCGGGGGATCAGCCTGCGGCGGCCACGCCCCGGCAGGTGGCGAACATGTCCTTCGACGCCTCGTAAACGCTGGTCTGCACGTCCATCAACCCGAGGATGGAGTGAAAGTAGTGGTCGTGCGACAGTCGCCGCTCGCCCAGGTCTTTTTGCAGGCAGGCGGTGGTGGTGCGGGTGCGCGATTGCATGGCGGGCGACAGCCAGGTGATCCAGGGCACGTGCTTTTGCACATCGGGCGCGATGGCGTAGGGCATGCCGTGCAGGTAGATGTTGTTCTCGCCCAGCGACTCGCCGTGGTCGGCCACGTACATCATCGCGGTCTGCGCGGTGCCCGACTGCGCGGCCAGCCACTGGATGGTGGCATTGAGGAAATGGTCGGTGGACACGATGCTGTTGTCGTACGCGTTGACCACTTCCTGGCGCTGGCATTCCTGCAGCGCCGAGGTCCGGCATTCGGGCTGGAAGGGCTTTTGCGAAGGCAGCGACCGCTTGAAATACGCCGGGCCGTGGCTGCCCATCTGGTGCAGCACCACCACGGTCCCGCGCGCCCGCTGCTCGGCCGGCAGCGCCGCGATGCGGGCGTCCAGGCCCTTGAGCATCACGTCGTCCAGGCATTCCTTGCCGTCGGCGCACCACTGGGGGTCATCGGGCTTGGCCGAGGTGCTGGCTTCGGCCACGCGGTCGCACACGCCCTTGCAGCCCGACTGGTTGTCCACCCACAGCACGGCCAGTCCGGCATGCTGCAGCACGTCCAGCAACCCCTCGGAGCGGATGCGGCTGGCCTCGTAGGCGGTGCGCCCCAGGTTGGAGAACATGCAGGGCACGGATGCCGCCGTGCTGGTGCCGCAGGACCAGGCGTTGCGGGCGCTGACGAGGTCGTTGCGGGCGGACAGCTCGGGCGTCGTCGGGCGGCCGTAGCCGTTGAGGCCGAAATTGCCGCTGCGCCCGGTCTCGCCCAGCACCAGCACCAGCAGCGGCGGCTTGCCTTGGCCGGCATAGGACGCCCCCAGCCTGGCATCGCGCCCCAGCGGCATCAGCGGGCCGGCATCCCGGCGCAGGGGGCGCGCAGCGGCATTGCCCACGGCATAGAGGCTGTTCAGGGGGTTGATCAGGTAGCGCAGCTGCGTGTGGTTGCGCATGGCGGAGGAAAAATCCTGGAACACGGCGAAGACCAAGCCCGCGGCCAGGGCCAGCGAGCCCAGCAGCAGCAGGCCATGGAACATGATCTGCCGGGCAAAGCCGAGCGGTTTCACGCGGGTGCGCGCCAGCCACCAAAGGGGCGGCCCTGCCAGCGCCACGATCGTGAGCGGCAGGCGCCAGTCGAGCAGGTCGGCCGCCTCGCGCGGATCGGTCTGCAGCACGTTGGTGATCATCCCGGTGTCGATCACGATGCCGTAGGCCGTCATGAAGTAAGAACCAAGAGCGGCCAGCAAGATACCCACGGCCAGCATGGGCTTGAGAAGGCGACCCCACGCGAGAAAGCCGATGACCGCGGCATTGGCGGCGGCCACTGCCAAGACGAATGCCATCAGGAACGCCCAGCCGCGCAGGCTGTGGGCATTGGGCAATTGCAGCAGGGCTCGCCACAACGGCACGTTGCAGGCCGTGGCCAGCCAGAGGCTGATGATGGTGATGATCCAAGCCGGATGCAGGGCGTTGCGGGGGTCCAGCCCCGCATGTCCCAACGCTCCCTTGCTCGTCTTTGTAATAAGCCGCAACTGCGGCTGCGGAATGTGAGTCATGGCGCATTCTTGAGCGCCAGCCTTAAGAGCAAATTAAGGGTTTACCCGTGGCGTTACAAAACGGGTAGGTGGGCCCGCCGGCCTATTCCAACAGCGCTGCGTGGTGTGCCAGATGGTCTTCGATGAAGGTCTGGATGAAGTAGTAGCCGTGGTCGTACCCCTCGTGGCGGCGCAGGGTGAGGGGTTGGCCGATGGCCTGGCATGCGGCTTCGAAGCGCTCCGGGTAAAGCTGCTCGGCGAGGAATTTGTCACCCAGCCCCTGGTCGATCAGGATGCCGGCCGGGTAGGGGGCCAGCGGCTGGTTTTCCATGAGCACCGTGGCGTCATGCTCGCCCCACGCCGTGCGGTCCGCGCCCAGATAGCCGGTGAATGCCCGCTCGCCCCAGGGGCACTGCGTGGGCGCGCAGATCGGCGCCAGGGCCGAGAGCGACCGGAAGCGGCCGGGGTGGCGCAGCGCCAGTGTCAGCGCGCCATGGCCGCCCATCGAGTGGCCGAAGACGCCCAGGCGATCCAGGTCGATCGGCAGGTGCCGGCCCAGCAGGGGCAGCAGTTCCTGCACCAGGTAGCTTTCCATGCGCCAGTGCGTGCGCCAGGGCGCTTGGGTCGCATCGAGGTAAAAGCCCGCGCCGATGCCGAAATCCCAGCGGGCGGTGGCGTCCGGCAGGGCCTCCACCGCGGCACCGCGGGGGCTGGTGTCGGGCGCGATCAGTGCCAGGCCCAGTTCCGAGGCCCGGCGTTGCGCGCCGGCCTTGACCATGAAGGTCTCTTCGTTGCACGTCAGGCCTGCCAGGTACAGCAACGCGGGCACCGGGCCGTGGGCGGCCTGCGGCGGCAGGTACACCGAGAACTTCATCGGCAGGCCGATCTCGGTGGAGTCGTGTTGGTAAAAGCGCTGGGTGCCGCCGAAGCTGCGGTGTTCCGACAGGGTCTGAAGGGGATGGGTCATGGCGTGGGAAGTGAAGAAGAAGGCGTGGCACGGACCAGTTCGAGCACCGCATCGGCAAAGGCTTCGGGGGCCTCCTGCGGCAGGTTGTGGCCGGCGCCGGGCACCCAGCGGTGCGTGCGCAGGCCGCTGAACTTCGCGGCATGGGCCGAGGCATCGGCCGGCGGGCGAACCCCGTCGTCCACGCCGTCGAAGGTGATGGCCGGCACGCGGATGGCCGGCTGCGCCGCCAGGCGCGATTCGATCCCGGCGTACGCCGGATCGCCCGTGACCAAGCCGAAGCGGTGGCGGTACGAGTGGATCACCACGTCCACGAAGTCGGGGTTGTCGAACGCGGCGGCGCTGCGCTCGAAGGTGGCCTCGTCGAACGCCCAGGTCGGCGACCACGACTGCCACAGCAGGCGGGTGAGGGCCCGCCGGTCGTTTGCCAGGCCGGCCGCGCCCCGTGCGCTGTGAAAGTAGTACTGGTACCACAGGCGCTGTTCGTTGGCCGGCGTGTCGGGCACCATGGCCCGGCCGATGTCCTGGATGTTGTAGCTGTTGAGCGAGACCAGCCCGGCGCACCGCTCGGGCCACAGCGCCGCAACCACGCAGGCCGCGCGCCCGCCCCAGTCGTAGCCGGCGAGCACCGCGCGCTCGATCGCCAGCGCATCGAGCAGCGCCAGCAGGTCCGCGCCCAGCGCCGCCTGCTCGCCTGAGCGCGGCGTGGCCGCGCTCAGGAACCGCGTGGGGCCGTAGCCCCGCAGGAACGGCACCACCACCCGGCACCCTTGCGCAGCCAGCCGCGGCGCGACCTCGGCATAGGCATGGATGTCGTAGGGAAAGCCGTGCAGCAGCACGACGGGCGGCCCCGCGGCGGGGCCCGCCTCGAAATACGCGATATTGAGCACGCCGGCCTCGATCCGGCGCAGGGGTTCCATGCGGTCCATGGCGGGCACCATCGGGGTCTGCCGCGGGGCGGTCAGTAGATGACCACGCCGCGGATCGACTCGCCGCGCTTCATCAGGTCGAACCCGTGGTTGATGTCGGCCAGGGGCATGGTGTGGGTGATCAGGCTGTCGATGTCGATCTTGCCTTCCATGTACCAGTCCACGATCTTGGGCACGTCGGTGCGGCCCCGGGCGCCGCCGAAGGCCGAGCCTTCCCACTTGCGGCCCGTCACGAGCTGGAAGGGGCGCGTGCTGATCTCGGCGCCGGCCTCGGCCACGCCGATGATGATGCTGCGGCCCCAGCCCTTGTGCGTGCACTCCAGCGCCTGGCGCATCACCTTGGTGTTGCCGATGCATTCGAAGGAATAGTCCGCACCGCCGTCGGTCAGCTGCACGATGGTGTCCACCACGTTCTCGACCTCATTCGGGTTGATGAAGTGCGTCATGCCGAACTGGCGCGCCATCTCCTGGCGGGCGGGGTTGATGTCCACGCCGATGATCTTGTCCGCGCCCACCATCTTGGCGCCCTGGATCACGTTCAGGCCGATGCCGCCCAGGCCGAACACCACCACGTTCGCGCCGGCCTCCACCTTGGCAGTGAACAGCACCGCGCCGATGCCGGTGGTCACGCCGCAGCCGATGTAGCAGACCTTGTCGAACGGGGCGTCCTCGCGGATCTTGGCCAGCGAGATCTCGGGGGCCACGGTGTAGTTGCTGAACGTGCTCGTGCCCATGTAGTGGAAGATGGGCTGGCCGTCGATGCTGAAGCGGCTGGTGGCGTCCGGCATCAGCCCCTTGCCCTGCGTGCCGCGGATCAACTGGCACAGATTGGTCTTGCGCGACAGGCAGAACTTGCACTGGCGGCATTCGGGCGTGTACAGCGGGATCACGTGGTCGCCCTTCTTGAGGGTGGTCACGCCCGGCCCCACGTCCACCACGATGCCCGCGCCTTCGTGGCCCAGGATGGCGGGGAAGATCCCTTCCGGGTCGGCGCCCGAGAGGGTGTAGTAGTCGGTATGGCAAATGCCGGTGGCCTTGATTTCGACCAGCACCTCGCCGAATTTCGGGCCCTGCAGGTCCACGGTTTCGATGGTGAGGGGTTCTCCGGCCTTCCAGGCGACGGCGGCTTGGGTTTTCATGGGATGGGGCTCCTGTCAGTGGGTGGTTCGGTGGCTCGCAAAGGGGGGCACGGCGGCGTCTTATGCCGGCGGGCGCGGCGCCTCGGGCGTCTTCAGCAGTCTTTCTAGCAGATGCGGCAGGTCCGGCCGCCTGGCATGGCCGGATCGGCCGGCGACAATCCTGCCCGGGCGGCGCCCGGACGGTCCTGCATGCTGGTGCCGCGAGCGTAAAAGCGTTTGGCCCGCTCCGCCGCGCGCCGCGCGGGCCCCGGCCGTGTTTGGCCGCCGTGCTGGGCATCTTGGCCGCTGGAGCGGGTCGTGCCGCCCGCAGTCTTTTGATTTCTTGGTTTCTGCCCGTCATGTCCACTCCCTACACCGTCGATATCGTCGTCTACCCCGGCTTCAAGGCCCTGGAGGCGATCGGCCCCATGTCGGTGTTCGACTATGCCAACGTGCACCTGGCGCGGCGCGGCCAGCCACCGGGCTATGCGGTGTCGGTGGCGGCTGAAGGGCTGGGCGACGTGTCTTCCGACACGGCCATGTCGCTGCGGGCCACGCGCCAGCTGGGGCAGGGGCCGGACCCGCACATCGCGCTGGTGGTGGGGTCCCGCGACATCGAGACGGCGCTGGCTGCCTCCCCCGGCGTGGTGGCCTGGGCGGCGGCCACCGCGCCGCGGGTGCGGCACATGGTGGCGCTGTGCTCGGGCAGCTTCTTCCTCGGGGCGGCCGGCCTGTTGGACGGCGCGCAGGCGGCCACGCACTGGAGCGTGGCCGATCTGCTGCAGCGCCGTTTTCCCGCCGTGCGCGTGGATGCCGACGCGATCTACGTGCGCAGCGGCAACCTGTGGACCTCGGCCGGGGTCACCGCCGGCATCGACCTGGCGCTGGCCCTGGTGGAGGAGGACTTCGGCCGCACGCTGGCGCTGGAGGTGGCGCGCGACCTGGTGATGTACTTGAAGCGCCCCGGCAGGCAATCGCAGTTCAGCATGCACCTGGCCAGCCAGGGCACGCGCCACCCGGGCATCCGCGAGGTACAGGCGTGGGTGCTGTCGCACCTGGCCGAGCCTCTGGCGCTGCAGCAGCTCGCCTCGCGGGCGGCCATGAGCGAGCGCAACTTCCGCCGTGTGTTCCTGCAGGAATGCGGGCAAAGCCCGTCGGATTTCATCGAGACCGCCCGGCTCGAAGGCGCCCGCCGGCTGCTGGAGGAACAGAACGGCCTGCCGCTCAAAACCGTGGCGGCGCGGGTGGGCTTTCGGTCGGACGAGCCGCTGCGCCGGCTGTTCCTGCGCCGCCTGGGGATCACTCCGCAGGCCTACCGCGAGCGGTTCGGCGGGCCGGGCTGAGCCTCCGCCCGGCGGCCCGGCGGGTCGCCGGGCCTTTTGGAAAAAAGGCATGATGACAAGTTGCGCAGCGCTGCGAGACCGCCGGCAACGGCCGGGCCCGACTGCACATCGACACCCAAACGAGCGAGCGATTCAAAGGTTTTTTCTCAATGCACACCGTCCCCGGCCCAGCGGCCGCCGGCCCTGCCGATCCCCTGGGTAGCCGTCCCGACGCGCGAGCGATCGCCGAGTTCGATTGGTCCCTGACCCCCCTGGGGCCCGTAGCACGCTGGCCGCAGTCCGTGCAGGCCGCGATCGCGCAGTGGAGCGAGGCCGCCGCGCCATCGGCACCCTTGCCGGATACCGACATCCGCAACCGCCAGATCCTGGACAGCGCCATCGACTACGCCATCATCGCCTTCGACCTGCAGGGCCAGGTCACGCGGTGGAACGAAGGTGCCCGCCGCGTGCTCGGCTGGACGGAGTCCGAAATGCTGGGCCACGACGCCGCCCGGATCTTCACCCCCGAAGACCGTGCTGCGCACCGCATGGAGATGGAGATGCAGGCCGCGCTCACGCGGGGCGTGGGCACCGACGAGCGCTGGCATGTGCGCAAATCCGGCGAGCGCTTCTGGGCCAACGGCGAGATGACGCCGATCCGCGATGGTGACGGCACGCCGATCGGCTTCGTGAAGGTGCTGCGCGACCGCACCGAGCAGCACCGCGCCGCTGAGGCGCTGCGCCAGTCCGAAGAACGCCTGCACCGCGCGCAGAAGGCGGGCGGCGTGGGCACGTTCTCCCTCGAACTGGCCACCGACCTGTTGTACGGCACGCGCGAGTTCTATCGCATCTTCGGCGTGCCCGAAGCCGAAACCATTCCCGCCAAGGCGCTGGAGGCGCTGGTGATCCCCGAGGACGCCGAGGTGCGCTCCGCCCGCGAAACCCGCAACGCCGAATCGGCCCCGCTGGATGTGGAGTACCGCATCCGACGCGCCACCGATGGCGCCCTGCGCTGGATCGCCCGCAAGGCCGAATTCGTGCGCAGCCCGGACGGCGCGATCGTTCGCATGGTCGGGGTGGTGCAGGACATCACCGACCGCAAGGCGGCGCTGCAGGCGGTGGCCGACAGCGCGGCGGAGTTCCGCACCTTCGCCCAGTCGCTGCCCAGCCACGTGTGGACCTCCCGGAGCGATGGCCAGCTGGACTGGTTTAACGACCGGGTATACGAATACAGCCAGGCCGAGCCGGGCACGCTGGATGGCGACGGATGGACGGGCCTCGTGCACCCTGAAGACATGCCGGCGGTGTCCCAACTCTGGCAGGCGAGCGTCGCCTCCGGCGAGCAGTACGAAACCGAATTCCGCATCCGCCGCGCGGACGGCGAGATGCGCTGGCACCTGGTGCGGGCGCTGCCCCTGCGCACGGGGGGCGGGGCCATCAGCCGGTGGATCGGCACCAGCACCGACATCCACGAGCAAAAGCTGGTGCAGGCCGAAAGCGTGCGCGACCGCAACCGCCTGTGGGCGCTTTCGCGCGAACTCATGCTGGTGTGCGACTTCCAGGGCGTGATCGCCGCGGTCAATCCCGCCGCCACGCGCCTTCTGGGATGGGAAAAGCCCCAGATGGCCGGCCACGCCGTGGCCGAATTCATCCACCCCGAAGATGCCGAGGGCATGGCCGCCGAACTGGCCAAGCTGGAGGCCGGCGCGCCCACGCTGGTGTTCGAAAACCGCTGGCGCAAGGAAGACGGCAGCTACCGCCTGCTGAGCTGGACCGCCGTGCCCGAGGAGGGCCTGGTCCATGCGGTGGCGCGCGACGTGACGCGCGAGCGCACGGCCGAAGAGGCGCTGCGCCAGTCGCAAAAGCTCGAAGCCATCGGCCAGCTCACCGGCGGGGTCGCGCACGATTTCAACAACGTGCTGGCGGTCATCCGCACGTCGATCGACCTGCTGCGGCGCGTGCAGCTCACCGACGAGCGACGCCACCGTTTCATGGAGTCCATCTCCAACGCGGTGACGCGGGCCACCAAGCTCACGGGCCAGCTGTTGGCCTTCGCGCGGCGCCAGGCCCTGCAGCCCACGGTGTTCGATGCCGGGCACAACACCCGGGCGGTCAGCGACATGATCGCCAGCCTGGCGGGCGCGCGCATCGAGATCGAGCTGAACCTGGCGGAGACGGCCTGCTTCGTGCACGCCGACCCGAGCCAGTTCGACACCGCCCTGGTGAACCTGGCCGTCAATGCCCGCGACGCCATGCAGGGCAGCGGCAAGCTCACCATCGAGGTGCGGGCCGTCTCCGAGATTCCCGCGCTGCAGTCGCAGCCCGCGGTGCCGGGCAAATTCGTGGCCGTGTCCATCATCGACAGCGGCACGGGCATCGCGCCGGAGCACCTCACGCAGATCTTCGAGCCCTTTTTCACCACCAAGGGCGTGGGCCACGGCACGGGACTGGGCCTGTCGCAGGTGTTCGGCTTCGCCAAGCAGTCCGGCGGCGACATCCGTGTGGAAAGCACGCTGGGTGAGGGCAGCCGTTTTACCCTGTACCTGCCGCGCGCCGCGCGCCCTGGCTACGATGCGCAGGCCGCCGAGGGCGACGACCGGCTGGCCCTGGGCAACGGCGGCTGCGTGCTGGTGGTGGAGGACAACGCGGAAGTATCCGCGTCCGTCGAGCAGACCCTGCACGAACTGGGCTACACCACCGTGGTCACGGCCAGCGGCGAAAAGGCGCTGGAGGCCTTGAAGGCCGGCCCGGGCCGCTTCGTGGCGGTGTTCTCCGATGTGGTCATGACCGGCATGAGCGGCATCGAACTGGGCCGTGAGATCCGCCAGCGCTACGGCGCGACCCTGCCCATCGTGCTGTCCAGCGGCTACAGCTACGTGCTGGCGCAAAGCCCCGACCACGGCTTCACGCTGCTGCCCAAGCCCTATTCGCTGGACGAACTGGCCCAGGTGCTGCACGACAGCATCCACCGCGGCGCGGACGCCGCGCGGCCGCGCCGCCGCAAGGTGCGCGCGGCACTGCCCCCATCGGCCGCGGCGGATGCGGCGCAGTCGGAACTGCTGCGCCAGGCCGAACTGGAATCCATGCGCATCCTGGACACCGACGAGGAAGCGGCCTTCGACGAGTTCGCCCGGCTGGCGGCGGCCCTGTGCCAGACGCCCATCGCGCTCGTTTCGCTGGTGGATGCCGACCGGCAGTGGTTCAAGGCCAAGGTGGGGCTGGCAGCGCGGCAGACGCCCCGCGAGCACTCCTTCTGCGCCCACGCGATCCAGGTGCCGGAAAGCGTGATGATCGTGAGCGATACCTCGCGGGACGAACGCTTTGCCGACAACCCGCTGGTCACGGGCGAGCCCAACATCAAGTTCTATGCCGGCGCGCCGCTCATCACCTCGACCGGGCAGGCGCTCGGAACGCTGTGCGTGATCGACCGCGTGCCGCGGGAGCTGGAGGCCCGGCAGGTGGAGATGCTGCAGTTCCTGGCCGCCCAGCTGGTCGAACGGCTGGAATCGCGCCGCGCCGCATTGCCGGATGCGCCGGCACGGCAGGCCCCTCCGCAGTAGCCCGTCTGCCGCATTCCGCCCGGCCACCGGACCTTGATCCGCCTTTGATCCGCCAGCCGGCGGAGGAGGGGGCGGGGCGCGGGGGGTGTCGGATTGCGCCTACGCCGGCCGGCCCGGCCTTCCGACGCGCTGCTCTGCGGTGCGGGCGCCCAATGGCAGCCCCAGACGACGGGTCTGTTTTTGGAGGGTTTCCCCATGTTTTCCAACCCGGCTGTTCCCTCGCCGCTGCGTTTCGGCGAAAGCGCCCCCTCCACCCAGATGGGGGAATTCGGCGGCTTCGGCCTCCAGTGGCAACAGGGCGATGGCGCCATCGACGGAGACGGCCAGCAGGCCTTCCGCTCTGCCGCATCCGAATACCAATACGGCGACAGCTGCCGTTTCGAGACCCAGGCCCAAGGCTGAAGCCGGGGTTGTCGACAGCGCGCTTTCCGCGCCGCTGCTGGATGCAAGGCGTGGGCAGGCACTGAAGCGATGCCGGGGAGTGCGCCCCCGGTGGTTGTAAAAAATGGATTGGCCTGCCCGGAGGGACTCGAACCCCCGACCTATTGCTTAGAAGGCAATTGCTCTATCCGGTTGAGCTACGGGCAGACGGAAAAAGAAAAAAGACGCGGGGCTTCAGGCCCTGCAGCACGGGCCAGACGCCGTGTGGCACATCGGGACGATGGCAGGCGGGTCCGTGCGAGGCGTGAATGATACCTGCCTGCCGGGGCCTCCCCGGTCTTTTTGGCCCCTGGCGTTTTGCGGCAACCGGGGGCTTGCGGGTATAACGCAAGGGCAGGCGCGCATCGGGTGCGCCCGCTCCCCCATCACCCCATGCCGCACAGCCTCTCACTCATCAACACCATTGCCGCGGCGCTGGGCCTGGCGCTCGTGCTGGGCTTCATTGCGACCCGCATCCGCCTGCCGGCCCTGGTGGGCTATCTGCTCGCGGGCGTGGTGATCGGCCCCTTCACCCCGGGTTTCGTGGCCGATGGCGAAATGGCCAGCCAGCTGGCGGAGATCGGGGTGATGCTGCTGATGTTCGGCGTGGGGCTGCATTTTTCGCTGGGCGACCTGCTGGCGGTGCGCAAGATCGCCGTGCCCGGGGCGCTGGTGCAGATGGCGGTGGCCACGCTGCTGGGCATGGGCCTGGCGCTGTGGTGGGGCTGGGGCCTGGGCGGGGCGCTGGTGTTCGGCCTGGCCCTGTCGGTGGCCAGCACCGTGGTGCTCTTGCGGGCGCTGGAGACGCTGGGCATCCTGGATTCGTACACCGGCCGCATCGCCGTCGGCTGGCTGGTGGTGGAGGACCTGGCCATGGTGCTGGTCCTGGTGCTGCTGCCGCCGCTGGCGCAGTGGCTGAACGGCACCGCCGGGGCGGGCAGCACGGGCGAGCTGTGGAAGACGCTGGGCTGGACCATCGCGCAGGTGGGCGGCTTCGTGGCGCTGATGCTGGTGGTGGGGCGGCGGGTGTTCCCGTGGATTCTCTGGCAGGTGGCGCGCACCGGCTCGCGCGAGCTGTTCACGCTGTGCGTGGTGGCGGCGGCGGTGGGCATCGCCTTCGGCTCCGCCGCGCTCTTCGGCGTGTCGTTCGCGCTGGGGGCGTTCTTCGCCGGCATGGTGATGCGCGAGTCGGAGTTCAGCCACCGCGCCGCCCAGGAGTCGCTGCCGCTGCGCGATGCGTTCGCGGTGCTGTTCTTCGTCTCCGTGGGCATGCTGTTCAACCCCTGGGTGCTGGTGGAGCGCCCCTTCCAGGTACTGGCCGTGGTGGCCATCATCATCCTGGGCAAGACGCTCGCGGCGGCCGCCCTGGTGCTGGCCTTCCGCTACCCGCTGAACACGGCGCTCACGGTGTCGGCCAGCCTGGCGCAGATCGGCGAGTTCTCTTTCATCCTGGTGGGCCTGGGCGCCTCGCTGGGGCTGCTGCCGCCGGAAGGGGCCAGCCTGGTGCTGGCCGGTGCGCTCATCTCGATCGCGGTCAACCCGCTGCTGTTCCATGCCATCGCCCCGCTGCAGGAGTGGCTGCGCGCCCGCTCGGCCCTGGCGCGCCGGCTGGAGCAGCGCGACGACCCGCTGGCGGAGCTGCCCCTGAGCACGCACCGCCGGTACCTCGCGCGCCAGGTGGTGCTGGTTGGCTACGGCCGCGTGGGACGGCGCATCGCGGCGGCGCTGTCGGAGAGCGACATTCCCTTCGTCGTGGCCGAGCAGAACCGCGATCTGGTGGAGACGCTGCGCAACGGCGGCATGGCGGCGGTCTACGGCGACGCGGTGGAGCCGGCCGTGCTGATCCAGGCGCACATCGCCCGGGCGCACATGCTGGTGATCGCCACGCCGAACACGCTGGACGTGCGCCAGATCATCGCGACGGCACGCACGCTCAACCCGGAGATCGAAACCGTGGTCCGCAGCCACAACGAGGCCGAGGCCCGGCTGCTGGAGCAGGAAGAGGGCGTGGCCAAGGTGTTCCTCGGCGAGGAGGCGCTGGCCGCGGCGATGACCACGCATGTGCTGGGCCGCGCCGGCGAGCGCCAGGCCGAGGCGACGGCGCCGGGTGCGCTGGAGGAGCGGCACGCTTCGGTTTGAGCCGAATCGGGCTCCACGGCATGATTGACTAGGGCATATTGCTACTATTTTTGTAGCAATCTACAGGGGCCTTGGCGCGCCTCATCCCGTCTGTCCGTCTGTCCGTCTGTCCGTCAGGTCGTCAGGTCGTCAGGTCGTCAGGTCGTCAGGTCGTCTGCAGGCTGGCCGGCGCCGTGGGGCTGGCCCCGCGCCTGTCTTTCCCCGGCTTCAGTCGGCCTCTTCGAACACCAGCGACGGCGTGGCCATGACCCGGGCCGTGTCGCCCAGCGCCGGGATCAGGTGGTTGGCGAAGTAGCTGTTCTGCGTGTCGGGCTCCAGCGCGGCGACGGCCAGGTTGGCCAGGGGCTGGTTCAGCGGCACGTAGTAGCTGCCTTCGGGCACGTCGATGGCGGTTCGCACGGTGGTCACGCGCACGCGGGTGATGTCCTGCTGGCCTGCGATGGTGCCGCGCACGTCCTGGCGCACGCCTTCCTCGCGGCCGGTTTCCTGGTAGCTGTCGCTCAGGAGCGAACCCGGCTCGGCCACGCGCATGACCTGCAGCCCGAGCAGCTTGAGCCGCTCGGCCGCCTGGCCCGCCGTGGGCGAGAGCCAGTAGCCGCAGGGCCGGGGGCGCGATGCAACGGTGCGCAATTCGAGCGACGAGTTCCAGTCCACGCGCACGGTGCGGTCCGCGCCCGTCGCGGGGTCGAGCATGACGAGGTCGCGCTGCGTGGCGGTCGGCGCCGCCTCGATGGCGACCTGGCCGCGACAGGCCTGCGCCGCGGTGTCGCGCACCACGAACGAGCGCACCTGCTCCAGGTTGCCGGCCCGCTCGGCCGTGCTGCGCAGCGCGCTGGACAGCGCGGTCACCTGGGCATGCACGCGGCGCTGGATGTCCAGCCGCCCGATGCCCACGCCGCGCGTCTCCACCAGCAGGCTGACCGCGTTCTTGAGGCCGTTCACGTTGCGGCCCGTGTCGGGCTGCGTACCGCCCATCGACACGCGGCGGTCCTGCGGATCGGTGGAAGTGGTGTAGTACCACTCGCTGGTCAGGCCCTGGCCCTGCAGCGCGGCCGCCATGGGCTGGTGGTACCACTCGCGCGCCGCCTTGGTGAGGAACTCGGGCACGTTGGCCGTGGTGGCGTACTGCAGCAGCGCGTCGTACTTCTGGATGGCGCCGAACTTCTCCAGGAAGCGGCCGGCGACGGTGTATTCGTGCGCATCGAGCACGGCGATGGGGCGGTAGTCCCGCGTGAGCCGCGCCAGGGCCTGGGCCTCGGGCGTGTTCAGCAGCAGGTGGTCGCGGTTCATGTCCGTGCCGTTGGCCGTGGCGCGGGTGCCGGCCTCGGCGCCGTCCGGGTTGGCGCGCGGCACCACGACCACGTTGATGCGGTCCAGCAGCGGCTCCAGCAGGCCCTGCGACAGTTCGCGCGCCATCACCAGCAGGGCTTCGCCGCCGGCGGGCTCGTCGCCGTGCTGCTGCCCGATCAGCAGCACCGTGGGCTTGCCGCTCGCATCCAGGCTGGCCACGTCGGTGTTGGGCGCGTGCGTGAGCACCAGGGCCTGCAGGGGCGTGCCGCGCTGGGACATGCCCAGGTCCAGCACCGTGGCCTTGGTGGCGCCCTGCGGGGTGGCGGCGAGCTGCCGCAGCCACTGGGCGGCCTCGGCATTGGTGGTGAACGCGCGGCGCCCGTCGGCCAGGCCGGGGGTGTCGTAGTGCACGGCCGGCGCGGGGAAGCGGGCGGCGACCGCCGCGCTGTAGGGCAGGTCGGCCGGTGGCGCGGCCGCGGCGGGCGGCGTGGCGCCGGGCGCGGGCTCCGCGCTGGGAATGATGGGGGTGGACAGCACCGGCGAGGTGACGACCTCGGCGCGCTGTGTGCCCAGTGGCGGCGGCACCACGCGCGCGGTCTGGGGGCGGGGCGCCGCGGGCACCGTGGCCTGGGGCGGCGCGGAGGAGGGCCAGGGCGGCAGCGGGGTGCTGCTGCATGCCGCCAGCACGGCCGAGGCGAGGACCGTGCTGCAAGTCCACAAGGTGCGCGCTTTCCAGGGCTCCGCGCCGGCAGGGCCGGTCAGGGGAGGCGATGAAAGGGCACGTCGGTGGGGAATGGGCTGTTTCATGGTCTGTGGATCCGGCCAAGGGGGCTGCTATGGGGCTGCGCCGATGTTACCCGGCGTTGCAGACGGGGCCTGTCGGCCAAACACGCGGCTCTGCCGGGTTTTCGCGCAAGGCCGCGGCGGCGCGGCCGGGCTGCGCGCGGCGGGCGCCGGTCAGGCCGCAGGTGGCACGGCGGGGGGCGTGGGCCTCGTGGGCGCGGGGGCGGGCATCTGCAGGCGCAGCAAGGCGCGGACGAAGCCGTGGTCGGAGCGCGTGCGGTCGCGCCCCTCGTGCAGGTGGTCGTTGAAGTAATCGACCCGCCGCACGTCGCCGGTGTTCGCGCCCGACCGGGCGTTGGGCACGAATTCCTCGCTGACCAGGATCTGGTCCAGCACCGCGGGCATGCCCTGGTGGATGTGCGAGTAGGCCACGTCCTTTTTCAGGGCGGCGTCGCCCTGCACGTCGTAGGCGTTGTACAGGGCCACGTCGCGCGCGCTGCGGTCGTAGGCGACCTCGGTGGTCGCGCAGATGAGCTGCGTGGTCACGCTGTCGGGCGTGTCGTTGAAGTCGCCCAGCAGCACCAGCGGCACGTCGGTACGCTGCAGCAGGTCCACGACCAGGCAGCGCAGCGCCGCCGCCTCCACGCCGCGCATGATGAGCGAGCGCAGCGAAGCCAGGGCCGCGACCTTGCGGTCGTCGCGGTCCTCCAGCGGCTGCCCGAGGGCGTCGAGCAGGAATTTGGGGCGTTTGGATTTGAGGTGCGCCGTGACCACGTTCACCGTCTGGCCGTGCTTCATGCGCAGGGTGGCCAGCAGGGGCGGGCGTTCGAACCGGTGGTGCGTTCCCAAGCCCGGCACATCGACCGCCAGCGCGGGAGGAAACTCCACTATCGAGCGCAGCGATTCGACGCGCAGCCGCGTGGCGATGCCCACGCGCGGCGTGCCCTGGGCGCCGTGCGAGGCGCCGGTGTTCTCGGCGCCAGGCACGCTCACGAAGTCGTAGCGCAGGCCGCTGCGGCCGATGGCCGTCTGCAGCGCCTGTTCGTCCCACACCTCCTGCACGGCCAGCACATCGGCATTCAGCGCACACAGGCGCCCGCCGAGCCAATCGACCTTGCGTTCGAATTCGGCCTGGGTATAGGCGTCCTGGTTGGGATAGAACACCCGCCCGGGCAGGGCGAGGTTCAGGGTGTTGCAGGTGGACACCAGCAAGGTGTCCATGGGCCGCGCGGGATCGGCAGGGCGCATGCGTTCCTCAGGATCGGGGCGCGGGCCGGCTGCGGCCGTGCACGGGCGGGGCCGGTGCTTCAGCGGCCGTAGCCGCCACCGCCACCACCCCGGGGGCCGCCACGCGAGCCGCCACCGGAATTACCGCGGTTGCCGCCACCGCCGTAGCCGCCACCACCACCGCCGCCACCGCTGCGGTAGCCACCGCCACCGCGGCGGCCGGAGCCGGCCATGCTGTCCACGCTCGTGCGCATGGGGTCGGGCTGGCCGCCGCCGGCACCGGCATGGCGAGGGGCGCCGAGATGGCCGCCCGTCTGGGTACCCAGGTGCGCGTTCTCCCGGCGCGGCTGGCCGTCGTCGAAGCGGTTGCCACCGCCACCACCACCGCCGCCGTTGCCACCGCCGTAGCCGCCAGCACCGGCATTGCCGCCGCCGGGGCCGCGGCCGCCACGTCCGGCCGCCTGGGCGCCGGGACCGCGGGGATTGCCGCCAGGGCCGCCGGCACGCGGGCCGTTGCCGCCGCGCCCGCGGGGAGCGCCGTTGCCGCCGCCTTCGCCGGCCGCGGCGCGGGGGCCGCCGCCGGAGCGTGCGCCGCCGCCTGCGGGCTTGCCGCCTCGGTCGCCGCCGCCACCGCCCTGCGTGGCCTTGTTGGTGCGGATGCGATCCATCATTTCACTGCGGGCGGCCTTGGCGGCGGCCTGCATGACTTCGCGGCTCGGGGGCTTGCCTGCGCCGCCCCAGATGGTCTGGCGGCCCATGGCGATGGGCTCGGCCTTCTCGCCGGGCTCAGGGCCGAAGCCTTCCAGGATCTGGACCGGGATCTCCTGCTTGGTGAAGCGCTCGATCTCCATCATGAAACCCTCTTCGTCCATGCAGACCAGGCTCACCGCCTGGCCGCTGGCGCCCGCGCGGCCGGTGCGGCCGATGCGGTGCACGTAGTCTTCCGACACGTTGGGGATTTCGTAGTTGACGACGTGCGGCAGCTCATCGATGTCGATGCCGCGGGCCGCGATGTCGGTGGCCACCAGCGCACGGATGTCGCCGCTCTTGAAGCCGGCCAGGGCCTGCGTGCGGGCGCTCTGGCTCTTGTTGCCGTGCAGCGCCATGGCGTTGACGCCGTTCTTGGTCAGGAACTCGGCCACGTTGTTGGCGCCGAACTTGGTGCGGGTGAACACCAGCACCTGGCTCCAGTCGTGCTCCTGGATGATGTGCAGCAACACCTGCTTTTTCTTGCCGCGGCCCACGGGGTGGATCACCTGCGTGATGCGCTGCACCGTGGTGTTGCGCGGCGTGACCTGGATGCTCTGCGGGTTCTTGAGCAGCGTGTTGGCCAGCTCGCGGATCTCGTCGCTGAACGTGGCGGAGAACAGCAGGCTCTGCTTGTCCTTGGGCACCAGGGCGAGGATCTTCTTCACGTCGTGGATGAAGCCCATGTCCAGCATGCGGTCGGCTTCGTCAAGCACCAGGATCTCGACCGTGGACAGGTCCAGGAAGCCCTGCTGCTGCAGGTCCAGCAGGCGGCCGGGGGTGGCGACCAGCACGTCCACGCCGCGCTTGATGCGGTCGATCTGCGGGTTCATGCCCACGCCGCCGAACACGACGGTGGACGAGATGTCGACGTATTTGCCGTAGTCGCGCACGGATTCCTCGACCTGGGCGGCCAGTTCGCGCGTGGGCGTGAGCACCAGGGCGCGCACGCCCTTGCCGCCGAACTTGCTCTTGGGGGCCGTGCCCTGCGAGAGGCGGTGCAGCATGGGCAGGGTGAAGGCGGCGGTCTTGCCGGTGCCGGTCTGTGCGCCGGCGAGCAGATCGTGGCCCTCGAGCACGGCGGGGATGGCCTGTGCCTGGATGGGGGTCGGGGTTTCGTAACCCTGTTCGTGCACGGCCTTCAGAATGGCTGGGGCCAGATTCAGTTCGTCAAAGTTCATTCAAGGAAACGCCCTGTCCGGGCGCTGGGGGCATCGGCCTGTCGCAGGACCCATGTCGGGGCTGCGGCCAGTCAAGGCAGATGGGATTCACGAATGGGAGCCAGAACGCCGCATGGCGGCTTCGTCGTCCCCAGCAGGTTGCTGAGGCCACCGATCACTGGAGCCGGTGGCTGGGCGCTATTGTGGCACGAGATGCCCGCCGGCGGTCGGGGCTTTACGCAGGCGGCGCGGGCGGGCCGCCCCTGGGGCAAACTGTCGCGCGCGGGCACCGCGTTGCGGGGTTGCCGAAAGCGCCGGCGCCAAAGCATCCGATAATCCGCCTGAACGCGCTTTTCCGGCAGGCCTCCCCGGCCGCTCGTGCACCCCGGCAGCGCAGCCCCCATCTAAGGAAAGAAAGCCAATGGCCCAATACGTGTATTCGATGAACCGCGTCAGCAAGACCGTGCCGCCGAAGCGGCAGATCTTGAAAGACATCTCCCTGTCGTTCTTCCCCGGCGCCAAGATCGGCGTGCTCGGCCTGAACGGCTCGGGCAAATCCACGCTGCTCAAGATCATGGCCGGCGTGGACAAGGAAATCGAAGGCGAAGCCATTCCGATGCCGGGCCTGACCATCGGCTACCTGGAGCAGGAACCCAAGCTCAACCCCGAGCACACCGTGCGCGAGAGCGTGGAAGAGTCGATGGGCGCGGTGTTCGCGGCCAAGGCGCGCCTGGAAGAGGTCTACGTGGCCTACGGCGCCGAAGACGCCGACTTCGACGCCCTGGCGGCCGAGCAGGCCCAGCTGGAGGCGATCATCGCCACGGCCGGCACCGACTCCGAGCACCAGCTGGAAATCGCCGCCGACGCCCTGCGCCTGCCCGCCTGGGACGCCAAGATCGGCCTGCTGTCCGGCGGCGAAAAGCGCCGCGTGGCCCTGTGCCGCCTGCTGCTGTCCAAGCCCGACATGCTGCTGCTCGACGAGCCCACCAACCATTTGGACGCCGAGTCGGTCGAGTGGCTGGAAGTGTTCCTCAAGCGCTTTTCCGGCACCGTCGTGGCCATCACCCACGATCGCTACTTCCTCGACAACGCCGCCGAATGGATTCTGGAGCTGGACCGCGGCCGCGGCATTCCATGGAAGGGCAACTACAGCACCTGGCTGGAGCAAAAGGGCGACCGCCTGGCGCAGGAGCAAAAGAGCGAGGAAGCCCACGCCAAGGCCCTGAAGAAGGAGCTGGAATGGTCGCGCCAGAACCCCAAGGCCCGCCAGGCCAAGAGCAAGTCGCGCCTGGCCCGCTTCGAGGAACTGAGCGATTTCGAATACCAGCGCCGCAACGAAACGCAGGAAATCTTCATCCCCGTGGCCGAGCGCCTGGGCCAGCAGGTGTTCGAGTTCCATAACGTCAGCAAGTCCTTCGGCGACCGCGTGCTGATCGACGACCTGAGCTTCAGCGTTCCCCCGGGCGCCATCGTGGGCATCATCGGCCCCAACGGCGCTGGCAAGTCCACGCTGTTCAAGCTGCTGGCCGGCCGCGAGCAGCCGGACAGCGGCCAGGTGGTGGTGGGCTCCACCGTCAAGATGGCGTTCGTGGACCAGCACCGCGACGAACTGGGCAACGACAAGACCGTGTGGGAAGACATCTCCGGCGGCCTGGACATCCTGAACGTCGGCAAATTCCAGATGGCCAGCCGTGCTTACGCGGGCCGCTTCAACTTCAACGGCTCGGACCAGCAAAAGAAGGTCGGCAGCCTCTCGGGCGGCGAACGTGGGCGCCTGCACCTGGCCAAGACGCTGATCGCGGGCGGCAACGTCCTGCTGCTGGACGAGCCCTCCAACGACCTGGACGTGGAAACCCTCCGCGCCCTGGAAGACGCGCTGCTGGAATACGCAGGCACCGTGCTGGTGATCAGCCATGACCGCTGGTTCCTGGACCGGATCGCCACGCACATCCTGGCCGCGGAAGGCGACAGCCAGTGGGTGTTCTTTGACGGAAACTATCAGGAATACGAAGCCGACAAGAAAAAACGCCTGGGCGAAGAGGGCGCAAAGCCCAAGCGCATGCGTTACAAGGCACTCAAGTAAGCAACAACCCGTTAGGATCGTCGCTGCTGCCGCTTTTCCTCGCCCGCCACCATGTCCCTGCCCGCGTCCCGGTCCAGAACGGTCTTTCGTGCCTGCGTCGTCAACGCGGTGCGGCAGGGCGAGGCGTTGATGGGACGGCTGACCAGCGTGACCCAGGGGGCGCTGGCCAGCGATGAATCCACCGAGCGCAACATCCAGCAGCGCACGCTGCTGGCCGATGCGCTGCGGCTGATCAAGCAGCACGAGGACGCCCTGGCCAAGGCCTACCCCATGGCCTTGCTGGAGGTGTTCGCCGAAGGTCCCTCCACCGCGCGCGCCCGTCCGGGCGACGAAACGGGCATGGACTTCGGCGAGCTGTCGCTCATGGACGAGTCCGAGGTGCTGGCCCAGGTCGAGCTGTCGCGGGCCCAGCAGATCGCAGTGCATGCCACCGAGGCCACGCTGGCCGAACTCAACACCCTGGTCAGCTCCGCCCAGGGCCTGCAGCGCGTGCAGCCCGAGCGCAATCCCCTGCGCCCCGAGAACTACATCCGCGCCCTGCAGCAGGTGGTGGGCGACACGGGCGTGTCCGCCGAGGTCCGCCAGGTGTGGATGGCCCACATGCGCAAGGTGCTGGGCGACGAACTCGTCTCCGTCTACAAAACCGCCGCCCAGAGCCTTCGCGACAACGGCATCGCCCCGGTGGGCTACGCGGTGGCGGGGCAGGCGGGCCAATCAGCGGGGCGTGCCACCGGCTATGGCGGCGCGTATCCCAGCAGCCACGGCGGCGGCTACGGCGGCCCCGTGAGCAGCTACGGCGCGCCCCATCCCGGTGCGTACCCCAGCCAGTACGGCATGCCCGGCGGCATGGGCAGCGGTGGCAGCCCGGCCTCGCTGGGCATGCCGCTCGCCGCCGAGGCCGAGGAAGCCCTGCTGACCGTGGGCATGCTGCGCCAGATGCTCGCCAGTTCCGGCGATGCCTTCGCCTACGGCATGGCGCCCGTCGCCGCGTTCGGCGGCGTACCCTCGCAGCCAGCGGCCTGGACCGAGGCCCGCGGCGGCGGCCCGGCCAGCTCGCAAATGGGCGCCGGGGGCTCGGACTACTTTGCGCCCAGCTCCGCGGCGGCCGCCGAGGCGATGGAAGACATCGCCCAGCTGGAGCGCCTCGTGGGCCGGCTGGCCGGCAGCCAGCCCGCGGCGCTGGGGGCCTGGAGCGGCGCTGCGGCCGTCGCGGCCCCGGCGACGGTCGCCGCCCCCGCGCCGCCTTCGCCATCGCGCACGGCCACCGAGGTGGTGAGCCGCATGATGGACAACATCGCGCAGGACCAGCGTCTGCCCCCGCCCATCCAGCGGGCCGTGCAGAACCTGCGGCCCGCCATCAAGCAGCTGGTGCGGCACGACCGGCGGTTCTTCACCGACGAAAAGCACCCCGCGCGCCGCCTGCTGGACGAGCTGACGCAGCGCGCGCTGGACTTCGAATCCGATGCCGACCCCCGTTTCGACCGCTTCATGCGGCTCGTGGACGAGGCGGTGAGCCACCTGGCCACCAGCGAAAGCCAGGACGCCGACACCTTCGCCACGGTGCTGACGGCGCTTGAATCGGCCTGGGCGTCGCAGGAGCGCCAGTTGCGCGAGGCCCAGGAGGCCGAGCGGCAGGCCGCCCTGCGCGTGCAGCAGCGCGAGGCCCTGTCCAAGCGCATCGCGGCCGACATCCGCGCGCTGGCGGGGGCGGACCAGGTGCCCCGGGACATTCTCGATTTCGCCGCCGGCCCCTGGGCCGACGTGGTGGCGCTCGCGCAGATGGACGACCCCGGCAGTGCCGATGGCGACCCCGGCGGCTACCTCGCCCTGGTGCCCGAGCTGTTCTGGATCGCCCAGCCCGAGGTGGCC
This sequence comes from Acidovorax sp. SUPP2825, assembly GCF_030158995.1. Classification (NCBI taxonomy): domain Bacteria; kingdom Pseudomonadati; phylum Pseudomonadota; class Betaproteobacteria; order Burkholderiales; family Comamonadaceae; genus Acidovorax; species Acidovorax sp. SUPP2825. The sequence continues at coordinate 138,779 of NZ_BQXK01000008.1, read as the reverse complement.
GCGGCCGAGCCCGAGCGGCTGGGCGGCACCGTCACGCGCATGCTCGGCACCGTGCGCCAGGGCCTGGACAGCGTGGGCCATGCCGAGGCCATGGCAGGCGCCGTGCTCGAGCGCATCGCCGGCCTGCACCAGGCCGCGATGGAGCGTGCCGCCAGCCTGGCCTTGCAGCCGGCCGGTGCGTCCGCCGAGGAGCCGGACGGCATGGAGACCATCGTGCCGCCGGAATCGCTCTATGGCTCGCTGCACGAACCCGGCGTGGCCGACGAGGGCGGCGATGCCGCCGCCAGCGGCGCCGAGGCCACCAACGACTTTCCTTTGGGCAGCTGGGTCGAGCTGATCTCCAACCAGCGCGCTGTGTACACGCAACTGACCTGGTCGAGTCCGCACCACACGCTGTTCCTGTTCACCGCGGCCGACGGCAGCACGCAGTCGATGACGCGCCGCATGCGCGACAAGCTGATGGCCGAAGGGGCGTTGCGGGTGCTGCCCGGCCCGCCGCCCGCGGTGGCGGCCGCCCACGGCCGCGCGCAGCGCGGCAAGGGCGCCGGCAAGCCCGTCAGGCCGCGCTAGCCGGCGCGACGCCCGGCGCCGCGCGCAGCTTCTTGCGCACCAGTTGGATGTGGTTGCGCAGCGCGTACAGCTCGTCGGCATACGACAGCGGCACGCTCACCTTTTCCACCTGCGCTTCCAGCCGGTCCAGGGCCTCGTGCAGCGCCTGGGGCGCGGATTGTCCGGCGTCCATTTCGTCCTCGATCTCGCGCAGGCGGCCATACCAGCGGAACACGCGCGAGCGCACGCGGAACTGGTAGAGCGGCGGCACCACGCGCGACAGCGGCAGCATGGCGGCCAGCAGGATGCCCAGCACCAGCCACATGCGCTCGATCAGGTTGGCCATCCAGAAGGGGAGGTAGCGCTGCAGCAGCGGCGCGGGCTCGTTGATGGCGCGCTCGCCCTCGGCGGCGATGGGCAGCTCGCTGTGGCGGGTGCTCGGAAATTCCCGTGCCCGGTTGAACCAGCCGGCACTGCCGTGCAGGGACTGCGCGTTCTGCGCGAACAGCTGCAGCAGCGCCGGGTGCGTGCCCTCGCGCGCCAGCAGCGACGTGGTGGAGGCCACCAGCCGCACGTCGGCGGGCGGCACGTTGCCGGCCAGGTCCACCACGCCGCGCGGCAGCGTGACGGGCGTGAGGAACGGAAAGCGCCGCCCGTAGGCCTCGTGCTGCGGAAAGTCCATGAGCCGCACGCCCGGCGTCTGCAGCAGCATCTGCACCATGAGCGACTGCGGCGCCGAGGCGAACACCAGCGCGTCGAGCCGGCCCGCGAGGAACTCCACCGTCGCCGGCGTCTGCCCCAGCTCGGACAGCCGCAGCGCGCGGGGCTCCATGCGGTTGGCCTCCAGCAGCTTTTCCATCAGCGTGGGCACGCCGCTGCCGGCGGTGCCCACGTTCACGCGCAGGCCGCGCAGCTGCGCCAGGCTGTCGAGCCGGCCGCTTTTGACCACGCGGCGCGCGGCCTCGGTGCGGTAGAAGATCCACACCGGTTCCACGAACAGGCTGCCCAGCGATTCCAGGGCGTCGGCGTCTTCGGGCCGCAGTTCGCCGGTGCCGCCCTGCACGAAGGCCAGGTCGGCCTCGCCGCTGCGCAGCAGTTGCAGGTTGGCGGACGAGCCTTCCGTCTCGCGCAGGACGACCTCGATGCCGTCGGCCGCCAGCGCCTTCTGGTAGCGCTGGCCGAAGTCCGCATAGGCGCTCTGCGCGGGCCCGGTGGCCAGGGTGACGCGCTTCGGGGGCGCGGGCTGCAGCCACCAGTAGGCCAGCACCAGCAGCCCTACCGCCAGGAAGGCGATCGGACCGGCCGACAGGATCAGGTCGCGCAGGTTCAGCAGCGCCGTGTGCACCCGTCGCGTGACGGTGCGGGAGCGGGCGGCGAGGGCGTTCATCGGCCGAGGTCCGCCGCGCTCGGCAGGTACAGGCCTTCGTGGGTGGTGAGGGACTGCGCGGCCTGCACGGCGCGCAGCGTGGCGCGGGCCACGGCCTCGGCCGCCATGGTGGCCAGCACCAGCATGCCCGCGTGGCGGCCCGTGGCGCCGGTGGCCAGGGTGAACAGCGTGTCGCCGTCCAATTGGGTGTGTACGGGGTTGATGCTGCGCGCCAGCCCGTCGTGGCCCGACACCGCCAGGCGATGGGCCTGGGCCTTGGTCAGCACCGCGTCGGTGGCGATCACGCCGATGGTGGTGTTGGTGCCGGGCAGCACGGGCTCGGGCGGCACGCCGCCCAGCAGCGCGCGCCGCGTGTCCATCAGCCGCTGGCCGTCTTCCGAGCGCGCGCCGGCCACGGGGCGGGCGGTGTGCGGGTCGACTACGTCGCCCACGGCGTTGCAGGCGATGAGCGCGCCCACGGTGATGCCGTCCAGCGACACCGAGGCCGTGCCGATGCCGCCCTTCATCGCGCGCCCGATGCCGAAGAGCTTGCCCACCGCGGCCCCGGTGCCCGCGCCCACGTTGCCTTCGGCCGGATCGTCGCGCGACGCGGCGGCGCAGGCGGCGTAGCCGGCCGCGGCGTCGGGGCGGATGCGCATGTCGCCCACCAGCAGGTCGAACAGCACGGCCGCCGGCACGATGGGCAGGCGGCCCACGGCCACGTCCAGGCCCACGCCGCGCTCCTCCAGCCAGCGCACGGCGCCGGTGGCGGCCTCCAGGCCCCAGGCGCTGCCGCCGGCGAGCACGATGGCATGCACCTTCTCGACCAGGTTGGAGGGCGCGAGCAGGTCGGTCTCGCGCGTGCCCGGCGCGGCGCCTCGCACGTCGACGCCGCCCACGGCGCCCTCGCGCGCGAGGATGGCGGTGCAGCCCGTGGGGCGGCGGGCGTCGGTGTAGTGGCCGACCTCGATGCCCGCCACGCGGGTGATGCTGCCAGCGTCGCTGGCCGAACGGGTTGCTGCGGTCATATGGGCGGCGATTATGGCGCCGCGCCGGAGGCCTTCAGCGGGCCGCCTCGATGCGGGTGATGACGAGCGCGCCGCGCTGGCTCTCGGCATGGAAGCGCACCGGCGTGCCGGGCGCGAGCGGCACGTCCGGCGCCGGGTCCTGCAGGCGGAACACCATGGTCATGGGCGGCATGGCGAGGTTCTTCAGTTCGCCGTGGCGCAGCGTGAGCCGGGCGGCCGACGGATCCCAGCGCACGACCTCGCCCTGGGACAGTTCGGCGTCCACCGCGGTGGCGTTGTTCGGAGCGGACGCCGCATCGGACGGGGCGGCTGCCGCGGCGGTGTGGCCGGCATGTCCATCGTGTCCGCCGTGCCCGGCCTGGCCGTGCGATGACGCCTGCGCGGGGACCGTGCCCGCCAGGGCAAAGACGGCGATGGAGGCGATGGCGGCGATGAAGGGGGGCAGGGCGGCACGGCCCGTGGTGGAGGGGCGGCGGGTCATGCGGGCTCCTTGGATGGCGGGTAGTGGCTGAAAACGCGGGTGCTGGCGCCGCCGTGCGCCACCAGCAGCACGTCGTAGGCGTCCTTGCGCCCGCCATAGATCGCGCCGTCCATGCCCGGCGAGCCCACCGGCATGCCGGGCACGGCCAGGCCCAGGGCCTTGGGCTTTTCGCGCAGCAGGCGCTGCACGTCCGCGGCCGGCACATGGCCCTCGATCAGGTAGCCGCCGACGAGTGCCGTGTGGCACGAGCCCAGCTTTTGCGGCAGGCCCAGGCGGCTGCGCACGGCGGCGTTGCCGGTCTCATGCACCGTGGCGCGAAAGCCGTTGGCCTGCATGTGGTCCACCCAGTCCTGGCAGCAGCCGCAGCTGGGGTCCTTCCAGACTTCGATGGCAATGGGTTGCGGGCCGGCCGCGAAGGCCGGCCAGGGCAGGGCGGCGGCAGCGCTCCATGCGGCGATGCCGTGCAGGGCGCGGCGGCGCGCGGCCAGCGGGGTCCGGGCGGCGCCAGTGGCGGGAGGGGTCAGGGGCATGGCTGGGTCCTTTCGGTGGGTGGGGTTGTCCACCCGGGTTTCAAGTAAAAAACGGCTCCAGTGCATATTCTTCTAGGGCATGTTGCTATTAAATTAATAGCATATGGGGTTGCCTGCATGGCCGGTCAATGGGCGTGGCCGGTGCCGCCCGGGCCCGGTTTGCGCACGGTGGCGGCCCCGGCCTGCGGCGCGGTGGAGGCGGCCGGGGCCGCCGGCGCGGGGGGCAGGTCCGCCGCGGCGCCCTGCCATTCCCAGGCCTGGGTGCCGGGCGGCTGCACGTAGTCGCCCGGGTCGCGCCAGTCGCCGGCGGCCAGGTGCTCGCGCACCTTGAGCACGCTGAACATGCCGCCCATCTCCAGCGGCCCGTAGGGGCCGGTTCCGGTCATCATGGGCAGGGTGTTCTCGGGCAGCGGCATCTCCATGGCGCCCATGTCGGCCATGCCGCGCTCGCCCATCACCATGTAATCGGGCACGATCTTCTGGATCTTCGCCACCAGCCCCCGGTGGTCCACGCCGATCATGGTGGGCACGTCGTGGCCCATGGCGCCCATGGTGTGGTGGCTCTTGTGGCAGTGCACGGCCCAGTCGCCGGGCTCGTCGGCGACGAACTCGATCTGCCGCATCTGGCCGACGGCGATGTCGGTGGTCACCTCGGGCCAGCGGGCGCCGGGGGGTACCGCGCCGCCGTCGGTGCCGGTCACCTCGAATTCGTGGCCGTGGATGTGGATGGGGTGGTTGGTCATGGTGAGGTTGCCCACGCGCACCCGCACCCGCTCGCCGCGCCGCGCCACCAGCGGGCTGATGCCGGGGAACACGCGGCTGTTCCAGGCCCAGATGTTGAAGTCGGTCATCTCGTTCACGCGCGGCGTGCGCGTGCCGGCCTCCACGGCGAAGGCGTTGAGCAGGAAGGCGTAGTCGCGGTCGGCCGTGGCGATGAGCGGGTGGCGCCCGCGCGCATCCAGCCGCGGGTGGGTGATCCACAGGCCCATCAGCCCCATGGCCATCTGCGTCATCTCGTCGGCATGCGGGTGGTACATGAAGGTGCCCGGGCGCCGCGCGGTGAACTCGTACACGAAGGTCTTGCCCGCGGGAATCGCCGGCTGGTTCAGGCCCGAGACGCCGTCCATCCCGTTGGGCAGGCGCTGGCCGTGCCAGTGGACGCTGGTGTGCTCGGGCAGGCGGTTGGTGACGAAGATGCGCACGCGGTCGCCCTCGACCACCTCGATCGTGGGCCCGGGGCTCTGCCCGTTGTAGCCCCACAGGTGGGCCACGAAGCCGGGTGCGAACTCGCGCACCACGGGCTCGGCGACCAGGTGGAATTCCTTCACGCCGGCGTTCATGCGCCAGGGCAGGCTCCAGCCGTTCAGGGTGACCACGGGGCGGAACGGGCGCCCGGTGGGCGGCGCGGGCGGCACGGCGGTGTCGGCCGATCCGTGCTGGGGGATTTCGGGCAGCGCGGCCAGGGCGGCGCGGCCCACGGAGGCGGCGGCCACGGCGGTGGCGGCGCCGGAGAAGAAGTGGCGGCGTTTCATGTCAGTGGCCTTGGGATTCGGGGTTGGCGGCGCGGCCGGCGGCGGCACCGGGCAGGGCGGCGGATGCGACAGCGCTGGACGCACCGCCCGAGGTGCCGGCCAGGGCCCGTTGCAGGTCGGCCTCGGCGAGCCAGAAATCGCGCTGGGCCTGGATCGCATCGGCCACGGCCTGGCTGCTGGCCCGCGCCTCGGTGAGCATCTGCCAGACGCTGGCGAGCATGCCGTTGTAGCGCAGGGTGGTTTCCTCGCTGATGAAGCGGCGCAGCGGCACGACCGCGTCGCGCTGTTGGCGCGCCAGGTCGTAGGCGGTGCGGTAGCCCAGCCAGGCGGTGCGCGCCTCGCTGCGGGCGCGCAGGGCCACGTCCTGCAGCTGCGCCGCGCTCTGCAGCGTGCGGCCCCGGGCCTGGGAGCGTGCGGCGCCGCCCCAGTCGAACAGGGGCACGGCCAGTTCCACCTCCCAGCCGCGTTTGACGTCGGCGTGGCCGGTGTCCTGATCGGTCGTGGTGTTGCGGGTGTAGGCCAGGCCGATCCCGCCGGCCCAGGGTGCCACGCCGGCAAAGCCTTCGGTGTCGGCCACGCGGTCCAGCTCCAGCCGTGCGGCGCGCACGTCCAGCCGTGCGCGCAGGGCCCGGGCCTCGATGCCTTCGCTGGCCTCGGGCTGTGCCGGCAGGTCGGGCAGCCGGTCGGGCAGCGTGTAGTGCGCATCCGGTCCCCACAAGCCCATCAGCCGCGACAGCTGCTCGCGCTCGGTGGCGGCGTCCAGCCGCGCGCGGGCCAGTTGGGCGGCGCTGTCGGCCCACAGCGCCTGTTCGCGGGCCTGCTGCAGCCGGCTCCAGTTGCCGACGCGGGCCATGCGGCGCGCCAGTTCGGCACCGGCGTCGGCCGCCTCGTGCATGCGCTCCTGCGTGGCGGCCACCTGCTCGGCCGCCACGGCGCGCAGCCAGGCGCGCCGCGTGTCGAAGGCCAGGCGCACCACGTCCTGCGCGGCGTCCAGTGTGGCCTGCTCCATCTGCTGGCCCTGCCAGCGCGTGCGCCAGGGCAGGGTGACGAGATCGATCAGGCCCAGGCCCAGCGTGCGCTCGATCTCGCGCTCGTGCCCGCTGCGAAAGCGCCCCAGCGTGAGCGTGGGGTTGGGCAGGGTCAGGGCCTGCACGCGCTGCGCATCGGCCACGCCCAGCGCCGCCAGCTGCGCCTGCAGGCCCGGGTTGCGCAGCAGCGCGATGCGCACGGCGTCGTCGGCGGCGAGCGGCCCGGCCAGCCATTGCGCGATGGCCGCGTCGGCCTGCGCGCGCGCTGCGGGGTCGGCGGAGGGCAGCGCGGGCGCGGGCACGCCGGCGCTGCGGCCATCGGCCAGCGCCTGCACCTGGCCTCGCAGGCCGTCGGGCGACACGCTGGCGCAGCCGGCCAGCAGCAGGGCGGCGGCCAGCGCGCCCCATGCGGCGGTGCGGGGCGCGGTCATGGCGCCCCCCGCGCGGGCGTGGGGTCGGACGGCGGGTGGTGGTGCGCACCGTGGCCTGCTGCCGGCATTGCCGATGCCGCCGAGGGCGCGGCCTGGCGGGCTTCCCACGCCACGATGTCGGCATGGCCGCGCGGCGTGGCCGCCACGGCGGCCTGCGCATCGCGCCAGGCCACCGTGCCGGTTTCGACGGGCGGCGCGGCGGCGGTGAACACGCTGCGGTGGACCAGCGCACCGGCAGGTGCCAGCGGGTCGGCTACCGGCCCGGGGGCCTGGGCCAGGGCCGGCCATGGCGGCAAGAGCGCGGCGGCGGCCAGGGCACCGCGCAGGAGCGAAGAACGAACGGAAAGGGATGAGGGGGCGCGCACGGCGATCTCCTGAGCAAGGGCGAAACCAGCGGCCGCCGACCCGCGCGCCGCCGGTGGCGGGTGCGGATCGCGGACGCACTTCGGGCGTCGGGGCTCAGGAAATGGGTGGCTTGATGGCCTGCGCGGCCAGGGCGCTGGCAAAGCGGCGCTCTGCCAGGGGCAGGGGCGCACGGGGCAGCGCGGTGCGCGCGGGGTCCGCCAGCGCGGGCGTCAACATGGCCGAGTGGCAGATGCCGCAGGCCGAGCAACCGCCGTCATGGGCGTGGTGGCTGGTGTGGGGGGACGCATCGCCGGCGCCGCCGTGGGGGGCCTCCGCGGCTTCGGCCGACGGGGCGCTGGCCTCGCCATGGCAGGGCGGCAGCGCCGCGGCATCGGAGGGCGCCGCGGTGTGCAGGGTGTGCGCCGGGGGCGTGCCGGATCGCGGTTCGGCCGCTGCATGGGCCGCATGCACCGCCGTGCCCACCGCCGGCAGCATGCCGGCCGCCATGGCATTGCCCGCCAGGCCCCGAAGGGCCATGAGCACGATGAGAAAGATGAACATGCCGCGGCGCATAGGCGGGAATGATAGCCCCGCGCTGCGGGAGTTCCGGGCGGAGCCTGCGCCGGCTACATGGCCATGTAGCGGCCCGGGCGGTGGTTCATCGCCACGACCAGGTTGAGCGCCACGGCGCCCGCGATGGACCAGAGCACGCGCATCGGGTCCACCGTGAACAGCGCCAGCAGCACGATGCAGCAGTCCACCGCCATCTGGACCTTGCCCGCGCGCCAGCCGTAGCGGTCCTGCAGGTACAGCGCCAGGATGCCCATGCCGCCCAGGCTGCACCGGTGGCGGAACAGCACCAGAAAGCCCGTGCCCGTGATGAGCCCGCCCGCCACCGCGGCATAGAGCGGCTGCAGCGCGACGAATTCCATCAGACCCGGCTGGGCCTCGGTCAGCGCCGACAGCAGCACCACGGCCACGAAGGTCTTCAGGGTGAAGCTGCGCCCCATCTTGCGCCAGGCCAGCCAGTAGAACGGCAGGTTGAGCAGGAAGAAGAGCTTGCCGAAGCCCATGTCGGTCGCGTAGTGCAAAAGAAAGGCCAGCCCCGCCGTGCCGCCCGTGAGCAGGCCGGCGCTGCCGAAAAAGCCCACACCCACCGAAATGAGCAGCACGCCCGTGAACAGGGCGGCGGTGTCTTCGGTGGCGGTGTGGGGAACCATGGTGGGCGGGGATGTCGGGGTGGGCGGGGCGGGGGTGCTCATGCGGGAAGAGGGGCGGCGTGGCCGGGGAACGGGGCCTCTTGAAGGGCTCGCGGTCTGGCGCCGTTGAAGAAGGTGGGCGGATTCTAGGAGGTGTCGAACCCATGATTACCCCACGCTGCGCCTGCGCCCGCACGCGAATGTGCGAAGCGCGACCTTCAAAGAGCGAAATCCGGGCCTGCCGTGCCGCCAGCGCGCCGTCCGCCCGGGAAGGCCGCGGACCGGCCCCTCCCCGGGGCCGGCGGGCTGCGCCAAGAAAATCCAGCGAAAACGGGCCGGTGCCGGGGTTTTGATTGTGCCGGATGCTATTGTTTTGATAGCGATTCGCTGCGCAGCATGCGCAGGCCGTTCGCCACCACCAGCAGGCTGGCGCCCATGTCCGCGAACACGGCCATCCACATGGTGGCGTGCCCCGCCAGCGCCAGGCCGAAGAACACCGCCTTGATGCCCAGTGCCAGCACGATGTTCTGCATCAGCACGGCATGCGTGCGGCGCGACAGGCGCACGGTCTCGGCCACGCGGCGCAGGTCGTCGTTCATGATGACCACGTCGGCCGTCTCCATCGCCACGTCGGTGCCGGCGCCGCCCATGGCGAAGCCGATGTCGGCCTTGGCCAGGGCCGGCGCGTCGTTGATCCCGTCACCCGCCATGGCGGTCATGCCGTGCTTTTGCTGCAGCGCGGCGATGGCCGACAGCTTTTGCTCGGGCAGCAGGCCCGCCTGCACTTCGTCGATGCCGGCCTCGCGCGCGGCCGCCTGGGCCGCTGCGGCGTGGTCGCCGGTGAGCATCACCGGCACGATGCCCAGCGCGCGCAGGTCCGCCACGGCCTGCGCCGACTGCGGGCGCAGCGTGTCGGCCACGGCGAACAGCGCCCGCACTGCCTGGCCGTCGGCCAGCAGCGTGACGCTGCGGCCCAGGGCCTCGTGCGCGGCGGCGGCGGCCTCCACGGCATCGGTCCACAGGCCCTTTTCCTGGGCCAGCCGGCGGTTGCCCAGCAGCCAGGTGGCACCGGCGATGCGCGCCTGCACGCCGCGCCCGGGCAGGGCGGTGAAGTCCTCCACCTCGGGAAGGTCGGCGGGGGTGCCCAGCCCGGCCGCGATGGCCTTCGAGACGGGGTGGTCCGAGCGCCCGGCCAGCGCCGCCGCCACATCCTGGGCGCCATCGCTGCCGAAGGACTCGCGGCCCACCAGCACCGGGCGCCCGGCGGTCACGGTGCCGGTCTTGTCGAAGGCCACGGCGCGCACGCCGCGGGCCAACTCCAGCCAGTTGCCGCCCTTGATGAGAATGCCGCGCCGGGCCCCGGCGGCCAGGCCGCTCACCACGGTGACGGGCGTGGCCAGCACCAGCGCGCAGGGGCAGGCGATCACCAGCAGCACCAGCGCGCGGTAGATCGCATCCAGCCAGGTCCAGCCGAACAGCAGCGGGGCGCCGATCGCCACGGCGACGGCCATGGCGAATACGGCGGGCGTGTACACGGCGGCGAAGCGGTCCACGAAGCGCTGCGTGGGCGCCCGGGCGCTCTGGGCCTGCTCCACGGCGCGGATGATGCGGTCCAGCGTGGTCTGGCCGGCCGCGGCCGTCACGCGGAACTCCAGTTCCGACTGCGCATTGAGCGTGCCGGCGTACACCGGATCGCCCGGCGCCTTGTCCACGGCCAGGCTCTCGCCCGTCACGCTGGATTCGTCGACCGCGCTGCGGCCGGTGGTGACCACGCCGTCCAGCGGCACGCGGCCCCCGGGGCGGATGCGCACGGTGCTGTCCACGGCCACGTCGGCGGCGGGCACCGTGCGCCACTGGCCGTCCGGGCCGCGCACGTCGGCCTGGTCGGGGCTGAGCGCCAGCAGGGCGCCGATGGCGTCCCGCGCACGGCCGACGGCGCGGTCCTCGATGCGCTCGGCCAGGGCGTACAGCGCCATCACCATGGCGGCCTCGGGCCACTGGCCGATCAGGAACGCGCCCGTCACGGCCACCGCCATCAGCGCGCTGATGCCCAACTGGCCTCGCATCAGCGAGCGCAGGCCGCTGCGGTAGATGCCCAGCCCCGCCAGCAGGATGGCCGCCGCGGCGACGCCCATGCCCGCCACGCGCCACGGCGTGGTGTCCGGCCCCAGCAGGTGCAGCAGTTCGGCGCCGGTGGCCGCCACCAGGGCGGCGGCGAGGCGGCCCCAGCCGGGCAGGGCGCCGTGGTCGTGTCCGTCGTGGTCGCCTTCGGAGGCATGGCCGTGTTCGCCGTGTGCTTCGCCCGCCGGAGCGGCTGCCGCCTTCGTGCCGGCCTGGGGCGCGGGGGCCGAGCACCCGCCACCGCAGCAGGACACATCGATGCGGGGTGCGGTGGCCGGCCGGGCGGCGGCGGAGGAGGCCGGGGCCGGCGTCGGGCCGTGGCCGTGCCCCGCGTGGTCATGGCCGTCGTGGCCGGCAGGGGAAAGGTCGTGGCTGTGTTTCGTCATGGTTTTCCTGGTGTGTCGGGGCGCGCGCGATGCCGCCGTGCCATGATTGAAAACCTTGAAGCCGCTCGAAGGTCAAGCCATGTCTGCCCAAAGCCCCTGCCACCGTATCGGAGATGCCGCCCGCCTGTCGGGCGTGCCGGCCGCCAACATCCGCTATTACGAGAAGGAAGGCCTGCTGCCCCAGCAGACCCGCGCCGACAACCGCTACCGCTTGTACAGCGCGGACGAGGTGCACCGCCTGCGCTTCATCCGGCTGTGCCGGGCCATGGACATGTCGCTGGACGAGGTGCGCACCCTGCTGGCGCTGGACCACAGCGGCGCAGCGGCTGACCACGCGGCCTGCGACACCCTGGACGAGCATCTGCAGCACGTGCGCACCCGGCTGCAGGAGCTGCGCACGCTGGAGGAAGAGCTGCTTTCGCTGCGCGGCCGCTGCGACGGCACCGATGCCGGCCGCTGCCGCGTGATCGAGGCGCTGCACGCCCGCGCCGATGCCGAAACCGTGCCGCCGCCCGCGCCGATGGCCAAACGGCACGTGTGACGCCAGGCCACGCGACCCCCGGTCACCACCCGCATTGCAATGAAATTGATAGCGGAACGCCCTAGTGGAATATGCGCTGGAGGCCAATTTTGTTACGCATCGCCGGCGGCCCGTCCACTATGATGGCCGCATGATCGCCGGCCTGCCATCCCCCTCGCTGATCGACCGCATCTGGCGCGCCGCGCGGGGCTGGGCGGTGGCCTGGTGGCGCATCGTGCACCTCGGGTCGGTGGCGCTGGTGCTCATGCTTTCGCCGTCCAGCTACGGGCGCGCCACGCGCTGGCGGCTCGCGCGGCACATGTACCAGGACACGGCGCCCATCCTGCTGGGGTTCACGGTGCTGGCGGCGCTGGTCAGCCTGGTCATCACCCGCATCGTCGTCGTCACGGCGCTGAGCTACGGCCTGTCGCGCTACGCGCTGGAGATGGTCATCCGCGTGCTGGTGCTGGAGTTGATCCCGCTCACCGCCGCGCTCTTCGTTGCCATGCGCACCACCATCCCCAACGGCACCCAGCTCGCCCTCATGCGCCAGGCCGGCCGCCTGGACAGCCTGCGCCGGCACGGCGCCGACCCGATCCGCGTCGAGTTGCTGCCCCGGGTGGTGGCCGGCATCTACGCCAGCATCACGCTTGCGGCGCTGTCGTGCGTGGTCGCGCTCGCCATGGCCTATTTCGGGGTGTATGGGCTCAACACCGCAGGGCTGCCGAGCTACACGCGCATGTTCGGCCAGGTGTTCACGCCGGCCGTCACGCTGGTGTTCGTGCTCAAGACCCTGTTCTTCAGCCTGGCCGTGGCCCTCATTCCCATGGCGGCGGGGCTCTACGAAAACGGCGACGGCCGGGGCCGCCACGGCTCCGAACTGGGCGGGCTCGCGCGCATGTTCGCCGTGCTGCTGCTGATCGAAGTCGCGTCCCTGCTGGGCAATTACTACTAACCCGTTCCGTGACCCATATGACGAACGACACCGGCCATGGCCCGCGCTGCGCGCCGTGGCCTCACCGAGGAAACGCTTTCATGCCCGACCCAGACACCTTCCCCGCCGGCGCTTTCGGCCCGCGGGCCCACGGCGGTGCGCGCCATGGCTGAGCGGCCCCCTTCCCCCGAAGCGGACGATGCCGCCAGCGAGGCGCTGCTCGAAGCGCAGCGCCCGGTGGCGAACCTGGAGCGCAAGGCCGCGGCGCTGCTCCTGTTCACGCTGGCGCTCATCGTGGGCTCGGCGTTCTACCTGCTATACGCACGCGGCGTGTTCGAGCCCACGCAGCGCCTGGTGCTCACGGCCGACGACTCCGAGGGCGTGGTGGTCGGCATGGACATGACGTTTTCGGGCTTCCCGATCGGGCGGGTGCGCGGCATCGAGCTGTCGCCCGACGGCAACGTGCGCATCCTGATCGACGTGCCGCGCAAGGACGCGCACTGGCTGCGCGAGTCCAGCGTCTTCACGCTGGTGCGCGGCATCGTGGGCGGCACCACCATCAAGGCCTACAGCGGCATCCTCACCGATCCGCTGCTGGCCGACGGCGCCGAACGCCCGGTGCTGCGCGGCGATGCCACGGCCGAGATCCCGCAGCTCATGGCCTCGGCGCGCGAACTGCTGTCCAACCTGCAGGCCATGACGGCCCAGGATGCCGCGCTGGGCGGCACGCTGTCCAACGTGCGCACGCTGACCGAACGGCTCAACGCGCCGGGTGGCGCGCTCAACGTGCTCATGGGCAGTGAAGCGGACGCCAAAAAGATCACCGCCACGCTGGATCGCACCAACCAGTTGCTGGCGCGCATCGACGGCATGGCCGCCAAGGCCGACCGGCAGGTGTTCGGAGCGGCGGGCGATCCGGGGCTCGTGCCCGAGGTGCGGGCCACGGTGGTGCAGCTCAACGGCCTGCTGGCCGACACGCGCCAGAGCCTGAAAAAGGTCGATGCCGTGCTGGCCGAAGCCCAGGCCATCGGCGCCAACGCGCGCGAAGCCACCACCGATCTGGGCAGCTTGCGGGCCGAAGTGGAGAGCAACCTGCGCAAGGTGGAGGGGCTGGTCAACGACATCCAGCGCAAATGGCCGTTTGCGCGCGACACGGAACTCAAGCTGCCATGAAACCCCTGCTGTCTTCCCCGCTGCGTACACCGGTGTTGCGTGCCGCCGCGCTGCTCCCCTGCCTGGCCCTTTGGGCCTGCTCGGCCAAGCCGCCCACGCCGGAATGGCAGATGAATGCCCACGGCGCGGCCCGCAAGGCCACCGAGGCATACCTGTCGGGCGAGCCGCGCATCGCGCAGCTGGAGTGGGACCGGGCCCGGGCGGAAGTGGCCCGCACGGGGCGGCCCGACCTGCTGGCGCGCGTGGAACTCATGCGCTGCGCCGCCCAGGTCGCCAGCCTGGTGGTGGAGCCGTGCACGGCTTTCGAGGCCCTGCGCGCCGACGCCGCGCCGCAGGACCAGGCCTATGCCGATTACCTGGCCGGCACCATCGACAGTACCGCCGCTGCCCACCTGCCCGAGCCGCAACGCAGCGCTTGGGCGGCCGGCCCGGCTGCGCAAGCCGGCCTGGCCGATCCGCTGTCGCGCCTGGTGGCCGCAGGGGTGTGGGTGAAATCCGGCCGGGAAACGCCGCAGGTGGTCGACTCCGCCGTGGAGGCCGCCTCTGCGCAGGGGTGGCGACGGCCGTTGCTGGCTTGGCTGACCCTGGCGGCGCAGCGTGCCGATCAAAGGGGCGATGGGCCCGCGGCTGCCGCCGCCCGCAGGCGGTTGTCGGTGCTGGAGCAGGGGCTCAGCGCTGAGAAGCGCTGACGCAGAAACCCAAAGGGGGAGGGGGTGGCGCGGAGGTTCAGGGGACGGCCCCGGCCCGCGCCGTGCCGGGATGCCGGACTCAGTTGAGAAACGATTCCGCGGGAAGAATCTGCTCGAGGTTGCCCGGCAGATTCACCAGCGAGTCGGCGGCCTGCACCGCCTCGTCCGGCACCAGCGTCATGGCGGTGGCGGCCACCGCGAGAAGCACTGTCACCGTAAAGGCTGCGAAAGCGCGGGTTCCGGAATGGATTTTGCGTTTCATGACAGATGTCCTTCAAGAGGGGTGGGGGCCTGCACGGCGGGTGGAGTGAACGCATTAAACCGCTTGCGTTCTGGCCCGGTCTGTCAGACAAGGCCTTTTGGAAGGCTGTTGCGACGACAGTTACGGTTGGTTGCGATCCGTTGACGCAAATCAACCGTTTTGGGCTGAATTCACCCAGGCGTCAGCCGCCGGGCGAGTGCCGACGCCGTCAGGGCGGTGCCGTCAGGCCATTGGTCTGCCGCCTCGCCGTGCATCCAGCAGGCTGCCATGGCCGCATCGAAGGCGGCGTTCGGCACGTCGGACGCCGCGGCCAGCCGCGCACCCACCAGTCCCGCCAGCACATCGCCCGTGCCGCCCGTCGCCAGGCGTGCGTTGCCGGTCGGATTGATGCGGGGCGTTTGCCCCGGGGCAGCGATCACGCTGCCCGAGCCCTTGAGCACCACGGCGCAGCCGAATTGCTCCGCCAGCCGGGAGGCCGCGGCCAGCCGGTCGGCCTGCACGCCTGGCGTGTCCACCGCCAGGAGCCGGGCCGCTTCCAGCGGGTGGGGTGTGAGTACGGTATGCCGGCCCGGCTGCGCCGCGCGATCGCGCAGCGCCTTCGCCAAGGAGGTGTCGCCGGCCACGGCATTGAGCGCATCCGCATCCAGCACCAGGCGGCGCGCCTCGGCCAGGACCTTCGGCAGCACCGCCCGGATGGCCTCGCCCCCGCCGCATCCACAGACCACGGTGCCTTGCTCCAGGTGCAGCGCTTCGAAACGCCGGAACATGCATTCCGGCTGCATGGGGTCGAGGGACAGGTCGCCCCCGTCCAGCAGGGCCACCATCACCCGCCCGGCGCCCGCGTGCAGCGCCGCCGATGCCGCCAACAGCGCTGCGCCCGCCATGCCCATGCCCCGGGCCCGCAGCCCTTCTCCGCCCACCACCGCCACATCGCCGTAGCTGCCTTTGTGGCTGGCATGGGCGCGGTGGGCGGGCGGTGGCGCTGCCGCCAGCCAGGCGCAGGGCGCCACGTCCGTCGCGCCGCAGCCCAGGTCGTCGAACCAGACCTGTCCGGCCGCGTCGCGCCCGTTCCCGGTGAACAGCCCGGGCTTCAAGGTGAGCAGGGCCAGGGTGTGCCGCGCAGACGCCGCGGCGCCCGGCGGCGGCGTCAGTCCGGCCGAGAACTGGCCCGTGTCGCCCGACAGGCCCGAGGGCGTATCCACGCACAGCACTGGGGCAGGCGTGGCATGCAGTTGGGCCAGCAGGTGCTGGATGCGCGGGTCGGCCGCACGGGGCTTGCCGCCGCCCGCCAGGCCGATGCCCAGCAGCGCGTCCACGCACACGTCATCGGGCCCCATGTCGGGCGGCGGGACATCGGAAAAAACGACACCCGCGGCCGCAGCGCGCCGATAGGACGCGAGCGCATCGGGCGGCGCCGTGTCCGGCTGGCCCAGCCAGGTCACGGTGGCGATGCGCCCCGCCCGGTGCAGGTGGAACGCCGCTTCCAGGCCGTCGCCGCCGTTGTTGCCCGCGCCGCAGACCACCCATGCGTTGCGTGCGTGCGGGGCGATGGCCTGGGCCAGCCGGGCCACCGCCCAACCGGCCCGCTGCATCAGGGTGTGCGGGGGGCACTGCGCTGCCAGGGCCTGTTCGATCCGGCGCGTGGCCGGCGTGTCGAACAGGGGATGGGGCCGATCGGCCGTGATCCGGCGCAGGGTGGGCTGCGGCGCTGTTGCTGCGGGCGGCTCGGAGCGCATGGCGGAAGGTCCGGCTCAGAAGCGGCGCAGCGCGAAGTGCTGCAGATCCACCTCGGGCGCGCGCTGGGCCATCAGGTCGGCCAGGGCCCGCGCGCTGCCACTGGCGAGCGCATAGCCACATCCGCCGTGGCCGGCGTTGACCCACACCCCCGGCAGGCCGCTCGGACCCACGACCGGGGCACCGTCCGGCAGGGTGGGGCGGGCGCCGCGCCACACCTGCACCTGGCCCGACGAAACCTGCACCCCGCCGGGAAACCAGCCGGAGATGGCCTGGTAGAGCGTTTGCAGCGTGGGCGCATGGTGCGCGCCATCGCCCCGGCCGAGTTCAGCGCCACCCGCGATGCGCACGCGTTGGCCCTGGCGCGTGATCGTCACCCGGTGGAGCGGGTCCACGACCGATCCTTGCGGGGCATGGGAGTCTTCGCGCACCGGGGCGCTGATCGAGTAGCCGTGGAGCGCGGCCATCGGTAGCTCGGCGCCCAAGGGGCGCAACAGCGCCGCCGCTGCCACGCCGGCGCAGACGACGACGGCATCGAACCGGCGCGGCAGCGTCTCGCCGGCGATCCGCAGGCCCGCGGGCGCCGCATCCAGCCCGGTGACCTGGGCATTGAAATGAAATTGCGCCCCGCGCTCCTGCGCGGCATAGCGCAGCATCTGGGCGAAGAGGCGGCAGTTGCCGGACTCGCCGTCGGGAATGTGCAGGGCGCCGATCATGGGGGCGTCGGGCGACAGGCCCGGCTCGATCTGGCGAGCGGTCTCGGCATCCACGTCGTGGATGGCCATGCCCGCGTCCCGGAGCAGTTGCAGGGCCGGCTGCACGTGCGCCAGGTCTTCGACCGTGCGCAGCAGGACCAGCGCGCCGCGGCCGGTTTCCGCGTCCACCTGCAACTGCTCCGACACCCACCGCATGCGCGCCTGGCTGTAGCGGCCCAGTTGCTCCAGTGCGGAAAGGGCCATCGGAAGGGCCGGCGAACGGCCGGCCTTGCGCCAACGCCAGAGCCATCGCAGCTCGGAAGCCGTCACCCCCTTCGCGATCCGCACCGCCGCATGGCGTCCCCAGAGCCGGGTGCTTTGCGGGCCGCCGATGCCGGGGGCCGCCAGGGGAATGAGAAGGGCAGGCGAGGACAGGCCGGCATTGGCGAAGCTCGATTCCTCGGCCGCGGCGCTGCGTTGTTCGAAAACCGAAACCTCGTGGCCGTCGCACGTCAGTTCGTAAGCAGTGGTGACGCCGACGATCCCGGCGCCCACGATGGCGATGTGCATTTGGTTTCTGAGCTCTTTCAGGCACCGGCGCTAATGGACACTGCGCTGGCTGCTACTGTTTTTGTGTTTTCCAAGGGCCTGTTTCCAGGCGGGCCCTGCCGGCGCCGGCCGCGCCGGTGGCGCAAGGGTCCGTTTGGGCTCGGTCAATCTGCCATGCTAGAATCTTTGGGTTTTGCTGGTGGCTGCGCAGTGCGTGGCCGACAACTTGGCAAGACAAATCGCAAACCAGCCCTTTCAAGGTGCTGCCTTCTTCTTGCAAGCCGGCAGTTATTGGGGCTGGATTTTAGACCCAACCTTCGGAGAAATTCTCATGTCCGTCACCATGCGCGAAATGCTGGAAGCCGGTGTCCACTTCGGTCACCAAACCCGTTTCTGGAACCCCAAGATGGCCCCGTACATCTTCGGCCATCGCAACAAGATCCACATCATCAACCTGGAAAAGTCGCTCCCGCTCTTCCAGGACGCCCAAAAGTTCGCCAAGCAGCTCACCGCCAACCGCGGCACCATCCTGATGGTAGGCACGAAGCGCCAGGCCCGCGAAATCCTCGCCACCGAAGCGCAGCGCGCCGGTGTGCCCTATGTCGACCAGCGCTGGCTGGGCGGCATGCTGACCAACTTCAAGACGGTCAAGACCTCCATCAAGCGCCTGAAGGACATGAAGGCCCAGCAAGAAGGCGGCCTCGACGCCATGAGCAAGAAGGAACAGCTCACCTTCACCCGCGAAATGGAAAAGCTGGAAAAGGACATCGGCGGCATCCAGGAAATGAATGCACTGCCTGATGCCATCTTCATCATCGACGTGGGCTTCCACAAGATCGCCGTGGCTGAAGCCAAGAAGCTGGGCATTCCGCTGATCGGCGTGGTGGACTCCAACCACTCCCCTGAAGGCATCGACTACGTGATCCCCGGCAACGACGACTCGGCCAAGGCCGTGGCCCTGTATGCCCGCGGTATCGCCGACGCGATCATCGAAGGCCGTGCCAATGCCGTGAACGACGTGGTCAAGGCCGTGGCTGCCGAAGGCTCTGACGAATTCGTGGAAGTGGAAGAAACCGCTGCCTGATTCCCGGCCGCGCGACCTGTCGCGAATGAAAGCGGGGCTCCTGGTTAGCCCCCTTTTTTTTAGCCCGAATGCTGTAACGAACTGAACTGAGACTGGAGAAAAAGATGGCTGCAATTACCGCAAGCATGGTCGCCGAACTGCGTGCAAAGACCGATGCCCCCATGATGGAATGCAAGAAGGCCCTGACGGAAGCCGAAGGCGACCTGGCCAAGGCGGAAGAGCTGCTGCGCGTGAAGCTGGGAACCAAGGCCGGCAAGGCCGCCGCCCGCATCACCGCGGAAGGCGTGGTCGCCAGCTACATCGACGGCACGACCGGCGGGCTGATCGAAGTGAACAGCGAAACCGACTTCGTGAGCAAGAACGACAGCTTCCTCGCGCTGGCCAAGGCCGCTGCCGAACTGGTGGCCAAGCACAATCCCGCCAACGTGGAAGCCCTGGGTGCCCTGCCTTACAGCCAGGACGGCTTCGGCCCCACCCTGGAAGAAGTGCGCAAGGGCCTGATCGGCAAGATCGGCGAGAACATGTCGTTCCGCCGCTTCAAGCACTTCTCCGGCAACAAGCTGGCCTCTTACCTGCACGGCACCCGCATCGGCGTGGTGGTCGAGTTCGAAGGCGACGAAACCGCTGCCAAGGACGTGGCCATGCACATCGCTGCCATGAAGCCCGTCGCGCTGACCAGCGCCGACGTGCCTGCCGACCTGATCGAGAAGGAACGCTCGGTCGCCGCTGCAAAGGCCGCGGAAGACAAGGCCAAGGCGGAAGCCGAGGGCAAGGCCGTGCAGTCCGACGAAATCGTCAGCAAGCGCATCGAAGGCGGCGTGCAGAAATACCTCAAGGAAGTGTCCCTGTTCGACCAGGTCTTCGTAAAGGCCGCCGACGGCAAGCAGTCCGTGGGCCAGATGCTCAAGGGCGCCAACACCACGGTCAAGGCGTTCACGCTGTACGTGGTCGGCGAAGGCATCGAGAAGAAGGTGGACGACTTCGCTGCCGAAGTGGCCGCCCAGGTGGCAGCCGCCAAGTCTGCCGCTTGATCGCAGACCCCATCGCCACCTCACCCGCCATT
This sequence comes from Acidovorax sp. SUPP2825, assembly GCF_030158995.1. NCBI lineage: Bacteria > Pseudomonadati > Pseudomonadota > Betaproteobacteria > Burkholderiales > Comamonadaceae > Acidovorax > Acidovorax sp. SUPP2825. The sequence goes on along the minus strand of NZ_BQXK01000008.1, from coordinate 119,080 downwards.
CCATTGCCCCACGGAGAAGTCCCCATGTCCATCGCTGCACCAGCCCACAAGCGCATTTTGCTCAAGTTGTCTGGCGAGGCGCTCATGGGGGACGATGCCTTCGGCATCAACCGTGCCACCATCGTCCGGATGGTGGAGGAGATCGCTGAGGTCACCCGCATGGGTGTGCAGGTGGCCGTGGTGATCGGTGGTGGAAACATCTTCCGCGGCGTGGCCGGCGGCTCGGTCGGCATGGACCGCGCCACCGCCGATTACATGGGCATGCTGGCCACGGTCATGAACGCGCTGGCATTGGCCGACGCCATGGACAAGCAGGGACTGACGGCCCGCGTGATGTCGGCGATCGCCATCGAGCAGGTCGTCGAGCCCTACGTGCGCCCCAAGGCCCTGCAATACCTGGAAGAGGGCAAGGTGGTGGTGTTCGCCGCCGGTACCGGCAATCCCTTCTTCACCACCGACACCGCGGCAGCGCTGCGGGGTGCCGAAATCGGCGCCGAGGTGGTTTTGAAGGCGACCAAGGTGGACGGTGTGTACACCGCCGATCCCAAGAAGGACCCGACGGCGACCCGCTACACCAAGCTCACGTTCGACGAGGCCATGTCGCGCAATCTGGGGATTCTGGATGCGACGGCGTTTGCCCTGTGCCGTGACCAGAAGTTGCCGATCCGCGTGTTTTCCATCATCAAGCACGGCGCGCTCAAGCGCGTGGTCATGGGTGAGGACGAAGGCACGCTGGTGTACGCTTGAGCGTTGGGCGCGCCCTGGCGCGCCCGGCTTCATGCTGAGGAGAAAAACATGACCATTGCCGATATCAAGAAGAATGCAGAAACCAAGATGGACCAGTCCATCGTAGCGTTCAAGAACAATCTGTCCAAGATCCGCACCGGCCGCGCCAATCCAGCGCTGCTCGATTCCGTGCAGGTCGAGTACTACGGCTCGTTCGTGCCGTTGTCGCAAGTGGCGAACGTGGCCCTGATCGACTCGCGCACCATCAGCGTCCAGCCCTGGGAAAAAGGCATGGGCGCCAAGATCGAGAAAGCCATCCGCGAAAGCGATCTGGGCCTGAATCCCGCCTCCATGGGCGACCTGATCCGCGTACCCATGCCTCCCATGAGCGAAGAGCGCCGCAAGGAAATGACCAAGCTCGCGCGCAACGAAGGCGAGAGCGCCAAGATCGCCGTGCGCAATCTGCGCCGTGACGCCAACGAAGCCGTCAAGAAGCTGGTCAAGGACAAGCTGGCCTCCGAAGACGACCAGAAGCGTTCGGAAACCGAGATCCAGAAAGTCACCGACAAGCACATCGCTGAAGTCGATGCGCTGGTGTCCGGCAAGGAACAGGAAATCATGGCGGTCTGATCCCCGGTTCCGGGAATCGATCGCATGTCCTGCATGTCCGCCTCTTCGGCCATTCCGCACCACGTTGCCATCGTCATGGATGGCAATGGCCGTTGGGCCACGCGCCGTTTCCTGCCGCGGCTGGCAGGGCACAAGCAGGGCGTGGAATCTCTCAAACGCTGCGCGCAGGCCTGCGTGGAGCGGGGCGTGGCCGTGCTGACGGTGTTCGCTTTCTCTTCGGAAAACTGGAACCGGCCTGCCGATGAAGTGTCGGGCCTCATGGACTTGCTGGCCAAGGCGCTGTCCCGGGAAGTCCCCCAGTTGCAAAAGGACGGAGTGCGCCTGCATTTCGTCGGTGAGAAGGCCGGGTTGTCCGAGAAGGTGCGTGCGGGCCTGCGCCAGGCCGAGCTGGACACCGCGCACAATACCCGCCTGGTCCTGAACGTCTGCTTCAACTACGGCGGCCGTTGGGACATCGCGCAGGCCGCTGCGGCCGTCGCGGCGCGGGGCGAGCCCATCACCGAGGCCAGCCTGCATGCGGCCATGGGCCTGGCGCACGTGCCGGATCCGGACCTGGTGATCCGCACGGGTGGCGAAATGCGCATCAGCAATTTCCTGCTGTGGCAGTCGGCCTATTCCGAGTTCTACTTCAGTGACCGGCTCTGGCCGGACTTCGACGGCAAGGCCCTGGATGAGGCCATTGCCGCCTTCAATGCCCGAGAGCGCCGTTTCGGCAAGACATCCGAGCAAATACTGGCGTCGTCACCTGCCTCGCTGCAGGTCTGAAAGGGCTTTCCCATGCTTCGACAGCGCGTCATCACTGCCATCGTCCTGCTGGCCATTTTGCTGCCGGCGCTTTTTTACCCGTCTCCGTGGCCCTTTGCCACGGTCATCCTGGTCTTGATGGCCGCGGGTGCCTGGGAGTGGGGCCGTCTTCAAGGGCTGGGCTCTGGCGCGGCCGTGGGGGTGGGGGCCGCCTGCGTCGCGCTTTGCGCGGCGAGCTGGTCACTGGGCTGGTTGCAGCAACCGCTGGCCTGGCTGTGGACCCTGGGTGGCGCCGCGTGGGTGCTTGTCGGTGCATGGATGCTGCGCGCGGGTGTCCAGGGCTGGCCCCAGGTTCCCAAGGCCGTGCGGCTGGTCGGCGGCGTGTTCGTGCTGTGGCTGGCGTGGCTGGCCGCGGTGCAGGCGCGCATGGCGGGCATCAATTTTCTGATGTCGATCCTGGTTCTTGTCTGGGTGGCCGACATCTTTGCGTACTTCGCAGGCCGGGCCTTCGGCCTGCGCTTCACCAAGAACAAACTGGCCCCCTCGATCAGCCCCGGCAAGAGCTGGGAAGGCGTGTGGGGCGGCATGGCCGGTGTGGTGGTTCTGGCTGTGGGCTGGGTGGTCGCCGACGCGTCCGCCAGTGCATCGGTCGCGAGTTTCTATACCCACCTGTTCGCGCGCGGCTGGTGGCTGCTGTTGCTGGGTGCCGTGTTCATGGCGGCCATGAGCGTGGTTGGCGACCTGACCGAGTCCCTCGTCAAGCGCAGCATCGGCGCCAAGGACAGCAGCGGTTTGCTTCCGGGCCACGGCGGCGTGCTCGATCGCGTGGATGCGCTGCTGCCCACCTTGCCGCTGGCCATGATGTTGACCCACTTCGCTTCCGCATGAAACAACGCATCACGGTCCTGGGATCCACGGGGTCCATCGGTACCAACACCCTGGATGTGGTGGCACGCCATCCCGAGCGCTACGAGGTGTTCGCCCTGAGCGCTGCCACGCAGGTCGACGCCATGCTGGCGCAGTGTGTCCGTTTCCAGCCCTGCTTCGCCGTGATGGCCAGCGCGCCGCATGCGCGGCTGCTCGAGGAGCGGCTCGCGGCGCATGGCCTGGCAACGCGGGTGTTGCAGGACCCGGACGCGCTGGACACCATTGCCTCCCACGAAGAGGTGGACGTGGTGATGGCGGCCATCGTCGGCGCTGCGGGCCTGGGCCCCTGCCTTGCGGCGGCCCGGGCCGGCAAGCGCCTGCTGCTCGCCAACAAGGAAGCGCTGGTGGTGGGCGGTGAGGTCTTCATGTCCGCCGTCCGGGAGGGCGGGGCCACGCTGCTGCCGATCGACAGCGAGCATTCGGCGATCTTTCAATGCCTGCCGGAAGACCCGCAGACCTGGGCCCGCCGCGTGGACCACATTCTGCTGACCGCATCCGGCGGGCCGTTTCGCACCCGGGCGCCGGCCACGCTGCGCGATGTCACGCCGGAGCAGGCCTGCGCCCATCCCAATTTCTCGATGGGGCGAAAGATCTCGGTCGATTCGGCCACCATGATGAACAAGGCCCTGGAGGTCATCGAGGCGCGCTGGCTCTTCGATCTGGCGCCGGAGCAGATCAAGGTGGTGATCCATCCGCAGCAGATCATCCATTCCATGGTCCAGTTCGTGGATGCGTCGGTGCTGGCGCAACTGGGAACGCCGGACATGCGCGTTCCGATCGCCTGCGGGCTGGCTTGGCCGGAGCGCATCGAGAGCGGAACGCCGCGGCTGGATTTTTCCACGCTGTCCGCGCTCACCTTCGAGGAAGCCGACGCCACCCGCTTCCCGGGGCTGCATCTGTCCTGGCAGGCGCTGCGCGCGCAAAGCGGCACCACGGCGGTGCTCAATGCCGCCAACGAGGTGGCTGTGGCCTCGTTCCTGGAGCGCCGCATCCGTTTCGATCAGATTCATCGGCTGAACCTTGCAACTCTGGAGGCGGTGACGCCCTCCAACCCCGAATCGCTCGGGGCCCTGCTGGCGCTGGATGCCGAAGCACGGTCCGTCGCTCTGCGCAGTGCGCAGCGGCTGGCCGCCTGAGCGATCGCCTCCGGGCAGAAAGACACCATGTTGCTGACCGTCATTGCCTTCATCGTCGCGCTGGGCGTGCTCATCGCCGTCCATGAATACGGCCACTACCGCGTAGCGGTCGCCTGCGGCGTGAAGGTGCTTCGTTTTTCGGTGGGTTTCGGCAAGCCCCTGCTGCGCTGGCAGCCCAAGGGATCGCCCACGGAGTTCGTCATCGGCGCGTTTCCCCTGGGCGGGTATGTGCGCATGCTGGACGAGCGCGAGGCCCCCGTCGATGCCCATGAGCGCCACCTGTCGTTCAATGCCAAGCCGTTGCGATCCCGCGCTGCGATCGTGGCAGCGGGCCCGGCGGCCAATCTGCTGCTCGCCGTGCTGCTGTACGCGGCAGTGAACTGGATGGGCGTGGAGGAGCCGAAGGCGGTTCTCGCCAGCCCCGTGCCCGGGTCCGTGGCCCAGAAAGCCGGCTTGCAAGGCGGCGAGCTCGTGCTGGAAGCGGCCCTCGGCAACGAAGAATCCGAGCCGGTGCGATCCTTCGAGGACCTGCGCTGGCTCCTGACCCGCGGTGCGCTCGACGGCACCGACGTCCGCCTGCAGGTGCAGCCGTCGCCCGGTGCGCCGCAGCGCCAGATGGTGCTGGAACTCGCGCAATTCGATGCGCGGGAGGCGGATGCGCAGCTCTTTCGCAAGATCGGCATCGTGGGTCCGTGGACGCGGCCCGTGCTTGGCGAGGTGGTCCAGGGGGGGGCGGCGCAACGCGCTGGATTGCGGCAAGGGGACCTGGTCGTCAGGCTCGGTGCGACGAATGTGGTGGATGGCCAGCAGTTGCGGGAGCTCATCCGTGCATCGGTCAGTGGCGGGGTGGCCGTATCCCAGCCGTGGCGCATCGAACGCGGCGGCCAGACCTTGACGCTGGATGTGCTGCCGGACTTGCACAGCGAGCCTTCCGGCCCGGTCGGCCGCGTGGGAGCGTTCGTGGGCGCTCAGCCAGAGTTCGTGACCGTGCGGCACGGGCCGCTCGAAGGATTGTGGAACGGAGTGGTGCGCACCTGGGAGGTGTCGGCCCTGACCCTGCGCATGATGGGGCGCATGGTGATCGGCGAAGCCTCGCTCAAGAACCTCAGCGGCCCGCTCACCATCGCCGATTACGCGGGCCGTTCGGCCAGCATGGGGCTCACGCAGTACCTGGTGTTTCTGGCCCTCATCAGCGTGAGCCTGGGCGTGCTGAACCTGCTTCCGCTGCCGGTTTTGGACGGTGGGCACCTGATGTATTATCTTTGGGAAGGCGTGACCGGCAAGGGCGTGTCCGACGCCTGGATGGAGCGATTGCAGCGCGGCGGCGTGGCGGTGCTCCTCCTGATGATGTCCATCGCCCTGTTCAACGATATCACCCGGCTTTTTGGCTAACCTTTTTGCCGCGCGCGTTCACCGTGCGGTACCAGTTCACTCATGAAAAAACAATTCAATCGCTTGGGCGTGCGCAAGGCATGTGCCGTGGCCGCCATGGTTTTTGCTGCCAATGCGGCATGGGCCCTGGAGCCGTTCAAGGTGCAGGATATCCGGGTGGAGGGTTTGCAGCGCGTCGAGCCGGGCACGATCTTCGCGTCGATGCCGCTGCGGGTGGGTGACGACTACAACGACGAGAAGGGCGCTGCGGCGATCCGTGCGCTGTTCGCGCTGGGCCTGTTCAAGGATGTGCGTCTGGAGGCCAGCGGCAACGTGCTCGTGGTGGTCGTGGAAGAGCGGCCGACCATCGCTGACGTGGACTTCGCCGGTGCCCGTGAATTCGACAAGGACACGCTCAAGAAAGCCATGCGCGATGTGGGCCTGACCGAAGGCCGGCCTTTCGACAAGGCCCTGGCCGACCGCGCGGAGCAGGAGCTCAAGCGCCAGTACATCAACAAGAGCCTGTACGGCGCCGAGGTCGTGACCACGGTTACCCCCATCGAGCGCAACCGCGTCAACCTCACCTTCACCGTGACCGAAGGCGAGCCCGCGCGCATCAAGGAAATCCACCTGGTGGGCAACAAGGCCTTCAGCGAATCGACGCTCAAAGGGCTGTTCGACCAGGACACGGGCGGCTGGCTCAGTTGGTACACCAAGTCGGACCGCTACTCCCGCACCAAGCTGAATGCCGACCTGGAAACCCTGCGTTCCTACTATCTGGCGCGCGGCTACCTCGAGTTCCGCATCGACTCCACGCAGGTGGCCATCTCCCCGGACAAGCAGGACATCACGATCACCGTCAACGTGACCGAGGGCCAGCGCTACGTGGTCTCCGGCGTGAAGATCGAAGGCAATTACCTGGACCGCGACGACGAGTTCAAGTCGCTGATCACCATCCAGCCCGGCGAGCCTTACAACGCCGACAAGGTGGCCGAAACCACCAAGGCATTCACCGACTACTTCGGCAATTTCGGCTTCGCGTTCGCGCGCGTCGAAGCGGTGCCCGAAGTGGACCGCGAGAACAACCGCGTGGCCCTGGTCCTGCGCGCCGAGCCGGCCCGCCGTGCCTACGTGCGCCGCATCAACGTGAGCGGCAACAACCGCACGCGCGACGAAGTGATCCGCCGCGAGTTCCGCCAGTACGAAGCCTCCTGGTACGACGGCGACAAGATCAAGCTGTCCCGTGACCGCGTAGACCGCCTGGGTTTCTTCACCGAAGTCAATGTGGAAACGCAGGAAGTGCCGGGCTCCGCCGACCAGGTGGACCTGGTGGTGAACGTGGCCGAAAAGCCCACCGGGTCGCTGCAGCTGGGCGCGGGCTTCTCGAGTGCGGAAAAGGTCTCGCTGTCGTTCAGCATCAAGCAGGAGAACGTGTTCGGTTCGGGCAACTACCTCGGGGTGGACGTCAACACCAGCAAGTACCGCCGCACGCTGGTGTTCAGCACCACCAACCCGTACTTCACGCGGGACGGCATCTCGCGCACGCTCGATCTGTACTACCGCACCGACAAGCCGTACGAGGACCAGGGCGGCAACTACGAGTTGATCACCGCCGGTACCAGCGTGCGCTTCGGCATCCCCTTCAGCGAAACCGATACCGTGTTCTTCGGAGGCGGCCTCGAACAGACGCGGATCAAGCTGGGCACCAACATTCCCGCCGCGTACCTGTCGTATGCCACGACCTATGGCTCCAGCAGCACCGCGATTCCGCTCACGATCGGCTGGTCGCGCGATGACCGCGACAGCGCTTTGGCGCCCAATTCGGGCCGCTACCAGCGCCTGAACACCGAATGGTCGGTGGCCGGCGATGCGCGCTACGTGCGTGGCAACTACCAGTTCCAGCAATATGTGCCGCTGAACAAGAAGTTCACCATGGCCTTCAACAGCGAGTTCGGCTGGGGCAAGGGTATGAACGGTCGGCCGTTCCCGGTGTTCAAGAACTACTACTCGGGCGGCCTGGGCTCCGTGCGCGGTTTCGACCAGGGCACGCTGGGTCCTCGCGACGTGACGGGTGCGTCGCTGGGCGGACCGAAGAAGGTCACGCTCAATGCCGAGTTGATCGCACCGTTCCCAGGTGCGGGCAACGACCGCACGCTGCGCGTGTTCACTTTCGTGGATGCGGGCAACGTGTACGGCGAAGATGAAAAGGTCACCCTCAGCGACATGCGTGTCTCTGCCGGCCTGGGCCTGAGCTGGATTTCTCCGCTCGGTCCGCTTCGCCTCGCTTTTGCGCAACCGGTGCGCAAGTTCGCCGGCGATAGAATCCAGAAACTGCAATTCCAGATCGGAACGTCTTTCTAATGAAATCTCTCTCCCGCCATATTCCCCTCGTTCTCTTGCTGGGCACGCTCGGTGCAGCCGTGCCTGCACAGGCGCAGGAGTTCAAGGCCGGCTTCGTCAACACCGACCGCATCTTCCGCGAGGCCAGCACCGCCAAGGCGGCCCAGGCCAAGCTGGAGCAGGAGTTCTCCCGTCGTGAGAAGGACCTCGTGGAGCAGGGCAACAGCCTGAAGTCCGCCACCGAGAAGTTCGAGCGCGAAGCGCCCACGATGGCCGAGAGCCAGCGCACGGCCCGCCAGCGCCAGCTGGTCGACCAGGACCGCGACTTCCAGCGCAAGCGCCGCGAGTTCCAGGAAGACCTGGGCGCCCGCAAGAACGAAGAGCTGGGCCAAGTGCTCGAGCGCGCCAACAAGGTCGTCAAGCAGGTCGCCGAGGCCGAGAAGTACGACGTGATCCTTCAGGAAGCCGTCTACATCAACCCCAAGCACGACATCACCGACAAAGTGATCAAGGCACTGAATGCCGCTGCTGCCACGCCCGCCAAGTGATGGCCGTCGGCTGACGGGGCGCGCGGCGTGAGCCTCTCTCTGGGGCAGATCGTTGATGCGCTGGGCGGCACGCTGGAGGGGGGCGAGAGGGACGGAGAAATCCGCCGCATCGCTCCCCTGGAGTCTGCAGGTCCCGGTGACCTGGCTTTTTTAAGCCATCCGCGCTACCAGCAGCAACTGGCCGCCTCCCGGGCGGCCTGTGTCATTGTGGCGCCATCGATGCGCGAGGCCGGGCTGGCCCGGGGGGCGTGCATCGTCGCGGACGAGCCGTACGTGTATTTCGCGCGTGCCACGCAGCTGTGGAAGCGCGCGCACGCCGTGGCGGTGCCGCAGGGCATCCATCCCAGCGCGGTGGTGGACCCCGACGCCACGGTGCATCCCACGGCCGTCATCGGCCCGCTGTGCGTGGTGGAGCGCGGTGCGCGCGTGGGCGCGGGCACAGTGCTCAAATCGCGGGTGACGTTGGGCGAGGACTGCCACATCGGTGAGCGCTGCATCGTGCATGCCGGCGTGGTGATCGGGGCCGACGGCTTCGGCTTCGCGCCGCAGGGCGGCGAATGGGTCAAGATCGAGCAGCTGGGGGCCGTGCACATCGGCAATGACGTCGAGATCGGCGCCAACACCTGCATCGACCGCGGCGCACTGGAAAACACGGTCATCGAAGATGGCGTGAAGCTCGACAACCTCATCCAGATCGGCCACAACGTGCGCATCGGCCGGCATTCCGCCATGGCGGGGTGCGTGGGGGTGGCGGGCAGCGCGACCATCGGCGCGCATTGCACGGTGGGGGGCGGAGGCATCGTGCTGGGGCATCTCGAACTGGCCGACCACGTGCACGTGTCGGCGGCCACGGTGGTCACGCGATCGCTGACCCGGCCGGGTCAATACACCGGCATGTTCCCCATCGACGAAAATGCGAAGTGGGAAAAAAACGCGGCCACGCTCAAGCAGCTTCACAGCCTGCGCGAACGGATCAAGGCCCTCGAACAAACTCGAAAAGACGGTTAGACCGCATCTTCCAATGATGGATATCCACCAAATTCTCAAGCTCTTGCCGCACCGCTATCCGTTTCTGCTGGTGGACCGCGTGGTCGAACTCGAAAGGGGCAAGCGCATCCAGGCGCTCAAGAACGTCACGATCAACGAGCCTTTCTTCACGGGGCATTTCCCGAGCCGGCCCGTGATGCCCGGCGTGCTCATGCTCGAGGCCCTGGCGCAGGCCGCGGGCCTGCTGTCGTTCGACATGATGGGCGAGGCGCCCGGCGACGACAAGGTGTTCTATTTCGTCGGCATCGACGGCGCGCGCTTCAAGCGCCCCGTGGAGCCGGGCGACCAGCTCATCCTGGAAGTGGATCTGGACCGCGTCAAGGGCGGCATCTACAAGTTCAAGGGCCTGGCACGCGTGGGCGACAGCGTGGCCTGCGAGGCCGAGATCATGTGCACCATGCGCACCGTGGGCTGACGCTGCGAGGGCAGGGCGGCACGTGACCAGCAGCATCCACTCCACAGCCATCGTCGACCCCGCAGCGCGGATCGACGCCTCCGCGGCCATTGGCCCCTATGCCGTGATCGGCCCGCACGTGACGATCGGTGCGCGCACCTCGGTGGGCGCGCACTGCGTCATCGAAGGGCGCACCACGATCGGCGAAGACAACCGGATCTTCCAGTTCGCCTCCCTGGGCGCCGCGCCGCAGGACAAGAAGTACGCCGGCGAGCCCACCGAGCTGCGCATCGGCGACCGCAACACGATCCGCGAGTTCTGCACGTTCAACACCGGCACGGCGCAGGACCGGGGCGTGACCACGATCGGCAACGACAACTGGGTCATGGCCTATGTGCACATCGCCCACGACTGCGTGGTCGGTCACCACACCGTTCTGGCCAACAACGCCACGCTGGCCGGCCATGTGCACGTGGGTGACCACGCCATCATCGGCGGCCTCACGGGCGTGCACCAGTTCACCAAGGTGGGCGCGCACGTCATGGCCGGGTTCGCCAGCCACATCTCGCAGGACGTGCCCCCCTTCATGATGGTGGACGGCAATCCGCTGTCCGTGCGCGGGTTGAACCTCGAAGGCCTGCGCCGGCGCGGGTTCTCAGCCGACCGGCTCGCCGCGATCAAGCAGGCGCACCGCCTGCTGTATCGCCAGGGCCTCACGCTGGACGCGGCGCGGCAGGCGATCGCCGAACTGCCTGCGGTCCACGGCGAGGCCGCGCCCGACATCGCGCTGCTGCTGGATTTCATCGCCAACTCTTCGCGCGGCATCGCGCGCTGACCGCGATGGCGCCCTCCCTCCAACCGGCACCGCGCATCTCGATGGTGGCAGGCGAAACCTCCGGCGATCTGCTGGCGGGCCTGCTGCTCGACGGCCTGCAGGCGCAGTGGCCGGGCGTGGCCGGGCAGGGCATTGGCGGGCCGCAGATGCAGCGGCGGGGCTTCACCGCATGGTGGCCCAGCGAGCGCCTGGCCGTGCACGGCTACAGCGTCGAGCTGCTGCGCCGGCTCTGGGGCATCGTGCAGATCCGCAAGCAATTGAGGCGGCGGCTGCTCGCGGACCCGCCGCAGGTCTTCATCGGTGTGGATGCGCCCGACTTCAACCTGGGGCTCGAATTCGACCTGCGCGCGGGCGGCATCAAGACGGTGCACTTCGTGTGCCCTTCGATCTGGGCCTGGCGTGCCGAACGCATCGAGAAAATCAAGCGCAGCGCCGACCACGTGCTGTGCATCTTCCCGTTCGAGCCTGCGCTCCTGGCCCGCCACGGCATTGCCGCCACTTACGTCGGCCATCCGCTGGCCAATGTGATTCCCATGCAGCCGGACCGCGAGGCGGCGCGGGCCCGGCTGGGTATGGCCCCTGGCGACGAGGTGCTGGCCATCCTGCCGGGCAGCCGTTCGGCCGAGGTGGACTACATCGCCGCGCCGTTCCTGCGGGCGGCGGCCTTGCTGCGCCAGGCGCGCCCCGCGTTGCGCATGGTCATTCCGGCCGTGCCGGCGCTGCGTGCACGCATCGAGCAGGTGGTGCGCGAATGCGGCATGGCCGAGGCGGTGCAGGTCGTCGAAGGCCAGTCGCACACCGTGCTGGCGGCCTGCGACTGTACGCTGATCGCCAGCGGCACGGCGACCCTCGAGGCAGCCCTGTTCAAGCGGCCCATGGTGATCGGCTACCACATGCACCCCATCAGCTGGCGCCTCATGCGGCGCAAGCAGCTGCAGCCTTGGGTGGGGCTGCCCAACATCCTTTGCGGCGAATTCGTCGTGCCCGAGCTGATCCAGGACGCCGCCACCCCCGAGGCGCTGGCCGCGGCCGTCACGCAGTGGCTCGACGCGCCCACGCAATCCCCCGACACGCTGGCGGTGCTGGAGCAGCGCTTCACCGCGCTGCACGAAACCCTGCGCCGCGACACCCCCCGATTGGCTGCCGATGCGATCCAGAAAATCCTTGCCGCCTGAGCAGGCGGCCCTGCCGTGGCATCCCCCAGGCCTGGTGGCCGGGGTGGACGAAGCCGGGCGCGGTCCGCTGGCCGGCCCGGTGGTGGCTGCCGCCGTGATCCTCGACGATCAGAATCCGATCGCCGGGCTGGCCGATTCCAAGACATTGACCGCCGCGCGCCGCGAAGCGCTGTACGACGAGATCCGCGCCAAGGCCCTGTGCTGCGCGGTGGCCGAGGCCAGCGTGCAGGAGATCGACACCATCAACATCCTGCAGGCGACCATGCTGGCCATGCAGCGCGCGGTGCAGGGGCTGCGCCTGAAGCCCGTGCGCGTGCTGGTGGACGGCAACCGGCTGCCCGTGCTGGAAGTGCCCGCGGACGCCATCGTCAAGGGCGATGCGCTGGTGCAGGCCATTTCTGCGGCGTCGATCCTGGCCAAGGTCACGCGCGACCGCTGGTGCGCGCAATTGCACCTGGAATATCCCCAATACGGCTTTGCCGGCCACAAGGGATATGGGACGGCCGAACACATGGCGGCGCTGCAGCAGCATGGCGCTTGCCCGCACCACCGCCGCTCGTTTTCGCCCGTGGCTGCGGCCCTCGTCCGGGGCAACGCGGCGGTACTCCCAATGCCTGCGGTGCCTACGGTGAATGGGTCGCACGCGTTGCCGGCGCCGCAGGGCCTGGTGCGGGCGGAATGGCAGCCGGCATGACCTCGGACAACGTCACCTTCGTTCAGTCGCGCGACAACGCGTTCGTCAAGGACCTGCGGCGCCTGGCGCAGGACAGCAGCGCCTACCGCAAGCAGGGCCGTGTGTGGCTGGAAGGCGACCACCTGTGCCGTGCGGCGCTGGCCCGGGGACTGCAGCCGGCGGTGGCCGTGTATGCGGAGTCTTTTTGGCCTGCAGCGCAAGAAAATTACCGGCATGCTGCTATCAAAAACATAGTAATCGCCGACCCCCTCTGGGCGGACGTGAGCGGCCTCGAATCGCCGGCGCGCATGGGCTTCGTGCTGGAGATGCCGGCGGCCGCGGCGTTGGTGCCGGGCGTGTCCACCGTGGTGCTCGACCGCCTGCAGGACGCCGGCAACGTGGGGTCCATCCTGCGCAGCGCGTCGGCATTCGGTTTCGGACAGATCGCGGCCATCAAGGGCACGGCGGCGCTGTGGAGTGCCAAGGTACTGCGGGCCGGCATGGGGGCCCACTTTGGCCTGCGGCTGGTGGAGGGGCTCGATGCGACGGACGTCGATGCGCTCGGCCTGCCCCTGCTGGCGACCAGTTCGCACGGCGGCGAATTCCTGCACCGGGCGCAACTGCCCTGGCCTTGTGGGTGGGTCATGGGGCATGAAGGGCAGGGCGTGTCGCCAGCGCTGCAGGAGCGCGCGAGCCGCCTGATCCGCATTGCCCAGCCGGGCGGGGAAGAATCGTTGAATGTGGGTGCGGCGGCCGCGATCTGCCTGCATGCGAGCGCTGCGTCTGCGGAGACGGGCCGCACCTGACGGCTTGGCCCGCAGGCTTTCAGCGATGCGGGCAGACGCTGGTCAGGGCGGCGGCCAGAGAGAGAGGGCGGTGAGCGCCTCGCAACGCCGACCCCGCGGGTCGCGGCACAGCCGCCCTGAGGGAGAGCGGCCCGCCGGGGGCGTCAGGCCATCGCTTCTTCACCCGCCATCAGCTCTTCTTTGCGGGCTTCGAGCGCTTCGCGCATGGCCACGAGGTCGAGCTTGCGGGCGGCACGTGCCTTCGGAAAGATCTCGTTGCGCTCTTCCTTCACGTGGTGGTCGATGTACTCGCCCAGCACGGTCACCTTGGCATCGAACATTTCATCGGCGGCGCTGGCGGCCTCGATCTGAGCGATCAGGTCCTTGGCGCTGGCGTGCTCCACTTCGGCTTCGGCGAGGAGGTCGGTGTCCTTGATGGCATCGCGCAGGGCGGGGTAGAAGATTTCTTCTTCGATCTGCGCATGCACGGCCAACTCGCGGCAGATCTGGCGCGCCAGCTCGAACCGCTGGGTGGCGGCCGCCTTGGAGCGGGACTCCATCAGCGATTCGTATTCCTTGAACATTTTCTTGACGGCGCGATGGTCCGCATCGAGCAGGGAGCAGGCGTCTCGGGGTGCACGGGTGGTCATGGGATTTCCTTGTCGATGGTGTGTGTGGGGAAGGCCATGCTGCACGGGTGGTCTACCCCCTGCCGTAGGACGCCAAGCCACGGACCTGCGCGGGTTCGCCTTCGGCGGACACGCCGCTGGGGCAGGGCCGCGGGGCCCATCGATCATTGGATTGGCTGCGGATGGTGCTGGCAACGCGCGTTGGTTGCCGCCGTTCAGCCGCTTGATGCCGGGATGCTGTGCAGCGCCGGCACATGCAATACAGGCCCCAAAAGAAAAACCCCTGACTCTTGCGAATCAGGGGTTTCCATTTGGTGCCGGAGAGATGAATCGAACACCCGACCTTCTCATTACGAATGAGCTGCTCTACCGACTGAGCTACACCGGCGAAGACTCGAATTATATATCGGAATGGTAGCGTGTCACGCGTTCCACTTCATTTTTTGAGCCCAGCACCACGCTGACGCGCTCGTGCAACTGCGTGGGCTGGATGTCCAGGATGCGCTGCTTGCCGTTGGTGGCGGCGCCGCCGGCCTGCTCGACGAGCCAGCTCATGGGATTGGCCTCGTACATCAGGCGCAGCTTGCCGGGCTTGTTGGGTTCGCGCTTGTCCCAGGGGTACAGGAACACGCCGCCGCGCGTGAGGATGCGGTGCACGTCGGCCACCATGCTGGCGATCCAGCGCATGTTGAAGTCCTTGCCGCGCGGGCCCTCGGTGCCGGCCAGGCATTCGTCGATGTAGCGCTTGACCGGGGTGTCCCAGTGGCGCATGTTGCTCATGTTGATGGCGAATTCCTTGGTGTCCTCGGGAATGCGCACGTTCTCTTCCACCAGCACGAACGAGCCCTGCTCGCGGTCCAGCGTGAACATGGCGACGCCGTCGCCCACGGTGAGCACCAGCGTGGTCTGGGGGCCGTAGATGCAGTAGCCCGCGGCCACCTGCTGGGTTCCGGCCTGCAGGAAGTCCTCGGTCATGACGCCGGGGTGGCCTTCGGGCTTTTTCAGCACGCTGAAGATGGTGCCGATGCTCACGTTCACGTCGATGTTGGAAGAGCCGTCGAGCGGATCGAACAGCAGCAGGTACTCGCCCTGCGGATAGCGGTTGGGCACCACGTAGATGCTGTCCATCTCTTCGGACGCCATGGCCGCGAGGTGGCCGCCCCATTCGTTGGCTTCGATGAGCACTTCGTTGGCGATGATGTCCAGCTTCTTCTGGATCTCGCCCTGCACGTTCTCGCTGGCGGCCGTGCCCAGCACGCCGCCCAGCGCGCCCTTGTTCACGGCGTGGCTGATGCTCTTGCAGGCACGGGCGACCACTTCGAGCAACAGGCGCAACTGCGAGGGGATGAGGCCGTCCACCCGCTGCTGTTCGACGAGGTAGCGGGTGAGGCTGATGGTTTTTGCCATGGAGGGGGTTTCCTAATTTTTTGGACGTGATCAGTCGGCCAGCGCGCGGGTGACCACCTCGCGCACGTCGTTGGACAGGTCGGGCTTGGCCGCCACGCGGGCGATGGCGTCGCGCGCCGCGCCGCGGTAGGGGTCGGCCAGCTTCTTCCAGCGGTCGAGCGCCCGGGCCAGCCGCGCCGCCACCTGCGGGTTGAGCGTGTCCAGCTCCAGCACGCGGTCGGCCCAGAACTGGTAGCCCGCGCCGTCCAGGCGGTGAAAGCCCCCGGGGTTGGCGCTGCAGTAGCTGAAGATCACGCTGCGCGCGCGGTTCGGGTTCTTGAGGCTGAAGTCCGCGTGCTTCATGAGCTGCTGCACGGCGGCCAGCACCTGCCCGCCGCGGTCGGGCGCGCCCGCCTGCAGCGAGAACCATTTGTCCAGCACCAGGGCCTCGTCCTTGAACAGGGCGTGAAAGCGCGCCAGCGCCGGCTCGGCCAGGGCATGGCCGCTGTACACCAGCGCCGTGAGGGCGTTGAAGCGGTCGGTCATGTTGCCGGCGTCCTTGAATCGCTGGTACGCCTTGCCCGGCCACACGCTGTCGCCCGTGGTGCGGGCCGCCAGGCACAGCATGGAAAGCGCCAGGCCGGACAGCGCGCGGCGGCCGGCCGAGATCGCATCGGGGCGGTAGGCGCCCGTGTCGTGGTGCTGCGCCCAGATGGCTTCCCACTCCGGCTGCAGCGCGACGGCGAGCTGCGCGCGCATTGCTTCGCGCACGGCGTGCACGCGCTGCGGGTCCACCACGTCCAGGTGCTCGGCGATGTAGCCCTCGGAGGGCAGGCTGAGCACCAGCTCCTTGAAGGCCGCGTCCAGCGCGGGGTGGCGCAGCACGCCGCGCATGGCCTCCACGAAGCTGTCGGGCACGATGGTTTGCTCGATGGGCGCGCCTGCCGGCGGATTGATTGCCTCGTCTGCTATGGTTTTAATAGCGATGCGCAGGGCCAGGCGCTGGCCGGCCTCCCAGCGGTTGAAGGCGTCGGTGTCGTGCGCCAGCAAGGCGAGCAGCTCGGCATCGCTGTAGTCGATGTCCAGCACCACCGGGGCGCTGAACCCGCGCAGCAGCGACGGCACGGGCTGGGAGCCCACGTTCACGAAGGTGAACGCATGGGTGGCCTCGGTCAGCACCACGGTGCGGTCCGCGCCGCCCGCGGCGGCCTCACCCTCCAGTTGCAGCGGCAGCGCGCTGCCGTCCGCGCCCAGCAGGCCCAGGGCCACCGGGATCACGGCGGGCTCCTTGAGCGGCTGGCCGGGCGTGGGCGCGAGGCTTTGCGACAGCGTGAGCGTGTAGGTGCGCACGGCGGCGTCGTACACGCCCGTGGCCTGCACGCGCGGCGTGCCGGCCTGCGAATACCAGCGCTTGAACTGCGGCAGCAGGCGGGCCAGGTCGCTGTCCGGGTTGGCGTCGGCGATGGCCTGCGCGAAATCGTCGCAGGTGACGGCCTGGCCGTCGTGGCGCTCGAAGTACAGCTTCATGCCGCGCGCGAAGCCTTCGCGGCCCACCAGCGTGTGCATCATGCGCACGACCTCGGCACCCTTTTCGTAGATGGTGACGGTGTAGAAGTTGTTGATCTCGACGTAGCTGTCGGGCCGCACCGGGTGCGCCATGGGGCCGGCGTCCTCCGGGAACTGCGCGGTGCGCAGCACGCGCACGTCCTCGATGCGCTTGACGGCGCGGGCCGAAGGGCTGCCCGACAGGTCCTGGCTGAACTCCTGGTCCCGAAAGACTGTGAGGCCTTCCTTGAGCGACAGCTGGAACCAGTCGCGGCAGGTGACGCGGTTGCCGGTCCAGTTGTGGAAGTACTCGTGGCCCACCACGCTTTCGATGTTGCCGAAATCCACATCGGTCGCCGTGGCCTGGCTGGCCAGCACGTACTTCGTGTTGAAGATGTTCAGGCCCTTGTTCTCCATCGCGCCCATGTTGAAGTCGCTGGTGGCGACGATCATGAAGCGCTCCAGATCCAGCGGCAGGCCGAAGCGCGCCTCGTCCCAGGCCACGCTGGCCATGAGGGAGTTCATGGCGTGCTCGGTCTTTTCCAGGTCGCCCGGGCGCACGTACACCTGCAGCAGGTGGTCGGCGCCGGAGCGCGAGCGGATGCGCTGCTCGCGCGCCACGAGCTTGCCGGCCACCAGCGCGAACAGGTAGCAGGGCTTCTTGTGCGGGTCCTGCCACTTGGCGAAATGGCGCGCGCCGTTGGGGCCGTCGTCCAGCGGGCCGTGGTCGATCAGGTTGCCGTTGGACAGCAGCACCGGGTAGGCGGCCTTGTCGGCGCGCAGCAGCACGGTGAAGCTGGCCATCACGTCCGGCCGGTCCAGGAAGTAGGTGATGCGCCGAAAGCCCTCGGCCTCGCACTGGGTGAAGAAGGTGCCCTGGCTCACGTACAGGCCCGACAGCTGCGTGTTCTTCTCGGGCGCGCAGGTGGTGAAGATCTCCAGGTCGAAGGGCTCGTGGCCCTCCGGCAGGTTCTCCAGCACCAGCTGGCCGCCTTCCATCTTGAACGAGGTGCCCGCGCCGTTGACCAGCACGCGCGCCAGGTTCAGCTCGTCGCCATCGAGCCGCAGCGCGCCCGCGGGCACGTCCGCGTTGCGGCGCAGCCGCATCTTGTTGAGCACCCGGGTCTTGGCCGGGTCCAGGTCGAACGTGAGGTCCACCTTGTCGATCCAGAACGCGGGGGCGGTGTAGTCGGCACGGTGGATGGCCGTGGCGTGTCCTTCTCTCATCATGGCTTGGGGCTTTCCGGGCGCGTTACACGCCCTGCTTGAGGGAGGCTTCGATGAAGGCGTCGAGATCGCCGTCCAGCACCTTCTGGGTGGCGGAGATTTCGACGTTGGTGCGCAGGTCCTTGATGCGGCTGTTGTCCAGCACGTAGCTGCGGATCTGGTGGCCCCAGCCGACATCGGTCTTGGTGTCTTCCAGCTTTTGCTGCTCTTCCTGACGCTTGCGCATCTCGAAGTCGTACAGGCGCGAGCGCAGGCGCTGCCATGCCACGTCGCGGTTGCTGTGCTGGCTGCGGCCATCCTGGCACTGAACGACGATGCCGGTTGGAATGTGCGTCAAACGCACGGCCGAATCGGTCTTGTTGATGTGCTGGCCGCCGGCGCCGCTGGCGCGGAAGGTGTCGGTGCGCACGTCGGCCGGGTTGATGTCGATCTGGATCGAGTCGTCGATCTCCGGATAGACGAACAGGCTGGCGAAGCTGGTGTGGCGCCCGCCGGACGAGTCGAACGGGCTCTTGCGCACCAGCCGGTGCACGCCGGTCTCGGTGCGCAGCAGGCCATAGGCGTATTCGCCCTCGATCTTGATCGTGGCGCTCTTGATGCCGGCCACGTCGCCCGGGGTTTCGTCTTCCACCGTGGTCTTGAAGCCCTTGCGTTCGGCGTACTTGAGGTACTGGCGCAGCAGCATGCCCGCCCAGTCGCAGGCCTCGGTGCCGCCGGCGCCGGCCTGGATGTCCACGAAGCAGTTGAGCGGATCGGCCTCGTTGCTGAACATGCGGCGGAACTCGAGCATCTCGATCTCGGGCTTGAGCTTGGCGGTCTCGGCCTCGATGGTCATCAGGCCGTCGTCGTCGCCTTCTTCCTTGCTCATGTCGAAGAGCTCGGTGTTGTCGGCCAGCTCGCGCGTGAGCCGCTCCAGCGTGAGCACCACGCCGTCCAGGCTCTTCTTTTCCTTGCCCAGCTCCTGGGCCTTCTTGGGATCGTTCCAGACCGTGGGGTCTTCCAGCGAGGCGTTTACCGTGCGCAGGCGTTCGAATTTGGCATCGAAGTCAAAGATACCTCCGTAACTCTTGCGTGCGCACGGTCAGGTCGGAGAGGGTGTTGCCGATGAGGTTGATGCGTTCTGCGTCCATGGTGCGTGTCCTGAGTGTTCGGTGGAATAACCGGCGATTTTCTCACGCGATGCGCCGCACGCCCCCAATGCCCTTCCACGGGGCGCAGGGCGCTGCCGGCCGGCCCCTTCGCCGGGGCGAAAAACGGGCCGTCATTTCAAAAATGATAGCAAAACGCCCTAGTGGAATATGTGCTGGCGGCCTGTTTTATTCAGGGGTGCTCAGGAACGACTCGATCAGCGCCGCCACCGCGCCGGGCTGGTCGTGGTGCAGCATGTGCCCGGCGTCCTGGACCACGGCGGTGCGGCAATCGCGCACGTGGCGCAGGCGGGCGTGGTATTCAGGCAGGTCGTAGCGGTCCTTCCACCACAGGCCCATGCTGTCGTCGCTGGCCTCCACCGCGAGGGTGGGCGCGGTGATGCCGTCGTACAGGGCCAGCGCTTCCTCCACGCGGTAGATCTGCGAGCTGGTGATCTTGTGCGCCGCATCGCCCAGGATGCGCCAGCGGCCCTGCGCGTCGGGCGCGGCCCACTGGCGGGCCAGCCAGGCGGCCTTGTCGGCGGACAGGCGCGGATTGGTCTTGATGAGGCGCTGGGCCACGCCGTCGGCGCTGTCGTAGGCCTTGAGCGATTTCTCGCCGCGCTCCAGCGCCCGGATCTCGTCCATCCACTGCGCGTAGCGACGGGGGGCCTGGTCGGGCGTGGTGGCCGGCAGGCCGAAGCCTTCCAGGTTCACCAGCCGGCGGATGCGCGCGGGCCGCACGCCGGCATAGGCCATGCACACGTTGCCGCCCATGCTGTGGCCCACCAGATCGACCGGCTGGCCGGGCGCGTAGTGGTCCAGCAGGTGATCCAGGTCGGCCAGGTAGTCGGCGAACACGTAGTGATCGCAGGGCGCGGGCAGGCGGCTCAGGCCGAAGCCCCGCCAGTCGGGCGCGATGACCGTGCGGCCGGCGAAGAACGCTTGCGACAGCGCGTCCACCACGAACTGGTAGGACGCGCCCACGTCCATCCAGCCGTGCATCAGCACCAGCGGGGGCCGTGAAGGGGAAGACGGGGAAGCGGAGGCGGGCGATGCCTCGGCGTTCCAGCGGCGAACGTGGTACTGCAGGGTGCGGACGGGGACGAATTCGCTCTGGGAGGCGCGGGCGGGCTGGTACATCGGGCGATTATTCGTGCAGGGCGCGGCGGCGTCAGTCAAGGCTGGGACAAGCGGGCGGCCACTCGTTCGGGGCCCTGACTGCGGGGGCCTTCGGGCATGCGGTGCGCTCGCTGCGGGAACGGGAAAAATCCATTATTCTGCCCAGCCCATCCGCAGCTTGTAGGTCTTCTCTCCATGCAAAAAATCCCATTGGGCGCCAGCGCGCTCCAGGTCACGCCCATCTGCCTGGGCACCATGACGTTCGGCGAACAGGTGGACGAAGCCACGGCCCATGCCATTCTCGACCGCTCGCTGGAGCGGGGCGTGAACTTCATCGACACCGCCGAGATGTACGCCGTGCCGGCGCGCGCCGAGACCTATGGCGCCACCGAGACCATCATCGGCCGCTGGTTCGCCAGCCGCCCCGGCGCCCGCGAAAAGACGGTGCTGGCCACCAAGGTGGCGGGCCCCTCGCGCGGCATGCCCTGGGTGCGCGAAGGCAAGGGAATGACCCCGGCCGACATCGTGGCCTCGTGCGACGCCAGCCTGCGCCGCCTGCAGACCGACGTGATCGACCTCTACCAGATCCACTGGCCCGAGCGCCACGTGCCCGCGTTCGGCACGGTGTACTACGACCCCGCCAAGGAAACCTCGGCCACGCCCATCCACGACCAGCTGCAGGCGCTGGCCGGGCTGGTGCAGGCCGGCAAGGTGCGCGCCATCGGCCTGTCCAACGAAACGCCTTACGGCGTGCACGAGTTCGTGCGGCTGGCCGAGCAGCACGGCCTGCCGCGCGTGGCCACGGTGCAGAACCCGTACTGCCTCATCAACCGCACCTGGGAAAACGGCATGGACGAGTCCTGCCACCGCCTGGGCGTGTCGCTGCTGGCGTATTCGCCCCTGGGCTTCGGGCTGCTGACGGGCAAGTACGACGCCAGCGGCACGACCGGCGCCGGTGCGCCGAAGGGCGCACGCATCGCCAGCTACGAATCGGTGCGCAAGCAGCGCTGGGGCCGGCCCGAGGCGCTGGAGGCCTCGCGCCGCTACAACGCGCTGGCGCGCGAGCACGGCCTCACGCCCACGCAGATGGCGCTGGCGTTCTGCTACACCAAGTGGCAGGTCGCCAGCACCATCATCGGCGTGACCTCGCTGGCCCAGCTGGACGAAGACCTCGATGCCTGGGGCACGGTGCTCTCGCCCGAGCTGCTCGCGGCCATCGACGCGGTCCGCTGGGAACTGCGAGACCCGGCACTGTGAGCAAGAAGGCCGCCAAGGCCGCCCATGTGAGCGAGACCCCGGCCACCCAGTGGCTGCGGCGCCAGGGCGTGCCCTTCACCGAGCACCCCTACGACTACGTGGAGCACGGCGGCACCGCGCACAGCGCGGCCAGCCTGGGGCTGGACGAGCACGTCGTCGTCAAGACGCTGGTGATGCAGGACCAGGATGCGAAACCCCTCATCGTGCTCATGCATGGCGACCGCAAGGTGTCCACCAAGAACCTGGCCCGCCAGATCGGCGCCAAGTCGATCGAGCCCTGCCAGCCCGAGGTGGCCAACCGCCACAGCGGGTACCTGGTGGGCGGCACCTCGCCGTTCGGCACGCGGCGCGACATGCCGGTGTACATCGAGGAAAGCATCCTCGCGCTGCCGCGCATCGCCATCAACGGCGGCCGCCGGGGCTTTCTGGTGCAGATCGATCCGCAGGTGTGCGTGCAGCAGCTCGGTGCCAAACCGGTGCAGTGCGCGCTGGCAGAATAGGCCGCCCCGCCGAACCGGGGCCGCGCCTTCGGGGCACCGGCCACCGGTCCCCCGTGGCGCCCGCCACCGGCCTCTCGTGACGCCCGCATCCTGAAGGAATTCCTACCTTGACCACCGTCTATTGCCTCCTGGCCACCGTGGCCGCCTACCTGCTGGGCTCGCTGTCGTTCGCCGTCATCGTGAGCCGCACCATGGGCCTGAACGATCCCCGCACCTATGGCAGCAAGAACCCCGGCGCCACCAACGTGTTGCGCTCCGGCTCCAAGGCCGCGGCCGTGATCACGCTGCTGCTCGATGCGGTCAAGGGCTGGCTGCCCGTGGTGCTGGTGCAGGCCTTCGGCAAGCCCTATGGCCTGGAGGACGGCACGGTGGCGCTGGTGGGCCTGGCGGCATTCCTCGGGCATCTGTGGCCCGTGTTCTTCCGCTTCGAGGGCGGCAAGGGCGTGGCCACGGCGCTGGGCGTGCTGGTCGGCATCAGCCCATGGCTGGGGCTGGCCACGCTGCTGACCTGGGTCATCATCGCGTTCTTCTTTCGCTACTCTTCGGGCGCGTCGCTCGCGGCGGCGGTGTTCGCGCCGCTGTACTACGTGATGTTCGGCGGCGTGCTCTGGTACACCGAGGCGACCATCGGCGTGGCCATCGCCGCCATGTCGGCGCTGCTGGTGTGGCGGCACCGCGAAAACATCCGCCGCCTCATGGCCGGCACCGAATCCCGGCTGGGCCAGAAGAAGAAAAAGCCCTGAATCGAAGGGAACGGAGCCAGGCGGGGGGGGAGCCGCCCGGTCAGGGCCGGCCGGCCGTGCTCACCAACCCCATCAGCCCGCTGCTGTGCTGGGCCGCGTAGTGGCCCAGGCGCACCAGCGTGCGGTGGTTGATCTCCACCTTCACCGCGGGTCGGGCCAGCGCCGACTGGATGCGTGGCCGGCCGCTGGCCGTCTGGTGCAGCCGGGGCTGGGCCAGGTGCTCACCGTCGCGGTCGAGCAGGCTGGCCACCAGGGGGGCGTTGACCTTCTCGCTGCGGCGCAGCACCAGGGCGGTCTCGCCGTTGTCCAGCCGCACGAAGGTGCCGGGCGGGCACAGCCCGACGGCGCGCACGAGCGCATAGGTGACTTCATCGCGCCGGTCCACGTCCTGGCCCACGATGGCGCGCACCGAGTCCGTGGCGCTGCGGCCCGCACGCGACTTGCGCGGGCTGATCATCGCGGCGTAGCGGTCGATCGTGCCCAGGATGCGGCTGAGCCGGTCCTCGGCGGGCATGCCCGCCAGCGGCTGCGTCTCGGCCAGCGGCGCATGGTGCTGGCCCACGACGTCCAGCCACAGCGGGTCCTTCACGTCCAACTGCTCCAGCAGGGTCATGCTGCGCAGCGGGTGGGCCTCGATGGCCTCCTGCTGCGCGGGGCTGGGCCGCTCGCGCTGGCTGGCCAGCTCGTCCTGCAGCGCGGTCATGCCGATGTTCATGGTGATCGCGGCCCGCACCAGGCTGTCGCGCTCCAGGGAGGGCAGCTGCAGCTCGTGCGCGAGGATGTGGCACAGCGTGCCGCACACCAGGGCGTGCGAGGTGCTGTAGCCCACGGTGGAGGTGGAGGCCAGCTGGAACATCAGGTACAGCGCCGCGTCGATGTCGTGCGCCACCAGTTCCTGAAGCCACCGGTCGCACTGGCGCACCTTGGCGGGAAAGTCGTGCACCTGCAGGGGCCGCGACAGGATCACCGCCAGGGCGGATTCCAGGTCCGACCACAGTCCGAGCAGGTCTTCGTATTCGCTGTCGGACGGCTCGCCGGCGCTGGGGGGGCTGTGGGGCATGGGGCGCAGGCTACTGGCGCTTTTCCAGCACCATCTGGTCGTTGATGCGGCTCATCTGGAACTCGTTCAAGAAACTGTTGCCCAGCAGCACGAAGGGCATGGCCTGGGGCGTGACGACGGCGTCCACGCCGAGCACCTCGACGTCGCCGATGCGCACCGAATCGAGCTTGATCCGCCAGCCCTGGGCCGTGCCGTTGGCCGTGCCCAGCACCACGGGCTGCCCGCTGCGGTAGGCCAGGCCCATGCGGTCCGCCTCCGGCTGGCCGATGGCCACGGTGCTGGCGCCGGTGTCCACCAGGTACTGCATCGGCCGGCCGTTGATGGTGCCGCTGTTCACGAAATGCCCGCGGCTGTCGGCGGTGAGCACCACGCGCCGGCCCGTGCCGGCGGCGGCGCGGCTGCCCACGCTGACCGGGGCCTCGCCCAGGATCAACGTGCGCCGCGCGCCGGCCAGTTCGACCACTGCCTCGTCTCGGCCGACCGAGACCACCTTCACGCCCTGGTGGCTTTCACCCGGGCCCACGCCGCGCGGCGCGCCGCCGTTGACCACCAGCAGCGCCTTGCCGCCCAGGATGCCGGACAGCGCCACCGCCTGGGCGTGCGCCTGCCATGGCGCGAGCACCAGGGCGGCAGCGAGGGGGAGGGCGCGCAGGAGCATGGGGGGGCAGCCTGGGGGTGAAGGCGGTGATGCGGCAGGCGGCGGGGAGATCGGTGTCAGTCGCGGAAGTTGTCGAACGACAGCGGAATGTCCACCACTTCCTTGCGCAGCAGCGCCATGGCGGCCTGCAGGTCGTCGCGCTTGGCGCCGGTCACGCGCACTTTCTCTTCCTGGATGGCGGCCTGCACCTTGAGCTTGCTTTCCTTGAGGAGCTTCTGGATCTTCTTGGCCAGCTCGCTCTCGATGCCGTTGCGCACCTTCACGACCTGCTTGACCTTGTCGCCGCCGACCTTCTGCGGCTTTTCCATGTCGAGAAAGCGCACGTCCACGTTGCGCTTGGTGAGCTTGTTGCGCAGGATGTCTTCCACCTGGGTGAGCTGGAAGTCGGCATCGCCGAACAGCGTGATCTCCTTGTCCTTGATCTCGATGGCGGCGGACGTGCCCTTGAAGTCGAAGCGCGTGCCGATTTCCTTGGCGGTGTTTTCGACCGCGTTCTTCACTTCTACGAGGTTGGCTTCACAAACGGTGTCAAAAGAAGGCATGGCATCACTCTCGGGAACTGGGGGAGAACCCGGCCGCGAAAAGGGGCCGGGTGCGACAATCCGGTCGATGTTAGTCGAGAAAAACGCTCCCCTGCAGCACTGCAATACCTTCGGCATCGTGGCCCGCGCCCACACGCTGGTGCGCGCCCGCGCGGTCGAGGACGTGCGCGCCCTGGTGTCCGACCCGCAGCTGGCGGGCTCGCCCGTCTTCGTGCTGGGCGGCGGCAGCAACATCGTCCTCACCGGCGACGTCAAGCCCGTGGTCCTCAAGATGGAGATCAAGGGCCTGCGGCTGATGCAGGAAACCCCCCAGGCCTTCATCGTGGAGGCCGGTGCCGGCGAGTCCTGGCACGACGCCGTCGCCTGGACCCTGGCGCACGGCTTTCCCGGCCTGGAAAACCTGGCCCTCATCCCCGGCACCGTGGGCGCGGCGCCCGTGCAGAACATCGGCGCCTACGGCGTCGAGCTGCAGGACC
Source organism: Acidovorax sp. SUPP2825 (assembly GCF_030158995.1). Lineage (NCBI taxonomy): Bacteria > Pseudomonadati > Pseudomonadota > Betaproteobacteria > Burkholderiales > Comamonadaceae > Acidovorax > Acidovorax sp. SUPP2825. Next base: position 93,477 of record NZ_BQXK01000008.1, on the reverse strand, counting down.
GCTTCGATTCCCTGGATGCCATCGACCTGGCGACGGGCCAGCCGTTCACGCTCGATGCCGCCCAGTGCGCGTTCGGCTACCGCGATTCCGTCTTCAAGCACCAGGCCCCCGCCGCCCCCGCGGGCGCCGCCGAGGGCAGTGCGCCGCGCGGCATGGGCCTGGCGGGGCGCGCGGCCATCACGCACGTGCGCTTTCGCCTGCCCAAGCCCTGGAAGCCCGAGTTGGGCTACCTCGACCTGGAGCGCAAGCGGGCCGAGGCCGGCGTGGCCGAGCCCACGGCGCAGCAGATCTTCGAATGGGTGTGCGAGGTGCGCCGCGCCAAGCTGCCCGACCCGGCCGTGGTGGGCAATGCCGGCAGCTTCTTCAAGAACCCCACCGTCACGCCCGACCAGTGCTCGGACATCATCGCCCGCGAGCCGCGCATCGTGCACTACCCCATGCCCGACGGCACCATCAAGCTGGCGGCGGGCTGGCTGATCGATGCCTGCGGCTGGAAGGGCAAGAGCGTGGGCAAGGCCGGCGTGTACGAAAAGCAGGCGCTGGTGCTGGTCAACCGCGGCCGAGGCGCCGACAGCGTGACCGGCGGCGAGGTGATGACGCTGGCCAAGGCCATCCAGACCAGCGTGTACGAGCGCTTCGGCATCCGGCTGGAGCCGGAGCCGGTGGTGGTCTAGGCCCGGCGCATGCGGCCGGTTCTGCCGCGAAGCGGCTGCGAGGCCGTTGCGGAGAAATTGCTATGCTATTAATAGCATCGATGGCATGTTTGACTAGGGCATCAGGCCGATTTGGCTCTGATTTTCCGTGCGGTGGCCCGAACGGGGCGCTCAGGCGCCGGCGCCGCCCGCCGGTGGCGCGCGGAAGGCGACCTGGAACCGGTTCCAGCCGTTGATGGCGACGACGGCCAGCGACAGCTCGACGATCTCCGCCTCCGAGAACTGCGCCGCCACCAGGTCATAGACCGCGTCCGGCACGTCCTGCGTGGCGGCCAGGCGGGTCAGCGATTCGGCCCAGGCCAGCGCCGCGCGTTCGCGGGCATCGAACAGGCCGGCCTCGCGCCAGGCCGCCAGCAGGTGCAGGCGCCGGTCGGTCTCGCCATGCCGGCGGGCCACGCCCACGTGCAGGTCGATGCAGAACGCGCAGCCGTTGATCTGCGACACGCGCATCTTCACCAGTTCCTTGAGGGCAAGGGGCAGCGCGCCGGCGCGCAGCTGGTTCTCCAGCGCCATCATGGCGTTCGCGGTGGCGGGGTGGTTTGTCATGAGGTCGATGCGGGCGTGGGACATGGGATGCCTTTCGTGGCGGTGGGTGGTTGAAGGAAGGAGCGGGTGGGAAACCGTGGCCCATGGCGCGGCCCGCACCCGGCGCGGGTGCCATGCCATCGGGAACGGAGCGGGAAAACGGGACCCGGCGGCGGCGGGGCCTACAGCCCGCGCAGCTTGTCCGGGTTCAGCACGGCGTAGATGCCGTGGATGTGCGTGCCGTCGGTCTGCAAGGCCAGCGCCACGCGCGGCGTGCCGCCCTCGCGCAGCACCAGGCCCGGCGTGCCGTTGATCTGCACTTCCTGCACGGCGAGGTGGCGCAGGTACACGCGCCACAGGCCCGCCGCCAGCCGGGCCAGGGCCCGGGGGCCGCGCACCACCTTGGTGGCCGCCTGGACCTTGCCGCCCGCATCGGGCGTCCAGGTGGCGTCCGGCGCGAAGAGGGCGAGCAGGGCGCCGTGGTCCTGGGCGCGCATCGCGTCCATGAAGCGGTGCAGCAGGGCCCGCGCGGCGTCCGGCGTGGCCGAAAAGCGCACCTTCTCGCGGCGCACCTGGGTGCGGGCGCGGTGCACCAGCTGGCGGCAGGCCGCCTCGCTGCGGTCCAGCACGGTGGCGATCTCGGCGTAGTCGCTGTCGAACACGTCGTGCAGCAGGAAGGCGGCACGCTCGTCGGGCGACAGGCGCTCCAGCACCACCAGCAGCGCGATGGACAGATCGGACGCCAGCTCGGCGCGCGCATCGGCCGCCGGCGCGGTGGCGTCGCGGTCCAGCCAGGGCTCGGGCAGCCACGGGCCGCTGTAGGCCTCGCGCTCGGTGCGGGTGGCGCGCAGCCGGTCCACGCACAGGCGGGTGACGGTGGTCACCAGCCAGGCTTCGGCCGTCTGCACGCGCTCGGCCGGCGTGGACTGCCAGCGCAGCCAGGCGTCCTGCAGCACGTCCTGCGCATCGGCGCGGCTGCCCAGCATGCGGTAGGCCACGCCCATGAGGCGCGGGCGGTGCTGCAGGAACGTGGCGGTGTGCGGGTCCGGGGCGAGGGGAATGTCGGCGTTCATGCCTTCAAGACGGGTGGCCGGGCCGGTTTGTGACGGGAATCCGCGCTGCCTGCCAAAAAAAGAAAACCGCCCGGCCGGGTGGCGGGGCGGTTGCTCTTTTTTTCATAGCTGCCAGCGAATGTCGCAGTGGCGCTGGAGGCCTTTCGATGCCTGGCGTTACTTTTTCTCGCTGCCGTCGCCCAGCTGCGCCAGCGCGGCATTGCCGCCCAGCGACAGCAGGCCGGACTGGGCGTAGACGCCCAGCTTGTGGCGCGTGTCGATGATGTCCAGGTTGCGCATGGTCAGCTGGCCGATGCGGTCGGCGGGGCTGAACGGCGCGTCTTCCACCTTTTCCATCGACAGGCGCTCGGGCGCGTAGGTCAGGTTGGGCGATTCGGTGTTGAGCAGCGAGTAGTCGTTGCCGCGGCGCAGCTCCAGCGCCACCGTGCCGGTCACGGCGCGCGCCACCCAGCGCTGGGCGGTCTCGCGCAGCATGATGGCCTGCGGGTCGAACCAGCGGCCCTGGTACAGCAGGCGGCCCAGCTTCAGGCCGTTCATGCGGTACTGCTCGATGGTGTCTTCGTTGTGGATGCCGGTCACCAGGCGCTCGTAGGCGATGTGCAGCAGCGCCAGGCCCGGGGCTTCGTAGATGCCGCGGCTCTTGGCTTCGATGATGCGGTTCTCGATCTGGTCGCTCATCCCCAGGCCGTGGCGGCCGCCGATGCGGTTGGCTTCCAGGATCAGCGCCACGGGATCGTTGTACTCGACGCCGTTCAGGGCGACGGGCTGGCCTTCCTCGAAGCGCACGGACACTTCCTCGGACTTGACCTGGACATCGTCCTTCCAGAACGCCACCCCCATGATGGGGTTCACGATGCGGATGCCGCTGTTCAGGAACTCCAGGTCCTTGGCTTCGTGCGTTGCGCCCAGCATGTTGCTGTCGGTGCTGTAGGCCTTTTCGGCGCTCATCTTGTAGCCGAAGCCTTCCTTCGTCATGAAGGCCGACATTTCGGCGCGGCCGCCCAGCTCGTCGATGAACAGCTGGTCCAGCCAGGGCTTGTAGATCTTGAGCGAGGGGTTGGTGAGCAGGCCGTAGCGGTAAAAGCGCTCGATGTCGTTGCCCTTGAAGGTCGAGCCGTCGCCCCAGATGTGGACGTCGTCTTCCTTCATGGCCGCCACCAGCATGGTGCCGGTGACGGCGCGGCCCAGCGGCGTGGTGTTGAAGTAGGTGATGCCGGCCGTGCTGATGTGGAATGCGCCGGCCTGCAGCGCGGCGATGCCTTCATGGGCGAGCTGCGTGCGGCAGTCCACCAGGCGGGCCTTTTCGGCGCCGTATTCCATCGCCTTGGCGGGGATGGCGTCGTAGTCCGGCTCGTCGGGCTGGCCCAGGTTGGCCGTGTAGGCGTAGGGCAGGGCGCCCTTGTTCTTCATCCAGCGCAGCGCGGCGCTGGTGTCGAGACCGCCGGAGAAGGCGATGCCGACCTTCTGGTTCAGGGGCAGATTCTGGAGGATGGTGGCCATGTGCAGTGCCTTTCGGTTCAGCCGAAGTGGCAGATGTAGTGGTAGGCGCTGGCGACGCGGATCTCGAACTTCGACTGGCCGGGCACGCTGAATTTCTCGCCCGCGCTGGACTTCACCCAGGCGTCGGTGCCGTCGAGCTTGTACTCGCACGCGCCGCCCACGCATTCCATGATCTCGGGCGCGCCGGTGTTGAAGGTCAGCGTGGCGGGCAGGATCACGCCCACCGATTTCTTCGTGCCGTCCGGAAACGTGATGTTGTGGCTCACGCATTTGCCGTCGAAATACACGTTGGCTTGGGTGGTGACGGACACGCCGTCGATGGTTTCGGTGGTCATGGATGCGCTTGAAAGGAAGAGGAAGGGGGAAAACCGAAGATTCTAGGTTGAACGCTGCGGCCGGCCCCCGTTCCCCGTGCGAGGCGGCGCCCTGAAAACGCCGGGCCGAAGGCGCGCCCCACGAAAAAGGGAGCCCGAAGGCTCCCTGCTGGATGCGTTGGCCGTCCGGCCGGTGGTCCCTTCAGCGCCAGTAGGGATCGCGCGGGCGGGGTGGGTAGTAGGGGCGGCCGTAGCTGTCGTGGTATTCGATGACCGTGGTGGACGGGGGCGTCACGTAGGCGGGCGGGCCAGGGTAGGTGGAGACCACCACGCCGGGCTGGGCGTAGCCGCCGGAGTAGGCGGGGGCCGGCGGCGCGCTGGCGATGGGCTGCACGCTCACGGGAATCCAGGCGCCCGGGTCGTGCTGCGTGCGGGTGGTGTACTGGCGGCCCGCGTACTCGTAGAGCACGTTGTAGCCCATGGTGCGGTTCTCGTAGTACGTCTGGGTGGAGCAGCGCTGCACGTTCTGGTACTCGGGCCGGGTGCCCTCGATGTTGTTGCCCAGCACGGCCCCGCCGATCAGCCCGATGGCGGTGGCGGCGGCGCGTCCGCTGCCTTTGCCGATCGCGTTGCCGGTGGCCCCGCCGGCGATGGCACCCAGCACCGCCCCAGCGCCGGTCGGCCGGGATTCGCCGTAGATGGTTTCGTTACCGCACACCTGCTGGGGAATGGCCACCTGCTCGGTGATGGGGGTGGCGGAGAGGACGCGGCCCTGTTCCTGGGCGCTGGCACCGGCTGCAACGGCAGCCAGCGCGGTCAACAAGATGATTTTCTTCATGGAGAAGCTCCTTTCGGTCGGTGTACAACGCATCAGGCTGAGAAAAAGTTTAGGGTCGCCGTGTCAAGCCTGCAGCCGGGGGCCGTAAATCTGGGTAAAGATTTGTGCCGTTTCAGGCCTTGGAGCGCGCGGTGGCGGCTTCGTTCCAATCGGCTTCGTTGAAACCCACGGTGATGCGGCCGTCCGCCCATTCCACGACCGGGCGCTTGATCACGCTGGGCTGCGCCTTCATCACCTCGGCGGCGCTGCCCGCGTCGTGTACGGCGGCCTGGGTGTCCGCATCCAGTTTGCGCCAGGTCGTTCCCTGGCGGTTCAGCAGCTTTTCCCAGCCCACCGCATCGGCCCAGTGCGGCAGGCGATCGGCCGGCACGCCCTGCTTCTTGAAGTCGTGGAACTGGTGCGCAACGCCCTGGGCGGTAAGCCAGGCGCGGGCCTTCTTGACGGTGTCGCAGTTGGGAATGCCGTAGAGCACGGTGGTGTCCGGGCGGGCGGCGGCGTGGGCGGGGGTACGGGCGGGGGTACGGGTGGGGGTACTCATGGCGCCGATCATCGTGCAAGCCGCGCTCGGCGACAATCCGGCCCCGTATGCACACCAATTTCGACACCCTGGAAGGCTGGCTCGGCCATTGCGAGCGCCTGCACCCGAAGAACATCGACATGGGCCTGGACCGCGTGCGTGCCGTGGCCCGGCGCATGGATCTGCGGTTCGACTGCCCAGTCATCACCGTGGCCGGCACCAACGGCAAGGGCTCCACCTGCGCCATGCTCGAAGCGGTGGCGCTGCAGTCGGGCTACCGCACCGGGGTGTACACGTCGCCGCACCTGGTGCACTTCGAGGAGCGGTGCCGCATCCACGGCGAGATCGTCGCCGCATCGGATTTGATCGCGCACTTCGCCGCCGTGGAAAACGCCAGGACCCTGGACGGCGAGGACATCTCGCTGTCGTACTTCGAGTTCACCACCCTGGCGATCCTGCGGCTCATGAGCCTGGCGCGGCTGGATGTGGCCATCCTCGAGGTCGGCCTGGGTGGGCGGCTCGATGCCACCAACGTGATCGACACGGACTGCGCCGTCATCACCAGCATCGACATCGACCACACCGAATTCCTGGGGCCCGACCGCGAAACCATCGGGCGCGAGAAGGCCGGCATCATGCGCACGGGCCGCCCGGTGGTGGTGAGCGATCCCATGGCGCCGCAGAGCGTGCTCGACCATGCGCTGGAAATCGGCGCCGACCTGTGGCGCTTCGGCCATGACTTCAACTTTTCGGGCGACAAGCAGCAGTGGAGCTGGGCCGGGCGGGGCCGCCGCTACGCCGGCATGGCCTACCCCTCCTTGCGGGGCGCCAACCAGCTCGTCAATGCCTCTGGCGCCCTGGCAGCGCTCGAGGCCCTGCGCGATCGGCTTCCGGTCACCGCCCAGGCGGTGCGCAACGGGCTGGCCATGGTGGAGCTGCCGGGGCGCTTCCAGATCGTTCCCGGCCAGCCGACCCTGGTGCTGGATGTGGCGCACAACCCCCATTCGGTGGCGGCGCTGACCGCCAACCTGGACGCGATGGGGTTCTTCCCCACCACGCATGCCGTGCTGGGCGCCATGGCCGACAAGGACCTCGGCCCCATGCTGGCCAAGATCGGCCCGCTGGTGGACCGCTGGTATTTCACCGATCTGCCCACGCCACGCGCCGAGAGCGCTGCGGGCCTGCAGCAGAAATGGAATGCTCTGCAGATCGTGGCCGGGGGGCGCCGCACCGTGCCCACCCGCCTGCACGCGGACCCCCAGCAGGCACTGCAGGCGGCCGTCAATGCCGCGGAGCCGGCTGATAGAATCGTGGTCTTTGGCTCGTTCTACACGGTGGGCGGCGTTCTGACCAACGGGACGCCTCGCCTGCAGGCCAAGCATCTGGGCGCATAAGGTCCGCACGATTCTGCACTCCATGGCATTTTTCAAGTTTCGGTGGCCCGGCAGCAAGGAGCAACCCGATAAACCCGCGGGCAAGCGTTCGCGCAATGCCCAGGCCGAGAGCATCGAGGCCATGCGTCGGCGCGCACGGCACCGGCTGATCGGCGCAGCGGTGCTGGTGTTGCTGGGGGTGGTGGGTTTCCCCATCCTGTTCGACACCCAGCCGCGCCCCATCCCGGTCGATATTCCCATCGACATTCCCGATCGCAACAAGGTGGCTCCCCTGGTGGTGCCCGAGGCTGCGCCGGCCCGTCCGGCAGCGTCGGCGCCGGCCATGGCGTCGGCCGGGGGCCTGGCCGAAGGCGAAGAGGTCGTGCCGTCCAGCCGCAACGCGCCCAAGCCGGCGGCGTCTGCTCCGGTGCACGCCCCTGCGCCCGCGCCTGCGGCGGCGTCCAAGCCTGAGGTGCGGGCCGAGCCCAAGCCGGCCCCCCGGCCGGAGTCCAAGCCTCAGGTCCACGAAGCGAAACCGGAACCCAAACCCGAACCCAAGCCCGAGGCCAAACCGCAGCGCTCGGAAGACGCGGCGCGTGCGCGGGCCTTGCTCGAAGGGCGCGATACCCCGGCTCCGGCTGCGGCCGCCTCCAAAAGCGAAGAGGGCCGGCTGATCGTGCAGGTGGGCGCCTTCGCAGATGCCGACAAGGCCCGCGAAGTGCGCCAGTCGCTGGAGCGCGCCGGCCTGAAGACCTACACCCAGGTGGTAGACACCAAGGACGGTAAACGCACCCGTGTGCGGGTCGGCCCCTATGCCTCCCGCGCCGAAGCGGACAAGGCGGCTGCGCGTGTGAAGGGCCTGGGCCTGTCGGCTTCGGTCCTGGCGCTTTAGCCGGCCAGCGGCTCGCGTGCGTGCATGGCATCGCTGGACTGGATTTTCTTGGCGGTGCTGCTGGGGTCCCTGGTGCTGGGGGCCTGGCGCGGGCTGATTTATGAAGTGTTGTCGCTGGCAGGCTGGGTCATGGCCTTTTTCATGGCCCAGTGGTGGGCCGAGGACGTGGGGCGGTGGCTGCCGATTTCCGATTCGGCCGAGTCCGTGCGGCATGCGGCGGGCTTTGCGCTGGCGTTCATCGGCACGCTGTTTGCCTGTGGATTCCTGGCCTGGCTGGCCAAAAAATTGATCGAGGCGGTGGGGCTGCGCCCTGTGGACCGCACGCTCGGGGCCGCGTTCGGGGCTCTGCGGGGCATGGTGCTGCTGCTGGCGGCATCGCTCGTGGTGCTGTGGACCCCCTTGCAGGAGGGGCTGTGGTGGAAAGAGTCGCAGGCCGCCCCCATATTGACGGGTGTGCTGGAAGTTTTGAAGCCGGCTTTGCCGCCAGCGCTGGGAAGGCATCTGCCTTCATGACAGGGACGCGGCGCCACCCCGGTGGCGCTGCACTGATTTTTTATTGCGGGATCGCCCGCCTTTGGATGGAACGCGAATATGTGTGGAATCGTCGGCGTGGTCAGCACGGCTCCTGTCAACCAACTGGTCTATGACGCTCTGCTGCTCCTGCAGCACCGGGGCCAGGATGCGGCGGGCATCGTCACCCAGCAGGGGCGCAAGTTCTTCATGCACAAGGCCAAGGGCATGGTGCGCGACGTGTTTCGCACGCGCAACATGCGTGCGTTGCCGGGCACGGTCGGCCTGGGTCAGGTGCGCTACCCCACGGCGGGCAATGCCTACAGCGAGGAAGAGGCCCAGCCGTTCTACGTGAACGCCCCCTTCGGCCTGGTGCTGGTGCACAACGGCAACCTGACCAATGCGCAATCGCTGCGCGCCGAATTGTTTTCGACCGACCACCGCCACACCAACACCGAGAGCGACTCCGAAGTGCTGCTCAACGTGTTCGCGCATGAGCTGGAGCGCGCCACCCGCGGTGTGCCGCTGCAGACCGAAGACGTGTTCGCGGCCGTGCGTGCCGTGCACCGCCGCGTCAAGGGCTCCTACGCCGTGATCGCGCTGATCGCCGGCCACGGGCTGGTCGCCTTCCGCGATCCCCACGGCATCCGCCCGCTGTGCATGGGCCGCAGCCCGGAAGGCACCGTGATGGTCGGCAGCGAATCGGTGGCTCTGGAAGGCACCAACCACGTGTTCGAGCGCGATATCCAGCCGGGCGAGGCCGTGTTCATCACCGACGACGGCACGGTGCATGCGCAGCAGTGCGCCGATGCGCCGCAGCTCAACCCCTGCATCTTCGAGTTCGTCTATCTGGCGCGTCCGGATTCGGTGCTGGATGGCATCTCTGTGTACCAGGCCCGCCTGAACCTGGGCGAGGCATTGGCCAAGCGCGTGGTCTCCACGGTGCCGCCCAGCGAGATCGACGTGATCATTCCCATTCCGGAATCGAGCCGCCCGAGCGCCACGCAACTGGCGCATCTGCTGGGCATTCCGTACCGCGAGGGCTTCGTGAAGAACCGCTATGTGGGGCGCACCTTCATCATGCCGGGGCAGGGCGTTCGCAAGAAGTCCGTGCGGCAAAAGTTGAACGTCATCGCCAGCGAGTTCAAGGGCCGCAACGTGCTGCTGGTGGACGACTCCATCGTGCGTGGCACCACCTCGCGCGAGATCGTGCAGATGGCGCGCGACGCGGGCGCCCGCAAGGTCTACCTGGCCAGCGCCGCGCCGCCGGTACGCTATCCCAACGTGTACGGCATCGACATGCCTACGAGCAATGAACTGGTGGCCCATGGCCGCACGGTCGAAGAAGTGCGGCAGTCCATCGGCTGCGATGCCTTGATCTATCAGGACGTCAACGGCATGAAGAAGGCAGTGGGCGCACTGAACGGGCGCATCGAAGGCTTCGACGCGTCGTGCTTCGACGGTGTGTACGTCACGGGCGACATCACCGCGCAGGACATCGCGCGGCTGAACGAAGGGCGTGTGGGCGCGGAGGAGCCGCAGGAGGAAGACACCTCCCGCCTGGCCCTGCCCAATGCGCAGGACGCCTGACCGCTATTCGCTTGGATCTTCACGCCATGAACTCCCCCTTGAATGCCCGAACCCTTCCCGAAGGCCTGCACCCCGACACGCTGGCGGTGCGCGAAGCCATTCCCCGCAGCGTGTATGGCGAGCATTCCGAGGCGCTGTACCTGAGCAGCAGCTTCGTGCAGCCCGACGCGGCGACGGCGGCGCGCCGGTTTGCCGGCGAGGAAGAGGGCTACACCTACACCCGGACCGGCAATCCCACGGTCACGAGCTTCGAGCGGCGCCTGGCCGCCCTGGAAGGCACCGAATCCGCGATCGGCACCGCCACCGGCATGTCTGCCATCCTGCTCATGTGCCTGGCACTGCTCAAGACCGGCGACCATGTGATCTGCTCCAGGTCGATGTTCGGCTCGACCATCAAGCTCATCGGCGGAGAGCTATCGCGTTTCGGCGTGCAGACCACGTTCGTGCCGCAGACCGATGCGGCCGCATGGAAGGCCGCGCTGCGCCCGGAAACGCGGCTCATGTTTGCGGAAACCCCCACCAATCCGCTGACCGATCTGTGCGATATCCAGGCGCTGGCCGACATCGCCCATGAAGCCGGCGTGCTGCTTGCCGTAGACAACTGCTTCGCCTCTCCCGCCTTGCAGCAGCCCGCCAAATGGGGTGCGGATCTGGTCCTGCACTCGGGCACCAAGTTCCTCGACGGACAGGGCCGGGTGATGGCGGGGGCCGTGTGCGGACCCCGCGCGCTCATCGACGACAAGCTAGCGCCCATGATCCGCAGCGCGGGCATGAACCTGTCGCCCTTCAATGCATGGGTGGTTCTGAAGGGCATGGAAACCTTGTCCATCCGCATGAAGGCGCAGAGCGCCAACGCGCTGCAGCTGGCCGACTGGCTCGAATCGCATCCGCGTGTGGCGCGCGTGTACTACCCGGGGCTGGCGTCCCATCCCCAGCATGCGCTGGCCATGCGCCAGCAATCCGGCCTCGGCGGCGCCGTGCTGTCGTTCGACGTCAAGGTGAAAGAGGGCGATCCGGCCTCGGCCCGTGCGCAGGCGTTCCATGTGATCGACAGCACGCGGGTGTGCAGCATCACGGCCAATCTCGGCGACACCAAGACCACCATCACCCATCCCGCCAGCACCTCGCATGGCCGCCTGACCGAAGAGCAGCGCCAGGCTGCCGGCCTGGGGCAAGGCCTGATCCGCGTGGCGGTCGGGCTGGAACACATCGAAGATTTGAAAGCCGACCTCGCGCGCGGCCTGGATACCCTGCAATGACCGAAGCCAACCTGACCCAGCGCGTTCGCACGCGTTTCGCTCCCTCGCCCACAGGGTTCATCCATCTGGGGAACATTCGCTCCGCCCTGTACCCCTGGGCGTTCGCCCGCGCAACGGGTGGCGACTTCATCCTGCGCATCGAGGACACCGACCTGGAGCGGTCCAGCCAGGCCGCCGTGGACGTGATTCTGGAAGGCATGGAGTGGCTCGGCATGCAGCCCGACGAAGGCCCGTTCTACCAGATGCAGCGCATGGACCGGTACAAGGAAGTGCTGGCCCAGTTGCAGGACGCCGGCCATGTCTATCCCTGCTACATGAGCGTGCCGGAACTCGACGCGTTGCGCGAACGGCAGATGCAGGCCAAGGAAAAGCCGCGCTACGACGGCACGTGGCGTCCCGAGCCCGGCAAGACCCTGCCGGCCGTGCCTGACGGCGTGCAGCCGGTGCTGCGTTTTCGCAACCCGCTGGGCGGCTCCGTCGTCTGGGACGACAAGGTCAAGGGCCGCATCGAGATCCGCAACGACGAGCTCGATGATCTGGTGATCGCGCGGCCCGATGGCACGCCCACGTACAACTTCTGCGTGGTGGTCGATGACATCGACATGGCGATCACGCACGTGATCCGTGGGGACGACCACGTCAACAACACCCCCCGTCAGATCAACATCTTCGAGGCCCTCGGAAAGCAGCCGCCTGTGTACGCCCACCTGCCCACCGTGCTCAACGAGCAGGGCGAGAAGATGAGCAAGCGCAATGGCGCCAAGCCTGTGACCCAGTACCGGGACGAAGGCTATCTGCCCGAAGCCATGGTGAACTACCTGGCCCGCCTGGGCTGGAGCCACGGCGACGACGAGATATTCAGCCGCGAGCAGTTCTTGCAGTGGTTCAATCTCGACCATCTGGGGCGCAGCGCCGCCCAGTTCGACGAAGCCAAGCTGCGGTGGGTGAACGCGCAGCATCTCAAAGCCATGCCGGACGAAGCCCTGGCCGCCCTCGTGGCGCCGCGGCTGGAACGGCGGGGTATTTCTGCGGCAGAGCTGGCCGATGGCCGCCTGCCGCGCATCTGCGCGCTTTTCAAGGACCGTTGCGACACGACCTTGGCATTGGCGGACTGGGCTTTCGTCTTCTACGGCGATGTGGCGCCCAATTCCGAGGAGTACGCGAAGCACGTGACCGAAGCCGTGTGGCCGGCCATCGGCGCGTTGGCGCAGGCCCTGGCCACCTGCGCGTGGGACAAGGCGGCGATCGCTGCCGCCTTCAAGGAAGTGCTGGCCGCCCATTCGCTCAAGATGCCGCAACTGGCCATGCCGGTGCGCGTGCTGACTGTGGGAACGGCCCACACGCCATCGGTCGATGCGGTGCTCGAACTCGTAGGCCGCGAAAAAATCGCAGCGAGATTGCTGAAGCCTTAAAAACCTGTCTATAATTCAAGGCTCAGGAAATGATGACAGTCACAGTGTGAATGTGGTCATTCAGTGGGGGTATAGCTCAGCTGGGAGAGCGCTTGCATGGCATGCAAGAGGTCATCGGTTCGATCCCGTTTACCTCCACCACTGAGATTTAGAGAACGGTTAGTTCCCAGGTTTTGACCCTATCGTCTAGAGGCCTAGGACATCACCCTTTCACGGTGAGTACCGGGGTTCGAATCCCCGTAGGGTCGCCAAGTTTGTAGCACTTGGCTTGTGTCTTTTCACAAGCAAACGCTGCCTGCCAGGAGTGGTAGTTCAGTTGGTTAGAATACCGGCCTGTCACGCCGGGGGTCGCGGGTTCGAGTCCCGTCCACTCCGCCAGTCAAAGCCCTTGCAGGTCTTGGATGTGCAAGGGTTTTTCTTTGGTGAATGCCGAAGAAAGTGGGGGTATAGCTCAGCTGGGAGAGCGCTTGCATGGCATGCAAGAGGTCATCGGTTCGATCCCGTTTACCTCCACCACTGAGAATTAGAGAACGGTTAGTTCCCAGGTTTTGACCCTATCGTCTAGAGGCCTAGGACATCACCCTTTCACGGTGAGTACCGGGGTTCGAATCCCCGTAGGGTCGCCAAGTTTGTAGCACTTGGCTTGTGTCTTTTCACAAGCAAACGCTGCCTACCAGGAGTGGTAGTTCAGTTGGTTAGAATACCGGCCTGTCACGCCGGGGGTCGCGGGTTCGAGTCCCGTCCACTCCGCCAAATGGAAGCCCTCGCAAGCAATGCTTGCGAGGGCTTTTTCTTTGGTTTTTGGTGGCGAGAGGCGGCTTCGCTGCGTGGGATCTGTCCACCCGTCCCGGACCAATCAATAGTGGCTCTTCATAAGAATGCTGCAATGCCAGCGGATGGCCTGGTCTGAAAAAGGGCTTTACATGTTGTCGATCCGGGTGCGCATCGCACTGCCGCCGGATGGACCCCTTAGATGAGCCCACAGAACGCACCTTTGTTTTGGACCCGAGGGAAGGCGCATTGCAGCGGGCCTGTCCCGAACGGGCACAATCGCGCCTTTTCGCCCACTTGCCGTCAAAGGATCGCTTCTGCCGCCACAGCGCCACCGCTTTGCAGTCCAGGGCCATGCCGGCATCGCACCACCCCTTCCATGCCCATCGACCGCTCCCTGCCTTCCCCCAACGCTGGCCCCGCCTCCGCGCGGTTGCAGTCCATCGACGCGCTGCGCGGGCTCGTCATCCTGTTCATGCTGCTGGACCACGTGCGCGAAACTTTTTTCCTGCACCACCAGGTCAGCGACCCCATGGCCGTCGCGGCCACCTCGCCCGACCTGTTCGCAAGCCGGCTGCTGGCCCACGTGTGCGCGCCGGTGTTCGTGTTTCTCACGGGGCTGTCCGCCTGCCTGTATGGTTCGCGGCAGGGCGGAGGCCGGGGGGCGGCCTCGGTGTTCCTGCTCCAGCGTGGGTTCTTCCTGGTCGCGCTGGAACTCACGCTGGTGAACTTTGCCTGGACCTTCCAGTGGCCGCCCCAGGTGGTGTACCTGCAGGTGATCTGGGTGATCGGCCTGAGCATGCTGGCCCTGGCGGCGCTGCTGTGGCTGCCGCGCACCGTGTTGATCGCCCTGGGCGTGGTGATCGTGGCCGGGCACAACCTGCTCGACGGGCTGCATTTTCCGGTCGGCCATGCGCTGCACATTCCCTGGGCGGTGCTGCACGACCGCGGCTGGATCGAAGTGGGCGAATCGCTGCGCCTGCGCACTTCCTATCCGCTGCTGCCCTGGATCGGCGTGATCGCGCTGGGCTATGCGGCCGGCCCCTGGTTCCTGGCGTCCGCAGATGCGGGCGCGCGGCAGCGCCGCCTGCTGGCCTGGGGCACGGGGCTGCTGGCCGGGTTTGTCGTGTTGCGCTGGTGGAACGTGTACGGCGACAAGCCCTGGGTGCCGGGCGACACGGCCCTGGCCACCGCGATGTCGTTTTTCAACGTGACCAAATACCCGCCTTCGCTGCTGTTCATCGCGCTCACGCTGGGCATCGGCCTGCTGGTGCTGCGGGCGTTCGAGCGAGCGCGGCCCGGGGCCGGGCTGCGGGTGCTGGCGGGGTTCGGTGCCGCGCCCATGTTCTTTTACCTGCTGCACCTGTACGTGCTCAAGCTGCTTTACCTCGCGGCGGTGGCCGTGTGGGGCAAGACCCAGGGCACGTATTTCGGGTTCGACGCCATGTGGGCCGTCTGGCTGTGCACGGCCGTCCTGGCCGTGGCGCTGTACCCAGCGGTGAAGGCCTTTGGGGCCTTCAAGGCGCGGCGGCGCGACATCGCCTGGCTCAAGTACCTTTGAGCGTGGGCGGTGCCGTCGCGAATGCCCGCGTTGGTGCGCAGCCGGGTCAGTGGGGCCGGCCGGAGGTGTCTGCCCGGTTTACCTCGACGGAGACGTGCACCAGTTCCTCGTGCACGCTCAGCAGGCGCTTGAAGAAGTCGGGCGCCACGGACGGATGGGCCGTGGACAGCGACAGGATGCAGGCGTACAGGCCCGTGCCTACGCGCCACACGTGAAGGTCGCACACGCTGGCGGGAATGGGGCTGGCGGCGATCGCATCGCGGATTTCCTGCACCACGGGCGCGTCCATTTCCGCGTCCAGCAGCACCCGCCCGGTATCGCGCAGCAGCCCCCAGGCCCAGCCCGCGACCAGGGCCGCGCCCAGCAGGCCCACGGCCGGGTCGAGCCAGTCGGCGCCCCACAGCAGCCCCCCGCACAGCGCAGCGATGGCCAGCACCGACGTGGCAGCGTCGGCCACCACGTGCAGGTAGGCCGACCGCAGGTTCAGATCGGCTGGCGTCATCCCATGGCTGTGGCCGTGGCCTTCATGCGCAGGGTGTTCGTGGTGCGAGTGGTGTGCGTGGTGGGCATGCCCGCCCCGCAGCAGCCAGGCGCACGCCAGGTTGACCGCCAGTCCCAGTGCGGCCGTGAAGACGGCCTGCTCATACTGGATGGGCGCCGGGGCGAGGAGCCGCTGCACCGACTGGTAGACCATGAGCCCCGCCACGAGCAGCAGCAGGATGGCGCTGGTGTAGCCGCCCAGCACCTCGATCTTCCAGGTGCCGAAGGCGAAGCGGCCGTCGCTCGCGTGGCGCCGGGCCGCGGCATAAGCCACGGCGGACAGCCCGAGCGCCAGGGCATGCGAGCCCATGTGCCAGCCGTCCGCCAGCAGAGCCATCGAGCCGAAGGCCCAGCCGCCGACGATCTCCGCCACCATCATGGCGACCGTCAGCGCCACCGCCCAGCGGGTGTTGCGCTCGGCCAGGGGATTGCCCTGGCTGAAGACATGGGGGTGCTGCCAGCCGGCTGCGAGGGGGGCGTTGGCGGAAGGGTTTTGGGTCATGAAAGTCATGGTGAAAGATACTGTACCCCAGTATATTTTCAGCCCTTCGTACAATCCGGTCATGGCCCATACCATCCACGGAAAAAAGAAGCTGCTGGCCCGCGTGCGGCGCATCCAGGGCCAGGCGGCGGCCCTCGAGCGGGCGCTGGAACAGGAGGCCGACTGCATGGCGGTGCTGCAGCAGATCGCGGCCGTTCGCGGCGCGGTGAACGGCCTGATGGCGCAGGTGCTGGAAGGGCACATCGTTCAGCACCTGGGTGACCCCGCAGCTCCCGCGCAGCAGCGCGCGCAGGACGTGGCGGCGGTGGCCTCGGCGCTGCGCTCCTACCTCAAATAGGCCGGGTGCTCCGGGGCAAGACCGCGCCCGGCCGCCGGCCAATCGGGCGCCCCAGCGGCGGATGCCGCCGTTGGCGACAATCGGGCCCATGTTTCCTTCGCCCTTCCTTCGCGCCGCCCTCGTTCTGGGCCTTCTTTCGGCCATCGGCCCCTTTGCCATCGACATGTACCTGCCGGCGCTTCCCGACATCGGGCGCAGCCTGGGCGCGCAGGTCGGCGCCGTGCAGTGGAGCCTGACCGCGTTCTTCCTGGCGCTGGGGGCGGGGCAGCTGTTCTACGGCCCGGTGTCCGACATGGTGGGGCGCAAGCCGCCGCTGTATTTCGGGCTGCTGCTGTTCACCGCGGCGAGCGTGGGCTGCGCCCTGGCGACCGAGATCGAGACGCTGGTGGCGCTGCGCTTCCTGCAGGGCCTGGGCGCCGCCGCGGGGATGGCCATTCCGCGCGCCGTGGTGCGCGATCTGCACACCGGCACCGATGCCGCGCGCCTGATGGCGCTGCTGATGCTGGTGTTCAGTGTTTCGCCCATCCTCGCGCCGCTCGCGGGCAGCGGGGTCATCGCACTCACCGGCTGGCGCGGCGTGTTCTGGGTGGTGGCGGTGGCCGCCATCGCGGGGCTGGCGCTCGTCTATGGCGCGCTGCGCGAGACGCGTCCTGCCGCCGACCGGGTGGAAAGCAGCCTGGGCGGCGCCCTGCGGGCCTACGGCATGCTGCTGCGCGATCGCCATTACCTGGGCCTGGTCTTCATCGGCGGCTGTGCCATGTCGGGCTTCTTCGTGTACCTGGCGGGCTCGCCGTTCGTGCTCATCAACCACTACGGGCTCACGCCCACGCAGTACAGCCTGGCGTTCTCGCTGAACGCGGCGGCCTTCATCGGCTCGTCCCAGTTCACCGGCCTGCTCGGCCAACGGTTCGGCCTGGTGCCGCTCGTCAAGGTGGCGGCCAGCGCGGCCGGCATGGTCATGGTGCTGTTGCTGGCCTACTACCTGCTGGGCGGTGATCAGCTGGCGGTGCTGATCGCGCTGTATTTCGTGTCCAGCGCCTTCATGGGGCTGGTGATTCCCACCACCTCGGTGCTGGCGCTGGAGCAGCATGGCGCCATCGCCGGCACCGCCTCGGCCTTGCTGGGCACGCTGCAGATGCTGACGGGTGCGGCGGCCATGGGCATCGTGGGCCTGTTCGCCAACGGACAGCCCTTGCCCATGGTGATCGGCATGGCCGCAGGCGCGCTGGTGGGCGTGGCGCTGACCTGGATCACGCTGGCGGGCCCGCATGCTGCCGGGCCGGTGGAGGCGCGGGCTTGAGCCCCGGTCCGGGCGCCGCCGCCATGGGGCAGGGCGCGCCCACCGCCTCCGACGGGCTGCCTCCGCGCGACCGCGCGCGGGCCATGCTGGTCATCATCCTCGGGCTGACCGTGGCGGTGCTGGACGGCAGCATCGTCAACCTCGCGCTGCCCGGCATCGCTCGCGAACTGAACGCGGGCGCGGCGCAGGCCATCTGGGTCGTCAACGCCTACCAGATCGCCACGCTGGTCATGCTGCTGCCGCTCGCCTCGCTGGGCGAGCGCATCGGCTACCGGCGCGTGTACCTGCTGGGCATGGCGCTGTTCGCCGTGTCGTCGCTCGGGGCCATGCTGGCCACATCACTCCCCGCGCTGGTGGTGGCGCGCGCGGTGCAGGGGCTGGGTGCGGCAGGCATCATGAGCGTGAATGCCGCGCTGGTGCGCCTGACCTATCCGCGCGCGCATTTGGGCCGGGGCATGGCCATCAACTCGCTGGTCGTGGCCATCTTGTCGTTCGCATCGTGGCCCTGGCTGTTCGCGCTGAACCTGCCGCTGGGCCTGTTCACGCTGTGGCTAGGGCGGCGCGCGCTGCCGTTCAATCCGCCCAGCACGCACACCGGCGCGCGGCTGACGGTGCTGGACGTCACGCTCAACATCCTGATGTTCGCGCTGATCTTCATCGGTGGCGAGCAGCTCGGCGTGCGGGGCGAGGCCTCGCGTGCGGCGGCCCCGCTGGGCTGGGCGCTGCTGCTGGCCGGCGTCGCGGTGGGCTGGGTGTACCTGCGGCGGCAGCGGCGCGTGGCTGTGCCGCTGTTTCCGGTGGACCTGCTGCGCATCCCCGTGTTCGCGCTGTCGATGGGCGCGTCGGTCGGGGCCTTCTGCGCGCAGATGCTGGCCTTTCTGTCGCTTCCGTTCCTGCTGCTGGAGGCGCAGGGCCGGTCGCATTTCGAGGCGGGCCTGCTCATCACCGCCTGGCCGCTGGCCATCGTGGTGGTGGCGCCGTTCGCGGGACGGCTCATCGGCCGCTTCGCGGACGGCCTGCTGGGCGGTGTCGGCATGGCGGTGTTCGCCTGCGGGCTGGTCGCGCTGGCTGTGCTGCCGCCTCAACCGGGCGTGTTAGACGTGGCGTGGCGCATGCTTTTGTGCGGGGCGGGCTTTGGGCTGTTCCAGTCGCCCAACAACCACACCATCGTCGCCTCGGCGCCGTTGCACTGTTCGGGCGCGGCCAGCGGCATGCTGGGCACCGCGCGCCTGACCGGGCAGACCCTGGGCGCCGTGCTGCTGGCGGGCATCTTCGCGGTCTGGGGCCAGCACGACGGGCAGGGCGAATCGGTGGCGCTGATGGCGGCGGCTGGCTGCGCAGCGTTGGCGGGCGTGTGCAGCGTGATGCGGCTGCGGCACGGCGCCACGGTGCATGCCTGAATCGGGTTTTGGCCTTTTAGGCCGCCAGCGCAATTGATACTAGGGCGTTGTGCTATTAAATTAATAGCATTCCCTTTGGGGCATGGTCGGTCGCTTGAGCCGTCGCGCTATTGCAGGGGCGCCACCCGCTCCGCCAGCGTGCGCAGGGTGAGGGGCGCGCACCCTTCGGCATGGTTGCTGACCGTGACGAAGGCGTTCTGGCCCGCCCCGGTCACCCCCGCGATCGTGCGCGCCAGCACGTCGTGCACCTCGGGGGCCGGGTGCAGGATGCGGTCATAGGGGGCGTAGAGCTTTTCGGCGTCTTCGTACCCATAGGCGCCGTGCACCGGGTTCAGGTTCCAGCGGCACACCAGCGGTCCGGGCCACAGCCGGCGCAGCAGGTGCAGTTGCTCCGCCAGCGGCGGCATCTTGGCGTGCAGCCCCACGCAGTAGGTGGCGCCGGCTTCGCGCAGTACGGCGGCAAAGTGCGGCATGAACTCGGGCGACAGCCACTCGGGGTCGCGCACTTCCACGGCCAGCACACCGTCCGGCGCGGTGGGCGCCAGTGGCGGCTGCGCGAGCAGCATCGTGCGCAGGCGCTCCAGCACCTGCGGTAGCCGGTCGAGCTGCGCCAGCGGCAGGGGACTCAACTGGAACACCAGCGCACCCACCTTGGCGCCCAGGCCTTCGAGCGCGGGCGCCACGAATTCCTGCGTGGCCAGCGCGGCATCCAGGAACGCCGGGTTGGCCTGGCGCCCGCGCCCGTCCTCGCCGCGCACCAGCGCATCGGTCACCAGGCTGGGCGCCTTGACCACGAAGCGAAAGTCATGCGGCACCTGCGAGGCGTAGCGCTCGTACTGGCTCACCGTGAGCGGCCGGTAGAAGCTGCGGTCGATGCTCACCGTGCGCATCAGCGGGTGCTGGGCATACACCGGCAGGCCGTTTTTGGAAAGCGTCTGCTCCGAATGCTCGCCTTCCCACAGCAAGCCCTTCCAGCCAGGGTAGGTCCACGACGAGGTGCCCATGCGCAAGCGGGACGGCAGCCGCGCGGCCAGTGCGCGCAGGTCGTCGTCCCAGGCCGCCGGTTGCACCGTGCCGCTGCGGCGCACGGCAGGGGCCTTGGCCTCGGTGGGCTCTGCTGATGGGGCAGGGCGTCTGGCGGGCGCCGCAGCGGGCGGCTCGGGGGGAACGGGCAGGTCGCCGAAAAGATCGTCTTGCATGGAGGGCAGGGAGTCGATGAGCGGGCGCGCAGAAAGCGGATGAAAGGCAGGAAGTGCGGGCCCTGCACGGTATCGAGGTGGGGCGCGATGGCGTGTTCTTCCAGTACTCGTGCTGTTTCCTTTGGTTTCGGCGCCGCAACGGCGGCACCCCGGACGCCGCGACCAGTCATTCGCCCGAAAACAGCCCCCCTTCGTTCAGCAGCTCATAGGCGATGTCGGGGTGCCGGTCCATGCTCTTCTTGATCGCGGCGGGAATGGCCTGCCGGGTCTTGCGGCACAGCCCTCGCTGCTCCAGCACCAGGATGGCGATGCCGCGCAGGCTGCGGACCTCGTTGGGGCTGGTGGTGATGCTCAGGCGGATGCCGAGCTGCGCTTCCAGTCGTTCCTGCATGCGGCGAAGCTCGCCCAGGCTGCCCAGGTTCTCCAGCCGGTCGATGAGCCGCTTTTCCTCCTCCCGCGTGAGGCGCAGCACGCGCAAGTCGCCGCTTGGCGCCTGCAGCAGCGCATCGCGGTCGCACACGCACGCGCCCGGCGGGCATTCGGTGCGGACCGGATAGGGGAAGGGCGTCATGGTCTTAAAGGCGCAGGCGTTGGTTGTGGTGGCGTGGCGGTGGTCTGCGCATTTTAGGGATGCCCCCCGCGCTCACTGCGCGCTGTACACCAGCCCCGGCCGCGTCCCGTCGAGGTCGTCGGTCTCGCCGTCTTGCACCGGCTCCGTGCCGAAGGTGCGCCCCAATGCCACGAAGCGGTACCCGCCCTTCGGCCGGTGTAGACCTGCCAACTGGCCCCGCCTACACGCTCAGGTACCGTGCCCACAGCCCCCGATCCGCATTGAGCGCCTCGGAATCCCCCTGCCACACCACGCGCCCGCGTTCCAGGATCACGTGCCGATCGGCCAGGCCCATGAGGCGGTGCACGTACTTGTCTACCACCAGGATGGTCTGTCCCGCGGACTTGAGCGTGGCCAGGCACCGCCAGATTTCCTCGCGGATCACCGGGGCCAGGCCTTCGGTGGCTTCGTCCAGGATCAGCAGGCGCGGGTTGGTGGACAGCGCGCGGCCGATGGCCAGCATCTGCTGCTCGCCGCCCGACAGCTGGTGGCCCAGGTGGTGCTCGCGTTCCTGCAGGCGCGGGAACACGCCGTAGATGCGCTGCAGGTCCCAGGGCTCGCCCAGGCCGCTGCGGTTGCTGGCGAAGGCCAGCAGGTGTTCGCGCACGCTGAGGTTGGGGAACACGTGGCGGCCCTCGGGCACGATGGCCAGGCCCAGGCGGGCGATGGCGTCGCTCTTCATCGCCCCGATGGCCTGGCCCGCGAAGCGGATGGCGCCGGCCGTGGGGCGCAGTGCGCCCACCAGGGTCTTGATGGTGGTGCTCTTGCCCATGCCGTTGCGACCCAGCAGGGACACCACTTCGCCCGCGGCGATGTCGAGGTGGATGCCGAACAGCACCTGGCTCACGCCGTAGCCGGCCTCCAGGCCCTGGCAGCTCAGCAGGGGCTCGGCCACGGGCGCGGACCCATGGTGCATCGAAGGCGTGGGCGTGCTCATGGTGCGGCCTCCAGGGTTTCGGTGCCCAGGTACACGGCCTGCACTTCGGCGTTGCTGCGGATCTCATGGGGCGTGCCGGCCGTGAGCACCCGGCCGTACACCAGCACCGAGATGCGGTCGGCCAGGCGGAAGACGGCCTCCATGTCGTGCTCGATCAGCAGCACGGCCATGTCCCGGCGCAGGCTGTCGATCAGCTGCACCATCTGCTGCGATTCCTCCGGCCCCATGCCGGCCATGGGTTCGTCAAGCAGCAGCAGCTTGGGCGCGCAGGCCAGGGCGAGGGCCACGTCCAGCGTGCGCTGGGCGCCATGGGGCAGGGCGCCGGCAATGCCGTCCATGCGGCCCTGCAGCCCCACGCGCTCGGCCAGCCGGTCGGCGGCCTCGTACAGCCCGCGCGCCTGCGAGCGCGGCTGCAGAAAGCGAAAGCTCGATCCGCTGTGCGCCTGCACGGCCAGCAGCAGGTTGTCGCGCACGGTCTGGGCCGGGAAGATGCGCGTCACCTGAAAGCAGCGCGACAGCCCTTTGGCCACGCGGCGGTGCATGGGCAGGGCGGTGATGTCGTCACCGTCGAGCAGCACGCGGCCTGCGTCGGGCGCCAGCAGGCCCGAGATCTGGTGGACCAGGGTGGTCTTGCCCGCGCCGTTGGGGCCGATGAGGGCGTGGACCTCGCCGTGCGCCACGGTCAGGTCCACGTGGTCGGTGGCCAGCAGGCCGCCGAAGCGTTTGACCAGGCCCTGCACTTGGAACAGGCTCATCGCGCGCTCCTTGCGCGCAGGTCCGCCAGCGCGGCCAGGCCTCTGGGCGCGTACAGCGCGGTGGCGATCAGCAGCAGGCCCAGCGGCATGTGCCAGTAGTCGGTGTGGAGCTTGAGCGCCTCTTCCAGCGCCAGCCACACGGCCGCGCCCAGCGGCCCGCCCCAGCGCCGGCCCAGGCCGCCGATGACGACCATCACGATCAGCGTGGCCGACTGCGTCCAGTGCATCATCGCCGGGCTCACGAAGCTGTTGCCCGTGGCCAGCAGCGCGCCCGCCAGGCCTGCCACCGCGCCGGCCAGGGTGAAAGAGGCCAGCTGCAGCAGGTACACCGGATAGCCCAGCGCGCGCATGCGCGTCGCGTTGTCGCGGATGCCCGCCAGCGCCGCGCCGAAGCGCGAGGCCGTGGCCCGGTCCAGCCACCACAGCACCAGCGCCACCAGCGCCAGCACCACCCAGTACAGGGTGGGCTCGTGCATGGCGTCCAGGCCCAGGCCGAGCACGGGCCGCATGGGCAGGGTGTAGCCGTCGTCCCCGCCGTAGCTGCGCAGCGAGACGAACACGAAGTACAGCATCTGCGCGAAGGCCAGCGTGATCATGATGAAGTACACGCCCTGGGTGCGCAGCGAGATGGCCCCCACCAGCGCAGCCGCCAGCGCGGCCAGCACCATGGCGGCGCCCCACACCACCCAGGCCGAGGTGGCGCCCGCGTCGCTGAGCACCACCACCGTGTAGGCGCCCACGCCCATGAAGCCCGCATGCCCCAGCGCCACAATGCCGCCAAAGCCCATGATGAAGTTCAGGCTGGCGGCGGCCAGGGCCACGACCAGCACCCGGCGCACGAAGCCGATGTAAAAATCCAGCCCCAGGGCCGATGCCACCAGCGGAAACACCGCCAGCGCCGCCAGCAGGGCCAGCGGCAGCAGCGCGCCGCGCCAGCGCGGGGCGGCAGGGCGCTGAGGCGGGGAAGAGGAAGTCAGGGAGGCAGCAGACATGTCGCTCAGGCCTTGGCAGAAAACAGCCCCGCGGGGCGAAAGCTCAGAACCGCCGCCATCAGGGCGTACATGGCCACCTCGGCGCACAGCGGCCCTAAGTCGGCGGCTACGGCGGGCGGCAGGGTGGCGCGCAGCAGCAGCGGCAGGAAGGCGCGGCCGATGGTGTCCACCAGGCCCACCAGCAGGGCCGCCACGAAGGCGCCGCGCACCGAGCCGATGCCGCCGATGACGATCACCACCAGCGCGGGGATCAGGATGGATTCGCCCATGCCGACCTGCACCGCCATCAGCGGCCCCATGAGGGCGCCCGCGAGGGCCGCCAGGGCGGCACCCAGCACGAAGATGCCGCAGAACACGCGCCGCACGCGCACACCCATCAGCTCGGCCATCCAGCGGTCCGAAGCACCCGCGCGCACCAGCATGCCCACGCGGCTGTGGTTGACCAGCAGGTACAGCAGACCCGCCACCAGCACGCCCGCGCCCAGCACCACCAGGCGGTACGACGGGTAGGGCAGGCCGGCGAACAGTTCCACCGGCCCCGAGAGCCAGGCCGGCGTGGGCGCCATGACGGGGGAGGGGCCCCACACCATCTTCACGGCATCGTCCGCCACGAGGATCACGCCGAAGGTGGCCAGCACCTGGGCCAGGTGGTCGCGCCCGTAGAGGCGGCGCATCAGCGTCACCTCCAGCAGCGCCGCCACCGCCACGGTCACGGCCACGGCCACCAGCACCGCCACGGCGAACGAGCCGCTCTGCACATGCACCGTGGCCGCCACATAGGCGCCCACCATGAACAGCGAGCCGTGGGAGAGGTTCATCACGTCCATGATCCCGAAGACCAGGGTGAGCCCCGCCGCGATCAGGAAAAGCATGAGCCCGTAGCCCGCGCCGTTGAGCAGTTGTTCGAAGACGAGGATCGGATTCATGGCGCAGCCCCAGTGGATGAGGAGGGGTTCGATGTCATTTCAGGGTTCCATGTCCGCAAGCGACGCGCGCTGCCTTTCAAAACGGGCGCGGCCCCAAGCCAGTAGCCGCCGCGCAAGGGCCGCCCCGCCGCGCTGGCGGCGTCCCCCCTCCGGGGGGAAGGCGCGAAGCGACTCAGGGGGGGGGCTTATTTCATACCGCACTGGGCAGAGAACGCATCCCCATAGTTTTCCAGCACCGTCTTGATGGTCTTGTTGGTCACGCGGCCTTCGGCGTCCTTGCCGATGGTGCGCAGGTAGAAGTTCTGCACCGGGTAGTGGTTGTTGGCGTAGCGGAAGTTGCCGCGCACCGAAGGAAACTGCGCCTTGGCCAGCGCCTTGATCAATGCATCGCGGTCGGCCACCTTGCCGCCCACGGCCTTGACGGCCGAGTCCATGGCGGTGATCACGTCGAAGGCCTGCGCGGCGTAGATGGACGGGTAGCGCCCGCCGTACTCCTTGCGGAACGCGGCCACGAAGGCCTTGTTGGCCGGGTTGTCCAGGTCGTGCGCCCAGTGCGAGGTGTTGAACAGCCCCAGCATGGGTTCGCCCACGGCGCTGATGACGTCTTCGTCGGCCGAGAAGCCGCTGGTCACCAGCGTGATGTCCTTGGACAGGCCCGCGCCCACGAACTGCTTGATGAAGTTGATGCCCATGGCGCCGGGCAGGAAGAAGTACACGGCCTCGGGCTTGGCGGCGCGCAATTGCGCCAGCTCGGTTGCGTAGTCGATCTGGCCGAGCTTGGTGTACATCTCGTCCACCACCGTGCCCTTGAACTTGCGCTTGAAGCCGTTGATCCCGTCCTTGCCGGCGGGGTAGTTGGGGGCGATCAGCACCATGCGCTTGAAGCCCCGGTCGGCCGCGAACTGGCCGGCGGCCTCGTGGTACTGGTCGTTCTGGTAGGCCGTGCCGAAGAAGTAGGGATTGCACTGCGCGCCTGCCAGCTGGCTGGGGCCCGCGTTGTTCGACAGGTAGGGCACCTTGGCGGCGAACAGCGTGGGCGCCACGGCCAGCGCCACGTTGGAGGCGATGGGGCCGGTGAACAGGTCGATCTTCTCGCGCTGCACGAAGCGGTCCACCAGCTGCTTGGCCTGGTCGGGGCTGCCGGCCATGTCGGTCTGCACGAACTGCACGGGCTGGCCGCCCAGCTTGCCGCCCAGCTGCTTGATGCCCAGCGCGAAGCCGTCCCGCGCCTCGGCCCCCAGAGCGGCGAACGGGCCGGAGATGTCCAGCGCGATGCCCACCTTGATGGGGGTGGCCGCCTGCTGGGCCGCTGCCGGCAGGCCGGCGCAGGCGCCCAGGACCGCCAGGGCGGTGGCGCCGAGCCGGGTGCGAAGGGAAGTGCGGGAAATTCGTGCCATCGTCAGTCCTTCAATCGTCGATCAACCAAGGGGAAAACCAGCCGGGGCCGCTGCAGGCCGTGCCATGCATCGCCTGGCCGTCGCGGGGCCCTGCAGCCCCACTTCGGCCCGCGTTGCCGTGCCATGCACCGGGAACGTGCGCATCGCTGGGTGCGAAGGCGCCTTGCAGGCACGGAAAGCGGAGGCCCGGGCTTTCCTGATGCAAGGGGCATTCCATGCAGCGGTGGTCGCCATCGCCACCCGGTCCTGGGCGGGCGATGGGAGTGCCTGGGGATCGTACAAGCGCACCGGGCTGCCGCGCCTACAGGTCTTCCCTGGGATGGAATGTCGCCCGGTGCCGGCCGGGCCGCCACGCAAGGCACGGGGCAGGGGGGCGGTGCGGACTGAAACAAGGGCCGGGAAGGCCTGTGGCACACTCGCCCGCTTTTCCAAAGCCGAGCCCTCGGGCGCGTTTTCAGCATGCAGAAGATCATCCGGCAGATTGCCGCAGAAATCCGGGTCACCGAGCAGCAGGTGGCCTCCGCCGTCGAGTTGCTGGATGGGGGCGCCACGGTGCCCTTCATCGCGCGCTACCGCAAGGAAGTGACCGGTGGGCTGGACGACATCCAGCTGCGCGAGCTGGAGGCCCGCCTGTCGTACCTGCGCGAGCTGGAAGACCGCCGCGCCGCGGTGCTCAAGGCCATCGACGAGCAGGGCAAGCTGACCGATGCGCTGCGCGCCGCCATCGCGGGCGCACCGACCAAGCAGGAGCTGGAAGACCTCTACCTGCCCTTCAAGCAAAAGCGCCGCACCAAGGGCCAGATCGCCCGCGAGTTCGGCATCGAGCCGCTGGCCGACAAGCTCTTCGTCGACCCCACGCTGGACCCGGCCGCCGAGGCCGCCGCGTTCACCCGCCCCCCCGAGGTGCTGGACGATGGCAAGCCGGGTGCCGACTTTTCCACCGTGCCGGCCGTGCTCGACGGTGTGCGCGACATCCTTTCCGAGCGCTGGGCCGAAGACGCCGTGCTGGTGCAGTCGCTGCGCGAATGGCTGTGGGCCGAGGGCCTGCTGCGCAGCAAGAAGGTCGAGGGCAAGAATGAGGCCGATCCCGAGGTCTCGAAATTCCGCGACTACTTCGAGTACGACGAGCCCATCGGCCGCGTGCCCTCGCACCGCGCGCTGGCCGTGTTCCGCGGCCGGGCGCTCGAAATCCTGGAGGCCAAGCTGGTCCTGCCCGTCGAGCCAGAGCCCGGAAAGCCCAGCATCGCCGAGGGCAAGATCGCCCTGCACCTGGGCTGGAGCCATGCCGGCCGCGCGGCCGACGACCTGCTGCGCAAATGCGTGGGCTGGGCCTGGCGCGTGAAGCTGAGCCTTTCCACCGAGCGCGACCTGTTCGCCCGCCTGCGCGACGAGGCCGAGAAGGTCGCCATCAAGGTCTTCGCCGACAACCTGCGCGACCTGCTGCTGGCCGCGCCCGCCGGCCCGCGCGTGGTGATGGGGCTGGACCCCGGCATCCGCACCGGCGTGAAGGTGGCGGTAGTGGATGCGACCGGCAAGCTGGTGGAGACCGCCACCGTGTTCCCGCACGAGCCGCGCCGCGACTGGGAAGGCTCGCTGCACACGCTGGCCAAGCTGGTCGAAAAGCACGGCGTGAACCTGATCGCCATCGGCAACGGCACCGCCAGCCGCGAAACCGACAAGCTGGCCGCCGACCTCATCAAGCTGGCCGCCAAGGCCGAGCGCGCCATCGAGAAGGTGGTGGTGAGCGAGGCCGGCGCCTCCGTCTATTCCGCCAGCGAATACGCCTCGCAGGAAATGCCCGACGTGGACGTGAGCCTGCGCGGCGCCGCCTCCATCGCGCGGCGCTTGCAGGACCCGCTGGCCGAGCTGGTCAAGATCGACCCCAAGAGCATCGGCGTGGGCCAGTACCAGCACGACGTGAACCAGAGCGAGCTGGCCCGCACCCTGGGCACGGTGGTGGAGGACTGCGTGAACTCGGTGGGCGTGGACCTGAACACGGCCAGCGTGCCCCTGCTCAGCCGCGTGTCGGGCCTGTCGGGCAGCGTGGCCAAGGCCGTGGTGCGCTGGCGCGAGGCCAACGGCGCGTTCAAGAGCCGCCGCCAGCTCATGGAGGTGTCGGGCCTGGGCGCCAAGACCTTCGAGCAGAGCGCGGGCTTCCTGCGCATCCGCGGCGGCGAGAACCCGCTGGACATGACGGGCGTGCACCCCGAGACGTACCCCGTGGTCGAGCAGATCATGCAAAAGACCGGCAAGCCGGTGGCCGAGATCATGGGCCGCGCCGACATGCTCAAGACGCTCAAGCCCGAGCTGTTCGCCAACGAGAAGTTCGGCGTCATCACGGTCAAGGACATCCTGGGCGAGCTGGAAAAGCCCGGCCGCGACCCGCGCCCGGACTTCAAGGTGGCGCGCTTCAACGACGGCGTGGAGGACATCAAGGACCTCAAGGAAGGCATGGTCCTGGAGGGCACAGTGAGCAACGTGGCGCAGTTCGGCGCCTTCATCGACCTGGGCGTGCACCAGGACGGCCTGGTCCACGTGAGCCAGCTGAGCCACAAGTTCGTCAACGATGCGCGCGAGGTGGTCAAGACCGGCGACATCGTGAAGGTGAAGGTCATGGAGGTGGACGTGGAGCGCAAGCGCATCGGCCTGTCCATGAAGCTCGATGCAGCGCCCCCGCGCAGCGGCGGCGACCGGGGTGCGCCCCGCGACAACCGGTTCGAAGGGGCGGGGCGGGGCCAGCATGCGGCACCGCGCCGCAGCAGCGAGCCCGCGCCCCCGTCGGCCATGGCCTCGGCCTTCGCCAAGCTGCAAGGTAATAAGCGGTAAAAGTTGCGTGGATAATCGCCGGACCCTTACTTCCGGCCGTTCCATGGAGCTCATCGCCCTGCTGGGGATTCCCGTCGCGCTGCCGAGCGTGCCCCGCGCGGTGGCGCTGCTGATGAACGAGCTGGCGGCGCCCGAGCCCAACCTGCGCCGCGTCACCCAGCTCTTCGGCACCGACCCGGCCATGGCCGCGCGGCTGCTGGAAGAGGCCAACTCCCCCACGTTCCAGGCCCAGCAGCAGATCAGCGGCATTCCCGAGGCGCTGTCGCTGCTGGGTGTGCAGCAGCTGCGCACGCTGGTGGCGTCCGCGCCGCTGGGCACGACCTCGCGGTCGGTGCCGGGCGTCAACCTGCAGCAGTTCTGGCGCTACAGCCTGCACACGGCCAAGCTGGCGCGGTCGCTGGCCGGCAGCGTGCACCACAACCAGATCGCGGCATACACCGCGGGCCTGCTCCACGGCGTGGGCGAGTTGCTGCTGCACCTGGGCAACCCGGACCGCGTGCAGGCCATCAACCGGCTGGTCGGCCCCTTCGATCCGCGCCGCTCCAAGCTGGAGCAGCGGCTGCTGGGCTACTGCTATTCGCAGGTGAGTGCCGGCATGGCGCGCCGCTGGCAGTTGCCGCAGGTGGTGGTGGATGCCTTGCAGTACCAGAGCGCGCCGTTCGAGAACAGCGTGTACGAGCCGCTCGCCGGCGTGCTGCACCTGGCCGCCTGGCGCGTGCGGGCCCGCGAGGCGGCGCTGGGCGAGAAGGAGTTGGCAGTGTCCTTTCCCGGCGAGGTCGGACTGGCGCTGGGACTCGATATCGACATGGTGCTGCAGCAGGACCCGATCGACTGGACCGTGCGCCCCGACCCGGGCGACTACGTGTGAACGCCGCGGCGCGCCGGTGCCCCGGCCGATGAAGGCGCTGCGCATCCACGCGGGGCCGCTGGCGCGGGCGCACATCGCCCGGCACGGCCTGCAGCCCGCCGACATCGGCGTGATCCCGGCCGCGGCTGGCGGCCCCAAGGGGCTGGTCCTCGGGCCGCTGGACCGCTTCGTGTTCGGGCACTGGCTGCAAGGCTCCACCCAGCCGGTGCATCTGGTGGGCGCCTCGATCGGCGCCTGGCGCATGGCCTCTGCCTGCCTGGACTCGCCCGTGGCCGCGCTGGAGCGGCTGGAGCACGCCTACATCCACCAGCACTACGCGCCGCCGCCCGGCCGCCAGCGCCCCACGGCTGCGCAGGTGAGCGCGCAGTTCGGGCAGGGGCTGCGCGACTTCTACGGTGCGCAGGTGGGGCCGTTGCTCGCGCACCCGCGCTGGCGGCTGCACATCGTGACGTCGCGGGGGCGGCACCTGCTCTCGCGTGAACGCCGGCTGGCCACACCGCTCGGCTACCTGGGCGCGTTCGCCGCCAACGCGGTGCACCGCCGCGCGCTGGGGTGGTGGCTGGAGCGGGTGGTGTTCTCCAGCCCGGCCGGCGATGCCCCCGGCGCCGCCATGGCGCCGCTGCCGTTCGCCACCGCCGACTACCCCACGCGGCAGGTGGCGCTGACCGGGGCCAACTTCCTGCCGGCGCTGCAGGCCAGCTGCTCCATCCCCTTCGTGCTGCAGGCGGTGCACGACATTCCGGGCGCGCCGGCCGGTGCCTACTGGGATGGTGGCCTGACCGACTACCACCTGCATCTGCGCTACCGGCCGCTGGCGGACATCGAGCGGATGGATGCTATAAAAAATATAGCGACATGCCCTAGTGTTGATTGTGCTGGAGGCCAAAAACGTTCAGATCCCCCTGGCGCCTTGGTGCTGTACCCGCACTTCCAGCAGAGCGTGGTGCCCGGCTGGCTGGACAAGGGCCTGCGCTGGCGCCACCGCGCCACGCCCGCGCTGGACCGCATGGTGGTGCTGTCGCCGCACCCCGACTGGGTGCGCACGCTGCCGAACGCCAAGCTGCCCGATCGCAACGATTTTCTGCACTACGGCAGCGACCTGGCCGCCCGCGTGCGCGCCTGGAGCGCGGCCACGTCGGCCAGCCGCCAGTTGGCCGACGAGTTCGCCGAATGGCTGCGCAGGCCCGATCCGGCGGCGGTCTTGCCGCTTTGAGGGCGGGCCGCCGCGGCCGCAACGCTCACATCGATTCGGCGAGCATCGCCCGGTAGTCGTCCACGCTGGCCTCGCGCGGGTTGGTCTTGTGGCAGTGGTCGGCCATGGCGCCTTCGATCACGTCGCCGAACAGCGCTTCGGTCACGCCCATCGCGGCCAGGCCCGTGGGCAGCCCCAGCCGCGCGCTCATGTCGCGGATGGCCTCGGGGATGTCGCCCGCGGACGCCAGCCCCATGGCGTGGGCCATGCGTTCCAGGCGCCGGTCTTTCTGCACGGCGGGGTCCTTCGCGTTGAAGCGCACCACGGCGGGCAGGAACACCGCGTTCAGCGTGCCGTGGTGCAGCCGCGGGTTCACGCCGCCCAGGCTGTGGCTCAGCGAATGCACGCAGCCCAGCCCTTTCTGGAACGCCATCGCGCCTTGCATGCTCGCGCTCATCATGTTCAGGCGGGCCTCGCGGTCGCTGCCGTCGCGCGTGGCGCGTTCGATGTGTGCCCAGCCGCGCGTGAGACCTTCCAGCGCGATGCCGTCGGCCGGTGGGTTGAAGGCAGAGGACATGAAGGTCTCCATGCAGTGCGCGATCGCGTCCATGCCGGTGGCGGCCGTCAGCGCGGGCGGCAGGCCCAGGGTCAGGCCCGGGTCGCAGATGGCTGTCTTGGGCACCAGGTGCCACGAGTGAAAGCCGAGCTTGCGGTGGTCGTCCACGATGATGATCGCGCCGCGCGCCACCTCGCTGCCGGTGCCGGCGGTGGTGGGCACGGCGATCAGCGGCACGGCGCGCTCGGTGATGCGGGGCGAGCCGCCCTCGATGGTGGCGTAGTACGTGAGCGGCCCTTCGTGCGTGGCCGCGATGGCGATGCCCTTGGCGCAGTCGATGGCCGAGCCGCCGCCCACTGCGATGAGGCCGTCGCAACCGTGGTCGCGGTACACCTGCACGGCGGCGCGCACGGCCGCTTCGGTGGGGTTGGAGGGCGTCTGGTCGAACACGGCCACGGGCACGCCGGCCAGTGCATCCAGCGCGTGCTGCAGCACGCCGGCGGCTTTCACGCCGGGGTCGGTCACCACGAGCGGGCGCGTGATGCCCACGCGGTCGCACTCCTGTTTCAGGAGCTGGATGGCGCCGAATTCGAACTGGATCTGGGTGACGTAGTAGATGAAGGCCATGGTGGATTGCGAGGATGCGCCCAGGGCGCGGTTGTGGTTAGCATGCCGGCCAGCCAATCTACAACCGGGAGCCTTCCATGGCCATGCAGCAAACCCTCATCGCCGCCGTGCTGGCGGTCGCCTGTGCGACAACCGCCCAGGCCGAATGCCTGAGCGACGTCCAGGTGGCCGAACTGGCCGCCCACTATTCGGGCAGGACCCCTGCGGCCAACCTGCCCGCCTTGAGCGATGCCGATGCCGCCTGCACGCGTGCCAAGTTCAATGCCTTGCTGGCGCACCGCCTGGGCCGGGTGGTGGGCTACAAGGCGGGGCTGACCAACCCTGCGGTGCAAAAGCGCTTCGGCACCGACAAGCCGGTGTGGGGCAAGCTGTACGAAGGCATGGTGCTGCGCGACGGCGCCGTGGTGGATGCGGCGTTCGGCGCCCGCCCGCTGTTCGAGGCCGACATGCTGGTGCGCGTGAAGAGCGCCGCCATCAACCATGCGCGCACGCCGATGGAGGTGCTGGAGCACATCGATCAGGTCATCCCCTTCATCGAGCTGCCCGACCTGCTGGTGCAGGCGCCGCCCCAACTCAACGGGGCCGGCGTGGCAGCCATCAACGTGGGGGCGCGGCTGGGCGTGGCTGGCGCCCCCATCGCCGTGCCGCGCCTGCGCGCGGAGCGCTATGCGATGGTGGACGCGCTCCAGAACATGGCGGTGACGCTCACCGATGGCCAGGGCGCTCGGCTGGGCGGCGGCAGGGGCAGCGACATCCTGGGCCACCCGCTCAACGCCGTCGTCTGGCTGGCCGAGGCGCTGGCCAAGGAGGACATCACCCTGCAGCCGGGCGATCTCGTGAGCCTGGGGTCGTTCTCCGCGCTGCTGCCGCCGCGGCCGGGGCTGGAGGTCACCGCCACGTTCGACGGGTTGCCGGGTGCAGCGCCGGTGCGCGTGACGTTCCGTTGATGCGCTGCCGTTGAGCGAGCGCCGGGAACGCTGCCGGGGGGTGAATAACCCGGCCCGGCATGGGCCAAGGCCGAGTTGCGGGATGATCGGGCACTTGTCCTTTTGGCCCCTTCTTTGCCGCCCCGCGGGGTGGCCCGCGACCGTGACACCTTCCGCCCCATCCCCCGCCCGGCTCACCCCGCAGATGCGCAGCGTCATCGACCGCATGGAGCGCGCCGGCAGGCCGCCCCTGCACACGCTGCCCCCGGCCGAGGCCCGCGCCGCCTACGAGGCCGGCGCCGGCGTGCTCGAAGTGCCCAAGGCCGCCCTCGAACGCGTGGAAGACCTGCACATCCCCGCCCGCGACGGCCACGCCTTGCCGGCCCGCCTGTACGCCCCCACGCGCGGTGCGCCGCTGCCGGTGCTGCTGTACCTGCACGGCGGCGGCTTCACCATCGGCAGCGTGGCCACGCACGACGTGCTGTGCCGGGAGCTTTCGCGCCTGGCGGGCTGCATGGTGGTGTCGCTGGACTACCGGCTGGCACCGGAGCACCGGTTTCCCACGGCCTCCAACGATGCGTGGGATGCGCTGGCCTGGCTCGCGGCGCAGGCCCAAGCGCTGGGTGCCGACCCGGCGCGCATCGCCGTCGGAGGCGACAGCGCGGGCGGCACGCTGTCCGCCGTCAATGCCATCCTGGCGCGCGATGCTGGCCTGCCGCTTGCGCTGCAGCTGCTGTTCTACCCCGGGTGCACCGCCCACCAGGACACGCCCTCGCACGCCGCGTTCGCCCACGGCCTGGTGCTGGAGGAGCCCGCCATCACCTGGTTCTTCGGCCACTACGTGCGCGGGCCCGCGGACCGCGACGACTGGCGCTTCGCCCCGCTGAACGCGCCCGACGTCGACGGCGTGGCGCCGGCCTGGATCGGGCTGGCCGAATGCGATCCGCTGGTGGACGAGGGCGTGGCGTATGCCGACAAGCTGCGTGCCGCTGGCGTGGCGGTCGATCTGGAGATCTACCGCGGCGTGACGCACGAGTTCATCAAGATGGGCCGCGCGATCCCGGAAGCCCGTCAGGCGCATGCGGATGCGGCACGGGCGCTGCGCACGGCGTTCGGGCTGGCCTGAGCGGGGCTGACCGTGCCGGCTCAGCGCTTCTTGCAGGACGCGGTGATCAGCTTGCGCGCCGGCTCGCCGGGGATGCCGGCGAAGGACACCGGCGCCTCGTCTTCCTTGAATTCCTCGCGCGCGGTCACGGGGCCTTGCCACACGGGCTCGGCGTAGTAGTTCAGGGCCAGGTACCACCCCTTTTGCGTGCCGCAGTCGATCACGGCCACGCCCTTGAACGAGCGGTAGGGGTGCTTGCGGTAGCTGGAGCGCTGGGTGCTGCGCGATACGCGCACTTCCATGGTGAACTGGTTCTGCCAGGGAATCTGCGTGGGGTTGATCTGCACCAGGTCACCCGTCTTGTCTTCCGGAAAGCCCTGGATCGTGAGCCATTGTTCGTCGGTTTGCGCGTGTGCCTGTGCTGTCAGGAGCAGGGCCGCTAACAGAGCAGGGCGAAGGGGGGACACGGGGCCTCCAAGGATGGGGTGCAAATGGTGCAGCGGCGAATCTTATGCGATCTGCGCCGCCTCGCATTGACGTGGATCAAGGCGGCAAAGCCGCATCAGGGTAATCCTGCGAAGGGGCGCGTTGCTGCGCTCCCTAAAATCGGTTGCACTGCAAACGATCAAAATCATGGGTGCCCCGCACCCCAGGAGCCCGCTGTGCCAGAAACCACGTCCCCCCCAACCCCCTCGACCGCACAGCAGAGGATCATCAAGAAGTACCCCAACCGCCGGCTGTACGACACCTCCACCTCCACCTACATCACCCTGGCCGAGGTCAAGCAACTCGTGATGGCGGGCGAGCAGGTCGTGGTGCGCGATGCCAAGACCAGCGAAGACCTCACGCGCAGCATCCTGCTGCAGATCATTCTGGAAGAGGAAGCCGGCGGCGCGCCCATGTTCACCGAGGCCGTGCTGGCCAACATCATCCGTTTCTACGGCCACGCCATGCAGGGCTTCATGGGCGCCTACCTGGAAAAGAACGTGCAGGTGTTCACCGACATCCAGGCCAAGATGGCCGAGCAGTCCAAGGGCATCACGCCCGAAATGTGGTCGCAGTTCATGAACCTGCAGTCGCCCATGTTCAAAGGCATCATGGGCAGCTACGTGGACCAGTCGCAGGCCATCTTCACGCAGATGCAGGAGCAGATGCAAAAGCAGACCGAGCAGATGCTCGGCGCCTTCGGCATCAAGCGCTGAAGGCAGGCCCCAGAGCCCGGGCGAGGGCCTGGGAGCGGGAGTCGTCCCCGGGCCAGCGCGGCCGCTTCACCCACGCACGGGCTTTGCCGGGCGCCGCGGCGCGCCGTCAGTCCTGCACGTGGGATTTCCGGTGGGCGTCCTGGAAGATCCGGTGGATCAGTTCCCTGAACCACTTGTGCCCCGGATCGTGGTCGTTGCGGGGATGCCAGACGGCGTCGATGGACAGCGCCAGCTCCGGCAACGGCATGGGGAAGGCAACGCAGTTCGATCCGGAAAGCACGCTGTCCATCCAGTGCGCCGGCATCGCTGCGATCAGGTCGGTGGATTCGATCACCGGCACCATGCCCTGCCACGTGGGCACCTGCACCATGACCCGGCGTGCCAGGCCGCGTTCGGCCAGCAGTTCGTCCAGGATGTTGCTGCCCACCCCTGACACCTTGAGGTGCCCCAGTTCGAGGTACTTTTCCAGCGTGAGCGGAGTGGAGGCGGCAGGGTGGTCCTTTCTCATGAGCACCATCCAGCGGTCATCCAGGATGCGCCGCGAGGCCGAGAGAACGGAGTGCCCCCGCGACACCGAGAGCCTGATTTCCACCCCTTCGTATTCGACGCGGTCCGACGGCTGGCGCATCTCGAATGACTGCACCGACAGGCTGATGCCGGGCGCCACGGAACACAGCTCGGTGCACAGGCGCGGTAGCAAAAGGACCCCCACGTAGTCGGACACGCGCAGAAGAAACGTTCTGCGCGCCGTGCCGGGATCGAACGCGCCGGCCACGCCGATGGCGTTTTCGATTTCGCTGAAAGCCTTGCGGAAACGCGTCGCCAGGCGAACGGCTTCCGGGGTGGGAACCATGCCCTCTGCCGTGCGCAGCATCAGCGGGTCATTGAACTGCTCGCGCAGGCGCCGCAGTGCGTGGCTGACGGCGGAAGAGGTCAGGTTGAGCCGGGCCGCCGCCTTGGCCACGCTGCGCTCCTCCACCAGCGCCTCGAACATCACCAGCAGGTTGAGATCGATTTTGCGAAGGTTGATGACCGCGCGGTCCTGCTGGTCAGGGAGGTGAATGTTGTTCATCTTGATGATGATGGTAATGAATTTGACTAACCACCCCTGCGGCAAAAACAATCCGGTCAGCAGTTCAACCCGACCGTTTGGAATCCATGCCCATCACAGACCGCCACGGCGCAACCCATCAGGCGCCGCCTGGTGAAACAGAAAGAGTCTTTCCGAAAGGGGCGTGCGACACGCACCTTCACGTCTTCGGATCCCCCGGCGAATTTCCGTTCATCGCCGAGCGCGCCTACACCCCGCCACCCGCCACGATCGAGCAGTACTGGTCTGCCTACCGCCCTTTGGGAATGGACCGGTGCGTTCTGGTGCAGCCCAGCGTGTATGGGCGCGACCACTCGCTCTTGAAGCGGACATTGGGCGACGCGGCCGCGGGCAGCATGCGCGGCGTGGCCGTGATCTTCGAGGACACACCGGACACCGAGATGGAGGAACTTCACCGGCTGGGCGTGCGGGGGGCTCGATGCAATGCGCTGTTCAGCGGGGGCGTTTCGATCGCCAGCGTGCAGTCGATTGCCGATCGGGTGAAAGGGCTGGGTTGGCACATCCAGTTGCTCGTCGACATCGATGAAGACATTCGCCTCGTCCAGGGCCTTGCCGAGAGTGGCACGACCGTGGTGGTGGACCATTTCGGCCACCCCTCGGACTGCAGCGACATCGACAGCCGGGGCGTCCGAAGCCTGCGGAGCCTGATGCGGGAAGGGTGCGCCTGGGTCAAGTTCTCGGGCGCCTACCGGATCTCCGCGGCGGCATCCGGCGTGGACCCTGCCGTGCTGCCGCTGGCACACAGCCTGGTGCAGGCCAATCCCCACCGCATCGTCTGGGGATCGGACTGGCCCCACCCCGGCATTGACGCCACGTCCATCGCCAGCGCGGAACTGGCGAGCCTCATCACCCACTGGTTTCCCGAGGAAATCAGGCGCAAGGCGCTGGTCGACAACCCGACCCGGCTTTATTGGGAAGACTGATTTTTCTAAAAGGAGACATGCATGTTCAATCCACCAACCAGCCGCAGAGGCTTCTTGCAAGGCGCCGCATCGCTCGCGGCATGTTCCATGGCCTTCCCGGCCGGGGCCCAGAACCGCTTTCCCTGGAAGCCGATCACGCTGGTGGTGCCCTTCGCGCCCGGAGGGAATGTGGACATCGTCGCGCGCTCGCTGGGCGTGCCGTTGACCAAGTGGGTCGGGCAGTCCGTGATCGTGGACAACCGCGCGGGCGGCGGGGGCGCCGTCGGAACGAGCACGGTGGTGCGGGCCGAGGCCGACGGGCACACCTTGCTGGTGGCAACGCCCGGGCAGTTGGGCACCCTTCCGGAAATCATCAAAACGCCGTACAAGGCCGACAGCCTGGTGCCGGTGGCGGTGCTCAGCCGCACACCGGTCGTCGTGGTCGTGCGTGCCAACGACCCACGGTTCAAGACCGCGGCGGATTTCATCAAGGCCGTGAAGTCCACGAGCCAGGGCGTGACGGTCGGCCACGCGGGGCCGGGCTCTCCCAACCACCTGGCGTTGCTCCAGTTCGAGGATTCCGCCCAGGCCCAGGTCAATGCAGTGCCCTACAAAGGATCGGGGCCGGCGTTGGTGGACCTGATGGGGGGCCAGATCGACGCGGTGATCGATCAGATCACCAGCTCCACCCCGCACATCAAGGGTGGCGCGCTCCGCGCACTGATGGTGCTGGGTCCGCAGGCGGGCGGGCTGCTCGCGAGCGTGCCGACGCAGGCCCAGCTGGGCTTGCCGGTGTTCGATGCGACCACCTTCGTCGGGGTCTTCGTGCCCAAGGCGACGCCTTCCGCCAGCGTTGCCAGCCTGCATGAATGGATGACCAAATCGGTGGCCCAGCCGGAGTTCACCAACGTGATCCGGGATCTGGGCAGCGAGCCGGTGGGGGAGGGTGGGGCTGCGCTGCAACGGCTGGTGAGTGGCGAAGTCGCTTTGGCCACGCGAATGGTCAAGCAGGGACGGCTCAAAGCCGACTGAGCCTTAACGTGGGCTTTGGCGTGAGGCCCGTTCGTACCCAGCCTGTCGAGGCCACCGCTCCCGCGCCCTCTCGCCCTCTCGATGCGCCGCCTTCAACGCTTGACGGGCCACGCGGGGCAGGGCGCTTCTTTTCGTCATTGCAGGACCTGAAATTGATTGCAATCATTCCCGCCCCGGCGCCGCTGGACGGCGACTACCCGCGCTTTCTTCAGGCTTTGGCCACCGAGGGTTTCCGGGGCGAAATCACATCGCAATACGCGGACCGCACCGTTCTGGCGACAGACAACTCGATCTATCAGCGGCTGCCCCAGGCCGTGGTCTTCCCGCGGGATGCCGCGGACGTCAAAACACTCGCGAAGCTGCTCGCCAAGCCGGAGCACCGGCAGGTGGTGGTTTCTCCGCGGGGCGGCGGCACGGGCACCAACGGGCAATCCCTGACCGATGGCATCGCCGTGGATCTTTCCCGGCATCTCAACCAGATCCTGTGGATCGATCCCGTGCGCAGGGTGGCCCGGGTGCAGGCCGGCGTCGTCAAGGACCAGTTGAATGCGGCGCTGAAAGCGCATGGATTGTTCTTTGCCCCCGAGCTGTCCACCTCCAACCGCGCCACGATCGGCGGCATGATCAACACCGACGCCAGCGGCCAGGGCAGTTGCACTTACGGCAAGACCCGCGACCACGTGCAGGTGCTGGACATGGTCCTGCTGGGGGGCGTGCGGTTTGACAGCCGGTCGGTCGATGCCGGGGAACTGCCTTTGCGATTGAAGGAAAGCGGCCTGGTGGGCGATGTCTGGCGCTGCGCGCACCGGATCGCCACGGAGCATGCCGAGCTGATCGAGGCGCGCTTTCCCAAGCTCAATCGCTGCCTGACCGGCTATGACCTGGCGCACCTGAAGGAGCCCGGCGGTCGCTTCAACCTCAACAGCGTTTTGTGTGGGGCGGAGGGCTCGCTGGGCTTCGTCGTCGAGGCGGAAATCGGCCTGCTGCCCATCCCCCGCCATTCCATGCTGGTCAATGTGCGTTACGCCAGCTTCATGGACGCGCTGCGCGATGCAAGGGTGTTGATGGAGCACCGCCCGTTGTCGATTGAGACGGTCGATTCGCGGGTCTTGATGCTGGCGATGGAGGACATCGTCTGGCAGGACGTGGCGGAATACTTCCCTGCCCAGGCCGACCCGGCGCCGACGCGTGGCATCAACCTGGTCGAATTCTGCGGGGACTCGGAGGACGAGGTGCGCACTCGCGTGGCGGCCTTCACCGGGCACCTCGCCCGCAACCCCACCGTGAGCCGCATCGGGCACACCATCGCATCGGGCCGGGTGGCCGTCGAGAAGGTCTATGCCATGCGCAAGCGTGCCGTCGGCTTGCTGGGCAACGTGCAGGGCGAGGCCCGGCCCCAGCCTTTCGTCGAAGACACGGCCGTGCCGCCAGAGAAGCTCGCCGACTACATCGAAGAGTTCAGGGCATTGCTGGACCGCCATGGGCTGAGCTATGGCATGTTCGGCCACGTGGATGCGGGTGTGCTGCACGTCCGGCCTGCCCTGGATCTGAAGGACCCCGCCCATGCGGCGTTGATCCGCACCATTTCCGACGAGGTCGCCGGGCTGACCCTGAAATACGGTGGCGTGCTCTGGGGCGAGCACGGCAAGGGAGTCCGTTCCGAATACGCGCCGAAGTATTTCGGTCCCCTGTATGCCGCACTGCAGGCGCTCAAGGCGGCATTCGATCCGCACAATCAGCTCAATCCGGGAAAGATCGCCACGCCCGCAGGCCAGAGTGCCCGGCTGCTGCGCATCGATGAAGTGCCGTTGCGTGCCGACGCCGATCGACAGATCGACGAGCGGGTGTGGCAGAGCTATGCCAGCGCCGTCCATTGCAACGGCAATGGCGCTTGCTACAACTTCGATCCGGACGACGCGATGTGCCCGTCATGGAAGGCCACGCGGGAACGCAGGCACTCCCCGAAAGGGCGTGCCTCACTGCTGCGCGAGTGGCTGCGCTTGCAGGGCCAGGCGGGGGTGGATGTTCTGGCGGTGGCTGCGCGGCAACCCTCATTCCTGGCCGGATTGGCCAGGCGCTGGCGCAACAGCCGCGAACGCGCTGTCAACGGAGCGGACCGCTCCAGCGACTTTTCCCACGAGGTGTACGAGGCGATGTCCGGTTGCCTGGCGTGCAAGTCGTGCGCGGGGCAATGCCCTGTCAAGGTCAACGTTCCGGACTTCCGTGCGCGCTTTCTGGCGCTGTATCACACGCGGTATGGGAGGCCGCTGAAGGACTACCTCATCGGCTCGCTCGAATTCAGCGTTCCCTATCTGGCACGCATTCCACGGCTCTACAACAGTGCCATGTCCAATGCGCTGGTGCGCCGGATGCTGGAGCGCCATGCAGGCATGGTGGACAGCCCGTTGTTGAGCCGCTTCGACTTGCAGGCCATATTGAACCGCTGGGGCGTGCGTGGGGCCACGCCATCGTTGCTGGCCGCGCTGACGGACGCGCAACGCGCCCAGTCCGTGATCCTGGTGCAGGACGCATTCACGCGCTATTTCGAGACGCCCGTGTTTTCCGCGTTCATCGAGTTGGCGTCTCGGCTGGGGTACACGGTCTGGCTGGCCCCTTTCATGCCCAACGGCAAGCCGCTTCATGTGCTGGGCTTTCTGCAGGCCTTCGATCGAACGGCGTCCAAAAACGCGGAGATGCTTGGCGCTCTGGCATCGCATGGCGTGCCGCTGGTCGGCCTCGATCCTGCGATGACGCTCGTGTACCGCCAGGAATACGCGAAGCTGCCGTCTTTGCAAAAGCCGCCGGGCGTGCTGCTTGCGCAGGAATGGCTGCTGCAAGCCCTGCCCGTACGGGAGTCCGGATCTCCTTCGGAAGACTTTCAGCTACTGAACCACTGCACCGAAAAAACGACCGCCCCTGCCGCCGCAGCGCTGTGGCCCCAGGTCTTCGCCCGTGCCGGTTTGAAGCTCAGTCCGCGGGCCAGTGGCTGCTGCGGCATGTCGGGAACCTACGGACACGAAAGCCTGAACGTGCAGACCTCGCGCCTCATCTACTCCCAATCGTGGGGGCCGATATTGAACGCCGAGCCGGCGCGACAGACGGAGTTCCTGGCCACCGGCTATTCCTGCCGCAGCCAGGCCAAGCGGATGGACGAACGGCGCTTGCGGCATCCCGTGGAAGTCCTGCTTCAGTTCTATGCACAGTGGGAAACTTCCGCTCCTGTCGGCACGGCCTGCTGAGCGCGTGCATCCGGCCGCTTTTCACCTGCCAGTGCACAATCGGCAAAGAAATGTATGATGTCCGTCATGCGAAAAGAGAAGACCAATGCCCGGACCGCTGCCAAAGAGGCCTCGCACGAGCGCATCGTGCAGGCCGCTGCGCGCGCCATCCGGCGCAGCGGCTATGACGGCACCGGCGTGGCCGACATTATGAAAGAGGCGGGTTTGACGCACGGTGCGTTCTATGCCCATTTCGAGTCCCGCGAAGCCATGCTGGCCGAAGCGGCAGACCGTGCCGGAGCCGAAGCCAACGCTGCCGCTGCGCGCGTCGTCGCAGCCGTGCCGCCAGAGCAGTCCTTGCAAGCGCTGATGCAGGTCTATCTGTCCAAAGAGCATCTGGCGGCTATCGAGACAGGCTGCCCGGTTTCCGCCCTGGGCTCCGAGATGCCGCGCCAATCGCCCGAAGTGCGTCGCGCGGCCACGCTCCGCATCAAGGAGATGATCGATCTGGTGGCCCGTCAGTCGCCCGATTGGGGACAGCCTGGGGCCCACGAGCGCGCGTTGGTGACCGTGGCCACCATGGTGGGCACGTTGGTGCTGGCCCGTGCCGTCGATGATGCGGCGTTGTCGGAATCGCTGTGCAACGCCGCGTTGAAAAGCCTGGCCCCGTCCGGTGCGTGAGCCCACCGGGCTTTTTTTGCCCATAAATATGATGGTCATCATTTCAAAAGGCCTGCCAGCCAATGCTGCCGGGTTCGTCATTTGCACTGCATGAAAAAAGGAAACCCCATGAAAGCTTTCGTCCTGGACCGCTACGGAAAGACCGAGCGCTTGCGCGCCGCCGATGTGCCTGAGCCGGACTTGCGTGACGACGAGGTGCTGATCCAGGTTCATGCGACCGCCGTGAACCTGCTGGATGCCAAGATCCGCAATGGCGAGTTCAAGCTCATCCTGCCGTATCGCACCCCCTTCGTCCTGGGCCACGATGTGGCCGGCGTGGTGGTGCGTGTCGGACCGCGTGTCCACCAGTTCAAGGTGGGCGACGAGGTGTACGCCAGGCCCGATGACTTGCGCATCGGCACGTTCGCCGAATTCGTGGCCGTGAAGGAGGACTCGGTGGCGATGAAGCCCAGGAACCTCACCATGGAAGAGGCTGCATCCATCCCCCTGGTGGGCTTGACGGCTTGGCAGGCGCTGGTCGACAAGGCAAAGCTCAAAAAGGGGCAGAAGGTTTTCATCCAGGCAGGCTCCGGGGGCGTGGGCACGTTTGCCATCCAATTGGCCAAGTACCTGGGCGCGACGGTTGCCACCACCACCAGCACCGGCAACGTCGCTCTGGTGAAGCGCCTGGGCGCGGATGTCGTCATCGACTACAAGAACGAAGCCTTTGAAGACCACCTGAGTGGTTACGACGTGGTGCTGAACAGCCAGGATGGCAAGGCCTTGGCGAAGTCCCTGGGCGTGCTCAAGCCGGGTGGAACCCTCGTTTCCATCTCGGGGCCACCGGACCCGCGTTTCGCCGAAGACATCCAAGCCCCATGGTGGGTGAAGCAGGTGATGGGCCTCCTCAGCTCTGGCGCCCGCAGGCAAGCCCGGCGCCTCGATGTCGCCTACGCATTCCTGTTCATGAAGGCCAGCGGAAGCCAGTTGCGGCAGATCACGCCGCTGATCGAATCGGGCGCCATCCGCCCCGTGATCGACCAGGTCTTCCCCTTCGAATCCACCAACGATGCCCTGGCCTACGTCGAAAGCGGCCGAGCCAAGGGCAAGGTGGTCATCAAGGTCCGATGAGCCGTTCCATTGGAACGACATCGCACGTCCGTAAATATGACGATCGTCATTTGAAATCTCAATCCAACCCTTTGGAGCTCCCCATGCACATTGAAAACTCCGTCGTCCTCGTCACGGGCGCCAACCGCGGCATCGGCCTGGCATTT
Organism: Acidovorax sp. SUPP2825; assembly: GCF_030158995.1. NCBI lineage: Bacteria > Pseudomonadati > Pseudomonadota > Betaproteobacteria > Burkholderiales > Comamonadaceae > Acidovorax > Acidovorax sp. SUPP2825. The sequence continues at coordinate 50,232 of NZ_BQXK01000008.1, read as the reverse complement.
GCGCGCGAACTGCTTGCGCGCGGTGCTCGCAAGGTTTACGCCGCCGCGCGCGACGCCGCCACCGTCACATTGCCCGGCGTGCAGGCCCTGCGGCTCGACGTCACCAAGCCCGAGGAGGTCGCTGCTGCGGCCCAGCAGGCCGCCGACGTGAACCTGGTGATCAACAACGCGGGCATCGCCCAGCCGGGCGGCTTTCTGGCGCAGGACAGCGACGCGGTGGCGCGCCGCATTTTTGAAACGAACTTTTTTGGTGTGCTGAACGTGAGCAAGGCGTTTGCGCCCGTACTCCAGGCGAATGGCGGTGGCGCACTGCTCAACGTTCTGTCGGTGGCGTCGTGGGTCAATGGTGGCGAGCTGGCCGCTTATTCGGCCAGCAAGTCGGCGGCGTGGTCGTTGACCAACGCACTACGCCATGAGCTGGCCGGGCAGAAGACCCAGGTGCTGGGCCTGCACATGGCGTATGTGGACACCGACCTCACCAAGGGTTTCGAGGTCCCTAAAAGCAGCGCCGAGGAGATCGTGCAGCGTGCGCTCGACGGACTGGAGGCCGGCGCCGACGAGGTATTGGCCGATGCGCTCACCCAGCAGGTGAGGCAGGGCCTGACAGCGCCGCGCCCGGTCTACCTGCCCCAGGCACTTTGAGCCCCGGTCACACCGGCATGCCACTCAACAAACTCCCTGCCCCTGCCGTGAAGCGTGTCGCCAGCGCGTGATCAGGGCGCCCGGGGTGGGAAGCGGGGGCTTTGGAGAATCGCATGCCCGGTGCGCAGATGGCCGAGTCGACCCATGATTTCAAGGGTGGAGATGCAGCGCGGCTGAGGGCAATTCCTGGCCTCATTTACAATGTCCGGTTATCTTGCCCGCCGGGCCGTCCTGCGAAACCCAAATGAAATCAGATACTTACGATGAAATCGCGACGCCAGAGACGATGAAGGTCCCCAAGGTAGGCTTCGTCAGTCTTGGCTGCCCCAAAGCCCTGACCGACTCCGAACTGATCCTCACGCAGCTGAGCGCCGAGGGCTACCAGACCTCCAAGACTTTCGAAGGTGCCGATCTCGTCATCGTCAACACCTGCGGCTTCATCGACGATGCGGTCAAGGAAAGCCTGGACACCATCGGCGAGGCGCTGGCCGAGAACGGCAAGGTCATCGTCACCGGCTGCCTGGGTGCGCGGTCCGGCGACGGTGGCGGGAACCTGGTGCGGCAAATGCACCCCAGCGTGCTGGCCGTCACCGGCCCCCATGCCACGCAGGAGGTGATGGATGCCGTCCACCTCAACCTGCCCAAGCCGCACGACCCGTTCATCGACCTGGTGCCGGGCAGCTTCGGCGTGGCGGGCATCAAGCTCACGCCCAAGCACTACGCATACCTCAAGATCAGCGAGGGCTGCAACCACCGCTGCACCTTCTGCATCATCCCTTCCATGCGCGGCGACCTCGTCTCGCGTCCCATCGGCGATGTGCTGAGCGAGGCCAAGGCTTTGTTCGAAGGCGGCGTGAAGGAACTGCTGGTCATCAGCCAGGACACCTCGGCGTTCGGCGTCGATGTGAAGTACCGCACGGGTTTCTGGGACGGCAAGCCCGTCAAGACCCGCATGCTGGAGCTGGTGCAAACCCTGGGCGAGATCGCCGAACCCTACGGCGCCTGGGTGCGCCTGCACTACGTTTACCCCTACCCGAGCGTCGATGAGGTCATCCCCCTCATGGCCACGGGCAAGGTGCTGCCGTACCTGGACGTGCCGTTCCAGCACAGCCACCCGGACGTGCTCAAGCGCATGAAGCGCCCCGCCAGCGGCGAGCGCAATCTGGAGCGCATCCAGCGCTGGCGCGAGACCTGTCCCGAAATCGTCATCCGCAGCACCTTCATCGCCGGCTTTCCGGGCGAGACCGAAGAAGAGTTCCAGCACCTCCTGGACTTCGTGCGTGAGGCTCAGATCGACCGTGCAGGTTGCTTCGCCTACAGCGACGTGAACGGCGCGGTGGCCAATGAACTGCCCGGCATGCTGCCGATGGAATTGCGCGAAGAGCGCCGCGCACGCTTCATGGCCGTGGCCGAGGAAGTGTCCGCCGCCAAGCTGCGCAGCCGCGTGGGCGCCACCATGCAGGTGCTGGTCGACTCCGCCCCCGCGCTGGGCAGAAAGGGCGGCACCGGCCGCACCTATGCCGATGCGCCCGAGATCGACGGCGTGGTGCACCTGCTGCCGCCTGAGAAGATCAGCAAGACGATGAAGGTGGGCGAGTTCACCCGGGCCCGCATCGTCGGCACGCAGGGACACGATCTGGTCGCACTTCCGATCTGACCGGAAGAAGGGGCCGTGAGGCCCGCGCGGGCGGGTCGCCGCGGCGGGCGCGGGCCTGACGGCAGGTACCGCCCATCGCGCCATGCCATGGCGGCGATTGATCACTCGCCGCATAGCCCGAGCGCGCCGCCGTGGCAACCCCACGCCGTCTATCTGCGCAATAGGCGCAGCGCCATGCCGTTGCGTGCCTGCTGCGGGGCCGGGCTACGTATCATCGACCTCCCATGCCCATGTTCCCCTTGCCGCGCACCGCCACCGCGCCTTTCTGCCCGTCCGAAGTCAAGGGCAGCGTCCAGGTGGGCCCCAGCCTCCCGTTTTCCAAAAAGCTGCTGCGCTATGCAGGGCCGGGCCTGCTGGTCTCGGTGGGCTACATGGACCCCGGCAATTGGGCGACGGACATCGAGGCGGGCTCGCGCTTCGGCTACGGGCTGCTCTTCGTCGTGCTGCTGGCAAGCCTCGCCGCCATGCTGCTGCAGACCCTGTGCGTGCGTCTGGGGCTGGTGGCGCGCCGGGACCTGGCCCAGTTGTGCCGCGAGCGCTATTCTCCCGCCGTGAACCGGTGCCTCTGGCTGGGGGCGGAACTGGCGATCGTGGCCTGCGACCTGGCCGAGGTGCTGGGCAGCGCGCTGGCGCTGCACCTGCTGTTCGGCGTGTCGATTCCGGTGGGCATCGCCATCACCGCCTTCGACACCGTGCTGGTGCTGGGCTTGCAGGGCGCGGGGTTCCGGCGGGTGGAGGCCATCGTGCTGGCGCTGGTGGCCACCATCGCCGCGTGCTTTGCGGTGGAGCTGGCGTTCTCGCAGCCGATCTGGTCGCAGGTGGCAATGGGCTTCGTGCCCAGCCTGGAGCGGCTGCAGCAGCCCGGGGCGCTGTACCTGGCCATCGGCATCGTGGGCGCCACGGTCATGCCGCACAACCTGTACCTGCACTCGTCCATCGTGCAGACCCGGCTGGTGGCCGACACCGATGCGGCGCGGCGCGAGGCCATTCGTTTCTGCACCTGGGATGCCGTGGTGTCGCTGTCGCTCGCGCTGCTGGTGAACGCGGCCATCATGGTGCTGGCCGCCAGTGCCTTCCACCATAGCGGCCACCGCGACGTGGCCGACATCGCCGACGCGTACCACCTCATCGAACCCCTGGTGGGCAGCGCCCTCGCGGCCGCGCTCTTCGGCATCGCGCTGCTGGCCTCGGGCCAGAGCTCGACCTTCACGGGCACCATCGCCGGACAGATCGTGATGGAAGGGTTCCTGGATCTCAAGATTCCCTGCTGGCAGCGGCGCCTCATCACGCGGGGGCTGGCGCTGGTGCCGGCTTTCATGGGCGTGTGGTGGCTGGGCGATGCGGGTGTGGGCAAGATGCTGGTGCTCAGCCAGGTGGTGCTGAGCTTTCAGCTGCCCTTCGCGATGTGGCCGCTGATCCGGTTCAGCAGCAGCCCCGAGGTGATGGGCCGCTTTGCCACCGGACGGACCCTCCGGCTGGCGGCCTGGGGGCTGTTCGCCGTGATCTCGCTGGCGAACCTCTGGCTGGTGACGGCGGTGTTCGGCTGAGAGAGGCCGCTTCCGCCAGAAGCTGCCGCTGCGGCCCCCTGCTTGATTGGTCGGCTCAGTTGGTGGGATAGGCCGTCAGCAGGATCCATTTGCCGCCGACCACTTCGAAGTCGAGCTGGATGTTGGAGAACTGCGATTTCGTCTTGGTGGTGCATTCGCCGTTGGCGTTGGCAGCGGTGCAGTTGAAGCCGCCGATCAGGTCTTTTTTCAGCACGCTGTAGACCGTCACCTTCTGCCGTGCATGCGTGCCGGAGCAGTCGACGGCCGTGCCCTTGTATTTTTTCGGGTCCTGGTAGTTGTTCCAGAAGCCGCTGTATTCCCCCACGCTGGAGAACAGCGTCTTGTCCTTCTGGCTGGAGCCCTTGGGCGGCGTCGCGCCGAAGACGTGCTGGTTGAGGTGGCCGCCATCGGCGTTGTTGTTGGCCGAGACGGCGCTGTGCTGCACGGTCGCGATGGCGCGGCATTCCACGGCGTGGGCGGTGCGGCTGAGGCCTGGGGCCATGAGCAGCGCGGCCATGGCGGACAGCGCCAAGGGGGTGGTGGACGAAAAAAAGCGGATCGAATGCATGCGGGCTCCCTGGATGTTATGTAAGGAAATCATTGCCAGAAGGCCTTGCAATTGCCCACCCCAAGCCCCTGTGCCATGGCGGGCCTGGATGCTGGCAAGGGGTGCGCGCCTGTCGGCCTTCCGGTGGCTCCATTCTGGAAAGACTCCCCTTGCAGCGCTCTGAAGATTGCGTGAATCCTCCTGAAATGGGCTGAAGCGCGGCAGCGCACGCTTCGTGCGCGTGGCTATCGCGGCGCTGGGTGGCGTGCGGCCATGCGCCATCCAAAGTTCATCCCTGCCACGGCCATGAGGATGGCGACGGCGCCACCGACCTGCATCGGGCTCAGCCGATGGCCGAAGGCCCACGCGTCCACCCCGATGGCCACGATGGGATAGATGAACGACAGAACGCCCACCATCGACGTCGATAACTTCTGTATGGCGCTGTACAGGAGCGTGGACATCAGGCCCGTGTGAATGAATCCGATCGCCAGCAGCAAACCCCAGGTGGGTAGCGTCGATCCGCCCGTCGGGGCCTGGGCGAACGGCAGCAAAAGCAGGGTGCCGACGATCAGCTGGATCAGGACGATCAGCCGGGGCGGCACGCCGCTCAGCCTTTTGGTGATTGCGGCCGCCATGGCGTAGAAGAACGCGGCGGCCAGTGCCAGTCCGACGCCTTCCAGGTAGCCGGAGGGCAGCGCGCCCCACTGTCCACCGCCCACGACGATGAGCACGAGGCCGCCGAACGCGATGCCCAGCCATCCTGCCTGCGACGCGGTCAGCTTTTCTCCGAAGAACAGCGCCCCCAGCGCCACGAGCATGAAGGGCTGGGTGTGGTAGGTCACCGTGGCAATCGCGATGGATGCGTGCGAGTAGGCGGCAAACAGCAGGCCCCAGCTGGCCGCCAGGGCGATGCCGCCGAGTGAGGCCATGCCGGCTTGCCTGCGGCCGATGTTCCATCGCTCCGGCTGGCCCGGACGGAGACAGAGCATCAGCAGCGCCACGGCACCGAACGCGCAGCGCCAGAAGACCACTGCGCCGGCAAGCATTCCGGTCTGCAGCACCAGCCAGCCCACCGTGCCGGCGATGACCATGGCGGTGGTCATCTCCAGCGTCCCTGCCGTTTTCGGATGCATGGATCGTTGCCTGTGTGGATTGCCCAGTCGCCTGGGCAAGGGATCGGAAGGAAGCGGTTCGTTCTTTAAAAAGAACGAACGAGCGGTATGATGAACCTGCTTCATTCGTTCGTCAAGTCGAACGATTGTTCTTTTTTGATGAGATAGGATGACCATCCCTTGACCACCAGTCCTTCACCCATCCGCCTGTTGGCCGCGGCCGTGCGCCGCGAGCGCGAGCGCCTCGGCCTGTCCGTGTCGGAACTCGCCAAACGGGCGGCCATCGCCAAATCGACGCTCTCCCAGCTGGAGGCGGGCGTCGGCAATCCGAGCCTGGAAACGCTCTGGGCGCTCGCCACGGCGCTGGATGTGCAGGTGACGCAATTGATCGCCCAGCCCAGAACCCATGTGCAGGTCATCCGGGCCCATGAGGGGGTGGCGCTGGCTTCGGAGCAGGCGAACTACGCGGCGACCTTGCTGGCGGTGTGCCCTGCCGGCGTGCAGCGCGATCTCTACCGCCTGTCGGTCCAGCCCGGCGCACCCAGGACTTCCGAGCGCCATTTGCCGGGCACGGTGGAGCACGTCGTCCTGTGCAGCGGACGCGCCCGGCTGGGGCCGGTCGGCCATCTGGTGGAACTCGGCCCGGGGGACTATGCCAGCTACTCGGCGGATGAAACGCATGTGTTCGAAGCGCTGGAGCCTCAGACGACGGCGGTCATGCTGATCGAGCACACATGACATGGACTGGCCCAGCGGAAATGAAAAAGGGCACCGGCCGAAGCGGGTGCCCTTTGGGGATCGAAACTCGATCCGGATCGATCAGACGCGCTTGCGGTACTCGCCCGTGCGGGTGTCGATTTCGATCTTGTCGCCCTGGCTCACGAACAGGGGCACGGGCACTTCGAAGCCGGTGGCGATCTTGGCGGGCTTGAGCACCTTGCCGGACGTGTCGCCCTTGACGGCGGGTTCCGTCCAGGTGACTTCGCGTTCCACGCTGGTGGGCAGTTCGACCGAGATGGCCTTGCCGTCGTAGAACACCACTTCGACGGTCATGCCGTCTTCCAGGTAGTTCAGTGCGTCGCCCATGTTCTCGGCTTCGACTTCGTACTGGTTGAATTCGGTGTCCATGCAGACGTACATCGGGTCGGCAAAGTAGGAGTAGGTGCACTCCTTCTTGTCCAGGATGACGTTGTCGATCTTGTCGTCGGCCTTGAACACGTTTTCGGTACCGAAGTTGCCGATCAGGCTCTTGAGCTTCATGCGGACCGTGGCGGCGCCGCGGCCGCCGCGTGCGTATTCGGTCTTCAGGACGACCATCGGGTCCTTGCCGTGCATGATCACATTGCCGGCGCGGATTTCTTGAGCGATTTTCATAGCAGATTGCTGGGCTGGGGTTGAAGCCGCTCTACGCGCCGGGGCGCTGCGGGCGCTGCCTGAGGGGTGCAGCGCAAGGTCCGAGCGCCAGCGCATGTTCCGCGGCGGGATGCGCCGGCCGGTCACTTCGTCAGAAAGTGCCGCCTTGGGTTGGCGCAAAACCATGGATTTTAGCTTTTTTCGGCAACGAACCCCAGCAGTTGGGTCAACAGATCGTCCTGCGCGAGCAGCCGTGCGCGGGCTGCCTGCACGGTCGCGCGCCATTCCTGCAGCGTGGCGGCGTCCAGGGCGGGCAGGGGGCCGTCCTGTTCGAGTCCGTTCCACAGCGCGTGGAACCGCCGCAGCGAAGGCGGCGCCTGGAGCCAGTCGAGGAACGCGTGCAGCTTGGCATGGTGGGCCTGGTCGTCCTGGGGGTAGATGTGCCACACGAAGGGCTGGCCGGCCCACAGGGCGCGCACCAGCGAGTCCTCGCCGCGCACGCAGTTGAAATCGCAGGCCCACAGCATCTCGTCGAACGCCGGCTGGGGGCAGGGCGCGAGGTATGAAATCGATAGCGGACTGCCGGCGTCTTGATTGCGCTGGAGGCCAATTCGGTCCTGATTGTCCAGCGCCTGGACGGCTGCCATTGCGCGGCCGGGGGTGACGAGCAAATGGGCGCCGGCATGCTGCCGCAACCGGTCGAGCAGCGAAGGCAAGGCGGGTGGCTCGTAGCAAAACAGCGAAACGGCGAAGGCCCCGGCCGCCACGCCATGGCGGGCACGCCAGCCGGCGCGGTCGAAGGCGGCCTGGCGGTCCATCAACCCCGGTTCGCGCAACAGCCCGCCCGTGCGGCGGGTGAACCCGGGGTAGAAGAACCAGCGCGTGCAGCCCGCGCCGGGGCCCGACATCAGCAGGGAGGGCAGGCGGTGGCTGCGCTCCACATAGCTTTCGGCGCTGAGGTACTCCAGGTTGATCCAAAGGCGTTTTTGGCCCGATGCCCTAGTGGAATTTGCCATGGATGCTATGAAATCAGGAGCAATCTCGCAACCGAACGCCTCGATGACCACATCGCCCGCGCCGTCGGGCGGGGCCTGCGCAGGCCAGGGCAGGACCTGTACGCCCGGTGCGCCGGCAGGGGCCATCCAGCCCAGCGCGGTGGCGTCGTCCGTCCACAGGCGCACGGCGTGGCCCCGCCCGGCCAGGTCGGCGGCGAGGCGCCAGCACACGCCGATGTCGCCGTAGTTGTCGATGACCTGGCAGAACAGGTCCCAGCGCAGGGGGGAGGCCATGGGGTGCGCAGGGCTCATGCGCCACCCCCGGCCGGTGCCCGAAGATGCTCCACCAGCAGTTGCGCCACGCGCGAGAGCGGCTCCCCGGACCGCACGCACAGCGACAGCTGCCGGTGCGCCCACGGCTCGGCCAGGGTGATGGGCCGCAGGGCCAGGGTGGCGCGGTACAACTGGGCGCTGCCGCGGGGCAGCACGCCCACGCCCAGGCCCGCGGACACCATGAGGCACAGCGCGTCGTAGCTGGTCACCTGGATGCGCAGCTTGAGCGGCAGGCCCGCTTCGGCCGCCGCGCGGGTGAGCTGGTTGTTGATGGCGCTGCCCGGGTGCACGCCCACGAAGTCGAACGGCAACGCATCGGCCAGCCGCACCGAGCGCCGCCGGGCCAGCGGATGGCCGGCGGGGGCGATCAGCACCAGTTCGTCGGTGCGGTAGGGCAGCAGGGCGACGCGCTCTCCGTAGCTGCCGTGGTTGAGGATGCCCACGTCCGCCGCGTTCTCGGCCACCGAATGGGCGATGGCGCTGCTGATCTGCTCCTGCAGCCGCACCTGGACCTGCGGGTGCGCGGCCATGAAGGCCGGCAGCTCGGCCGGCAGGAACTGGGTGATGGCCGAGATGTTGGCCACCACGCGCACGTGGCCCCGCACCCCGGCGCGAAAGTCGCGCATCTGCAGGGCGATGCCATCGAGTTCGTTGAGCACGCCGCGCGCCATGTTCAGCAGCGCATAGGCCGCGTCGGTGGGCTCGGTACCCCGGTTGCTGCGGCTGAAAAGCTCCACCTGCAGGGTGCCCTCCAACTCGGCCAGGCGCCGGCTGGCGGCTGACGGGGCGATGTGCTCGCGCGCCGCGGCGCGGGCGATGGCGTTTTCTTCCATCACCGCCACGAACAGGCGCAGGGAAACCGGGTCGAGCTTCATGGGCGCCGATGGTACTGCCGCCGGGCAGCCGGCCATGCCGGTTTGCGATGGCGGCGTCGCGCATCGGGGTTTTGCGGTGGGCGGGGGCCACGGCATGATCCGCGCCATTCGAACGAAGGGACGCGACAGGAATGACGACGACGGATACGACAGCAGCCCCCGCCGCCCTGGCCGGGGTGCGGGTGATCGAGATGGGCCAGTTGATCGCCGGGCCGTTTTGCGGCAAGACGCTGGGCGAGTTCGGGGCCGATGTGGTGAAGATCGAGGCGCCCGGCGCGGGCGATCCGCTGCGCAACTGGCGGCTGATCAAGGAAGGCACCTCGGTGTGGTGGCAGGTGCAGTCGCGCAATAAGCGTTCGCTGGCGCTGGACCTGCGCCAGCCGGAAGGGCAGGACATCGCACGCCGGCTCATCGCCGAGGCCGATGTGCTGATCGAGAACTTTCGCCCCGGCACGCTGGAGGACTGGGGCATGTCGCCCGAGGCGCTGCATGCGCTCAACCCCGGGCTGGTGATCCTGCGCATCTCGGGCTATGGGCAGACCGGCCCCTACCGCGACCTGCCGGGCTTCGGAATGATCGGCGAGGCCATGGGCGGCCTGCGCCACCTGACGGGCGAGCCCGGCCGCGTGCCGGTGCGCGTGGGCGTCTCCATCGGCGACACGCTGGCGGCGCTGCACGGCGCCGTGGGCGTGCTGACGGCGCTCTACCACCGCAAGGTGAACGGCGGCAAAGGCCAGGTGATCGACGTGGCGCTGCACGAAGCCGTATTCAACGTGATGGAGAGCCTCATTCCCGAGTACAGCGCCTTCGGTGCCGTGCGCGACGCGGCGGGCAGCGCGCTGCCCGGCATCGCGCCGTCCAACGCGTATCCGTGCACCGATGGCTGGGTGCTGGTGGCAGGCAATGGCGACAGCATCTTCAAGCGGCTGATGGACGCCATCGGTCGGCCCGATCTGGCGGCGGCGCCCGACCTGGGCAGCAATGCAGGGCGGGTGGCCCGGGTGGCGGAGATCGACGCGGCCATCGGCGAATGGACGGCCGGGCGCACCGTGCAGGCAGTGCTGGAGGGCCTGGGCGCCGCCCGCGTGCCCGCCGGCAAGGTGTACACGGCGCAGGACATCGCCGAAGACCCGCACTACCGCGCCCGAGACATGCTGCTGCCGCAGACCACGCGCGACGGCTATGTGGTCGAGGTGCCGGGCATCGTGCCCAAGCTGTCGGGCACGCCGGGCACGATCCGCTCCAGTGCGCCGCACCTGGGCGACGACACCGATGCGGTGCTGGCCGAGGCGGGCCTGACCGCCCAACAGATCGCGCTGCTGCGCAGCAAGGGGGTGATCCAATGACCGCGACTCGCAACCCGTCGAACGGGGCGGATGAAACGCGCGAAGCCCGGGCCGGCGTGTGGAACGGCAATGGCCGCCGCATCCACCTGCAGGAAGTGGGAACGCGCGACGGCCTGCAGATGGAGCAGGCCTTCGTGCCCACGGCAGACAAGATCGCGCTGGTCGATGCGCTGTCGGCGGCGGGCCTGTCGAAGATCGAGGTGACGGCGTTCGTCTCGCCCACGGCGATACCGGCGCTGCGCGATGCCGAGATCGTGATGCGCGAGATCGTGCGGCGCCCCGGCACGGTGTACAGCGCGCTGGTGCCCAACGTGCGCGGCGCCGAGCGCGCCATCGAGGCGCACACCGACGAGCTGAACCTGGTCATGTCCGCCAGCGAGACCCACAACCTCGCCAACCTGCGCATGGCGCGCGCGCAGTCGTTCGCGGCGCTGTCGCAGGTGGTGGCCACCGCCCAGGCTGCGGGTGTGGCGGTGAACGTGTCACTGTCGTGCGTGTTCGGCTGCCCCATGGAAGGCGATGTGGCGCAGGCGCAGGTGTTCGGCTGGGTGCAGCGCTTCGCCGACCTGGGCGTGCGCGGCATCACCCTGTGCGACACGACCGGCATGGCGTATCCGACCCAGGTGGCGCAGCTCACCGCCGGCGCCCGGGCGCACTGGCCGGGCGTGGATTTCACGCTGCACTTTCACAACACGCGCGGCATGGGGCTGGCGAACGTGCTCGCCGCCATCGATGCGGGGGCGGACCGTTTCGATGCGTCGCTCGGCGGCCTGGGTGGCTGCCCCTATGCGCCGGGTGCGTCGGGCAACGTGTGCAGCGAGGAGATCGCGCACGCGCTGCAATGGATGGGCTACGACACGGGCGTGGATCTTTCGCAGCTGATCGCCGCGGCGGCCCGGCTGCCCGGGCTGATCGGCCACGACATTCCCAGCCAGATCGTGAAGGCGGGGCGGCGGCTGGACCTGCACCCGGTGCCGGACGGCTTCGAGGCGATCCGCGACCGGGCACGGGCACGCGAAGCCGCCTGAACGCCGGGCGGCAGCGGCTTTCCTGCGGGAAGGCCCACGCGCCGGCGCGACGCGATGCATCGATCAAAAACCAAGGAGACAAAAAGGATGGACACGCATTCACTCTCGCGCCGCGCGGCGCTGGGCACGCTGCTGTGCGGCATGGTGGGCACGGCCCTGGCGCAGGCGGGCTACCCCCAGCGCGCGATCACCCTCGTGGTGCCGCAGCAGGCCGGTGGCGCCAACGACGCGATCGCCCGGGTGGTGGCGCAAAAGCTGTCGGAACAGCTGGGCCAGCCGGTGGTGGTGGACAACCGCCCCGGCGCGGGCGGCAATGTGGGCACGGCCGCGGCGGCCAAGGCCCGGCCGGACGGCTACACCCTGCTGCTCACGGCGGACAGCGCGCAGGTCATCAACCCCTGGCTCTACCAGCACACCGGGTTCGATCCGGTGAAGGATTTCGAGCCGGTGGCGCCGCTGGCCACGGCGGGCTACGTGCTGGTGGTGAACCCGGCGTTTCCAGCGTCCAACGTGGCCGAGCTGGTGGCGCTGGCCAAGGCCCACCCGGGCCAGTACGCCATCGCCTCGGCGGGCAACGGCACGCTCAACCACCTGATCGGCGAGATGCTGCAAAAGACCGCGGGCATCACGCTGCAGCACGTGCCCTACAAGGGCTCCGCCGCAGCGGCCACGGACGTGGTGGGTGGGCAGGTGCCGCTGTCGGTGCAGAGCCTGCCGTCCTCCATCGCCTTCATCAAGGCCGGCAAGCTCAAGGTTTTGGGCGTGGTGAACAAGCGGCGCGTGGCGGCCTTGCCGGACGTGCCCACCATCGGCGAGACGCTGGCGGGTTTCGGCCAGACACCGTGGTACGGGCTTTTCGCGCCGGCCGGCACCCCGCCCGCCGTGGTCGCGCGGCTGCAGGCCGAGGTGGCCAAGGCGCTGGAGCAGAAAGACGTGGCCGAGCGGCTCGCCGCCGTGGGGTGCGAGCCCTACAAGGGCAACTCGGCCCAGCTGGCGGCGTTGGTGCGGGACGACCTCGCGCGCTGGGGCCGGGCGGTGAAGGACACCGGGGCCAAGCTGGATTGACGGCAGGCCGACCGGCCCGTGCGGACCGAGGGCGGGGCGCGACCCGCCGCCGCAGGGCTTTTTTTCTTTTGAATTTCAAAAAACCAAGGAGACATGGCATGAGAACGACAGCGACAGCGACAGCGACAACGATCACCCCGACCACCCCGACCACCCCGACCACCCCGACCACCCCGACCACCCCGACCACCCCTTGCGCATCCCGCCGCCTGGCAACGGTGGCCGTCGCACTGGCTGCGGCCTTCGCCGGCACCGCCTGGGCGCAGGGCGGCTATCCGAACAAGCCGGTGACCCTGGTGGTGCCCACCGCCGCGGGCGGCACCACGGACCTGTCCGCACGCATGCTCGCGCAGGCCCTGGGCCCGGTGCTGGGCCAGTCGGTGGTGGTGGACAACAAGGGCGGCGGCAACGGCAACATCGCCGCCGGTGCCGTCAAGCGGGCCGAGCCCGATGGATACACGCTGCTCATGCAGTACTCGGGCTATCACGTGATCTCACCGCTGCTCACCCGGCAAAAGCAATGGGAGCCGGGCGATTTCCAACCCATCGCGAACGTGCTGTCGGCGCCGCAGATCATCGTCGTGCGCGACGGCCTGCCCGTGAAGACGCTGGCCGATCTGATCGCCTACGCCAAGGCGCATCCCGGCAAGCTCAACTACGCCTCGTCCGGCAACGGCTCGCTGCAGCACGTCACCGGTGCGATGCTGGAGCAACAGGGCGGCGTGAAGATGGTGCACGTGCCGTACAAAGGCACCGGCCCGGCGCTGCAGGACCTGCTGGGCGGGCAGGTGGACCTGACCTTCGGCACCGCGCCACCGTTCATGCCCCACATCCAGGCCGGCAAGCTGCGCGTGCTGGCGGTCACCGGAAAGCAGCGCCTGGCCAGCCTGCCGGACGTGCCCACCACCGCCGAGGCGGGCTACCCCAAGGTGGATGCCACGTCGTGGTTCGCGCTGTTCGCCCCGGCCCAGGTGCCGAAGGCGGTGGTGGACAAGCTGGTGGCCGATGTGCGCACCGTGGTGCAAAACCCCGCATTCCAGCAAAAGGCCCTGGAGCAGGGCGCCACCGCCGACTACCAGGGACCGCAACCGCTCGCCGAGCGGGTGAAGGCCGATCTGGCCAACTGGGCACAAGTGGTGAAGGCCTCCAAGATTGAGGCGGACTGATCGTTCCTCGCCCCTCGGGCCGCCCGCTGAGGGCCCTTCAGCCATCGAAGCCCTGCGCAGTGCGCAGGGCTTTTTGCTTTGTGCGCTTCGCGGCGCGCCGAGACAACGGGAGGGTCGCCGTGCATGGGCGCGTCATGCGCTTGTAAAAATTCTTTGAATGATTGAATTTTTTCTTTAATATGACGGTGTTGTAAATTTTTTATCAAAAGCGGTTGAACGCTTTCCTACCCGACACCTGTCCCATGTCCGCTGTTCCCGACCCGAGCACCGAAGCCCCGACGATCGCCATCCGCATCGGCCGGGTGCGCCCCACGCTCACGCGGTCGCACCAGCAGATGGCGGACTACGTGCTGGCCCACCCGCTGCAGGCGGCCACCATGCCCATCGACGAACTCGCGGCGGCGGTGGGCGTTTCCATCGCAACGGCCAACCGCTTCGCCCGGGCCATCGGCCTGGACGGCTACCCCATGCTGCGGGCCGAGCTGGTGCGCGGTTTCGAAGCCATGCTGGCGCCCATCGAGAAGATGCGCATCAAGCTGGAAAAGCCCAGCAGCATTGGCGACGTGTTCGCCGCCGCGCTGGAGGAAAGCCAGCGCAACATCGCCGCCACGCGTGAGGCCCTGGACCCGGCCGCGTGCGAGGCTGCGGTGCAGGCCATCGTGGGGGCGCGGCGCATCTATCTCGCCGGCTTCGGCGCCAGCGGCTGGCTCGCCGGGCTGCTGCAGCGCGGGCTGGATGCGCATTGCGACGGCGTGCACCTGCTGGCCGGGGTGGCGGGTGCGTCCTACGGCGCGCGGCTGCTGCCTCGCATGGGCGAGGAAGACCTTTTCATTGCCATCAGCTACCCCCGCTACCTGACCGACACCGTCGTGCTGGCGCAGGGCGCCTTCGAGCGCGGCGTGCGCGTGCTGGCATTGACCGACGGGCTGCAGTCGCCCCTGGTGCCGTTTGCCCATGGCTGCCTGTTCGCGCAGACCGAAAACCAGTACGCGGCCAATTCCGAATCATCGGCGCTGGCCATGATCGAGGCGCTCACCAGTGCCGTGGCGCACCAGGCCAAGGAATCGGTGAAGACCGCGGCGCGCATGACCGAGGCGGTGCTGCCCTGGCTGCACGACAGCTCGCGCACGCGGCTGGCGCCACGCTCCGCCGACGCCGCCGCCAGGAAGCCCGCTGCCAAGGGCAATGGCCGCGCCTGAACGGCGGCCGCATCCATCGCTCCCGATCGCCTTTCGCCTGGCCGATTGATTCGTTCCCATCCACTTCGCTGACCGGTTTCGCCGCTTCTTCCATGACCGTTTTTCCGTCTCCTTCCGGCCGTCCCGTTCCGGTGATCGCCATCCACGGCGGTGCCGGCACGCTGAGCCGCGCGCAGATCGACGCCCGGCAGGAGCGGGCCTACCACGGTGTGCTGCAGGACGTGCTGCGCGCCGGGCAGGCGGTGCTGGAGCAGGGCGGGTCCGCCGCCGATGCGGTGTGCACGGCCGTGCAGTTGTTGGAAGATTGCCCGCTCTTCAACGCCGGGCATGGCGCGGTGTTCACCGCCGACGCGACCCATGAACTGGATGCCGCGCTGATGGAGGGCGCCACGCTGGCGGCCGGCGCGGTGGCCGGCGTGCGCCACGTGCGCAACCCCATCCTGGCGGCCCGCGCGGTGCTGCGCCAGGGCCAGCATGTCCTCATGGCGGGCGAGGGCGCCGAGCGCCTGGCGCGCGATGCGGGGCTGGCCATGGTCGAGCCCCACTACTTTTCGACCGAAGCCCGGCGCGCCCAGTTGCTGGCCGCGCAGGCCCGCCAGTCGGGCGCAGTGCTGGACCACGACGGGGCCGCTGCAATGGCCGGGCTGTCGGGCCGCGCGCTGGACGAAGACCGCAAGATGGGCACCGTGGGCGCGGTGGCGCTGGATGCCCAGGGCCACCTCGCAGCGGCCACCTCCACGGGCGGCATGACCAACAAGCGCCCCGGCCGCGTGGGCGACAGCCCGCTCATCGGCGCGGGCACCTATGCGGACGACCGCACGGCCGCCGTGTCGTGCACGGGCCATGGCGAAGCCTTCATCCGCGTGAGCGCGGCGCACGACATCTGCGCGCGCATGGCCTACGGCGGCGCCTCGCTGGAGGCGGCTGTCGATGCCGTGGTGCATGGCGCGCTGCCTGCCGTGGGCGGCACCGGGGGCCTGATTGCGGTGGACCGCCACGGCAACGTGTGCCTGCCGTTCAACACCGAGGGCATGTACCGCGGGCTGGCCCGCGTCGGCCACGCGGCCGAGTCCTTCATCTTCCGCACGCCGGATGCATGAAGCCCACGGGCCGATGCATCGACCGACCGACTGGCTGCCTGATCGCCTGACCGAATTTCCTATCTCTGTCCTGCCATGACCCCAACCCCTTCGAGCGCGACGACCTCCCTGGCCCTTGCAGAGCAGCGCGTGCTGGCCGTGGACGATCTGACGGTCCGCTTTGCCAATTCCGAGCGCACGGTGGACGCCGTGCGCAACCTGTCCTTCCACGTGGATCGGGGTGAAACGCTGGCCATCGTGGGCGAGTCGGGCTCGGGCAAGTCCGTCACTTCGCTGTCGCTGATGCGGCTGGTCGAGCATGGCGGCGGAAAGATCGTGGGCGGCTCCATCGCGCTGCGCCGCAGCAGCGGCCAGGTGCTGGACATGCGCCGCGCCAGCAACGCCACGCTGCAGTCGGTGCGCGGCGCCGACGTGGCCATGATCTTCCAGGAACCCATGACCTCGCTGAACCCCGTCTTCACGGCGGGCGAGCAGATCGCGGAGTCCATTCGCTACCACCAGGGCAAGGACCGGGCGGCGGCGCGCGCCGAGGCCCTGCGCATGCTGGAGCTGGTGCGCATTCCCGAGGCGCGCAACGTGCTCGACCGGTTTCCGCACCAGCTGTCCGGCGGCATGCGCCAGCGCGTGATGATCGCCATGGCGCTGTCGTGCAAGCCGCAACTGCTGATCGCCGATGAGCCCACCACCGCGCTGGACGTGACCATCCAGGCGCAGATCCTGCAGCTGATCCGCCAGCTGCAGGAGGAGATGCGCATGGGCGTGATCTTCATCACCCACGACATGGGCGTGGTGGCCGAGGTGGCCGACCGCGTGCTGGTCATGTACCGCGGCGACAAGGTGGAAGAGGGCCCTTCCGCCCAGATCTTCGCCGCCCCGCAGCATGCCTACACGCAGGCGCTGCTGGCGGCCGTGCCCAAGCTGGGCGCCATGCAGGGCACCGACCTGCCGCGGCATTTCGAACTGCTGCGACCTTCCGGCGATGCCGCCACGGCGCCGGTCCTGCAATCCACCCCGGTGGATACGCGCCCCGCAGGGGCCCAGCCCATCCTGCGCGTGAAAGACCTGGTGACGCGTTTCGACCTGCGCTCGGGGCTGTTCAACCGCGTCAAGCGCCGCGTGCATGCGGTGGAAAAGGTGAGCTTCGACCTCTATCCGGGCGAGACGCTGGCGCTGGTGGGCGAATCCGGCTGCGGCAAGTCCACCACGGGCCGCTCGCTGCTGCGGCTGGTGGACAGCCAGAGCGGTGCCATCGAGTTCGGCGGACGCAACATCCTGGACCTGCCCACGAGCGAGGTCCAGGCGCTGCGCCGCGACATCCAGTTCATTTTCCAGGACCCGTTCGCCTCCCTCGACCCGCGCCTGACCGTGGGCTTTTCGATCATGGAGCCGCTGCTGGTGCACAAGGTGGCCAGCGGCCGGCAGGCACAGGAGCGTGTGGACTGGCTGCTGGAAAAGGTGGGGTTGCCGCGCGACTACGCGCAGCGCTACCCGCACGAGTTCTCGGGCGGCCAGCGCCAGCGCATCGCCATCGCACGCGCGCTGGCCCTCAACCCCAAGGTGGTGGTGGCGGACGAATCCGTGTCGGCACTGGATGTGTCCATCCAGGCGCAGATCGTCAACCTGATGCTGGACCTGCAGCGCGAACTGGGGGTGGCGTTTCTTTTCATCTCGCACGACATGGCCGTCGTCGAGCGCATCAGCCACCGCGTGGCGGTGATGTTCCTCGGCCAGATCGTGGAGATCGGACCGCGCCGCGCGATCTTCGAGAACCCGCAGCACGCCTACACCAAAAAGCTCATGTCCGCCGTGCCCGTCGCCGACCCGGCGCGCCGGCACCTCAGGCGCACGCTGCTGGAGGGGGACATTCCCAGCCCCATCCGCGCGGTGGGCGACGAGCCCGTGGTGCTGCCGATGGTGCAGGTGGGACCCGGCCATTTCGTGGCGCCGCAAGGGGGGTGATGTTTCCAACTCAAATCGACCTTCAGCGCTTGCCTGGCAAGCGAAAGCAGCTATCCATTTTGAAAACCCCTGATCTTTTCCACACCGGAGTTCAACCATGAAGAAAGCTTCCACCCGCCGCATCGCCTTCAGCCTGCTGGCCCTGGCCATGTCCGGCTCTGCGCTGGCCGCCGGCAACGCCGTGCTGGCCATCTACCAGCAGCCCGAGACGCTCGACCCCTACAACACCAACACGACCATCACCACGGCCGTGACCAAGAGTTTCTACGAAGGCCTGTTCGCGTTCGACAAGGACATGAAGGTCAAGAACGTGCTGGCCGAGAGCTACGAAGTGTCGAACGACGGCCTCGTCTATACCTTCAAGCTGCGCTCTGGCGTCAAGTTCCACGACGGCACCGACTTCAACGCCGCCGCGGCCAAGGCCACCCTCGACCGCGTGATGAACCCTGAGAACCGCCTGTTGCGCGCCAACCAGTTCAACCGCGTCGCCAAGGTCGAGGCCGTGAACCCGACCACGCTGCGCATCACGCTCAAGGAGCCCTTCGGCCCCTTCATCAATGCGCTGGCCCATGCCTCGGCCGCGATGATCTCGCCCGCCGCGCTGGCCAAGTGGGGCAGCAAGGACATCGCCTTCCACCCCGTGGGCACCGGCCCGTTCGAGTTCGTCGAATGGAAGCAGACCGAGGCCATCGTGGGCAAGAAGTTCGCGGGCTACTGGAAGAAGGGCTATCCCAAGGTCGATCAGGTCACCTGGAAGCCTGTGATCGAGAACAACACCCGCGCCGCCATGCTGCAGACGGGCGAGGCCGACTTTGCCTTCACGCTGCCCTATGAGCAGATCGCCACGCTCAAGAAGAGCGACAAGGTCACGGTGGTGTCCGCGCCGTCGATCATCCAGCGCTTCCTCACCTTCAACATGCTGCAAAAGCCGTATGACAACCCCAAGGTGCGCGAAGCCATCGGCTACGCCATCAACAAGGAAGCGCTGGCCAAGGTGGCCTTTAACGGTCATGCCTTCCCGGCTCAGGGCTTCGTGCCGCAGGGCGTGGAATACGCGGTGAAGATGCAGCCCATTCCCTACAACGTGGCCAAGGCCAAGGAACTGCTGAAGGAAGCGGGCTACCCCAACGGTTTCGAATCCGTGCTGTGGAGCGGCTACAACAACACCACCAGCCAGAAGGTGATCCAGTTCATCCAGCAGCAGTTGCAGCAGGTCGGCATCAAGGTGTCGGTGCAGGCGCTGGAGCCCGGCCAGCGCGCCGAGCAGGTGGATTCATGGCCCGATCCCAAGACCGCCAAGGTGCGCCTGTATTACATCGGCTGGTCTTCCTCCACCGGCGAGGCCGACTGGGCGCTGCGCCCCCTGTTCTCCACGGAGTCCTGGGCGCCGAAGCTGGCGAACTACGCCTTCTATAGCAACCCCGTGGTGGACGAGTCCATCGCCAAGGCGCTGCTGACAACCAACGGCGCCGAGCGCGAAGCGCTCTACAAGACCGCGCAGGAGCAGCTCGCCAAGGACCTGCCGCGCATCCCGCTGGTGACGGAGGACGTGCTGTACGCCCACGCCAAGCGCCTGTCCGGTGTGCATGTGATGCCCGACGGCAACATCAACAGCGACGAGATCGACCTGAAATAACAGGCCAAGACCGCCCCGCGCGCTGATCTGGCGCGCGCGGGCTGCCCCTGTTTTCATCAAAAAACACATCGCTGCGACCGCAGCGCCGCACCCATGCTGAACTACTTTCTCAAACGACTGCTGGGACTCTTGCCCACGCTGCTGATCGTGGCTGTGCTGGTGTTCCTGTTCGTCCACATGCTGCCCGGCGACCCCGCGCGCCTGGCGGCGGGGCAGGACGCCGACGAGGCCGCCGTCGCGGTCGTGCGCCACGACCTGGGCCTGGACAGGCCGCTGCCCGAGCAGTTCGTGCACTTCTTCACGCGCATGGTGCAGGGCGACTTCGGCAAGTCCATCCGCACCGGCCGCACGGTGGCGGCCGAGATCGGCGAGCGCTTCATGCCCACGCTGGCGCTCACGGTCACCAGCATGGTCTGGGCGGTGATCTTCGGCATGGGCATCGGCATCATCTCGGCCGTGTATCGCAATCAATGGCCCGACCGGCTGGGCATGACGCTGGCGGTGTCGGGCATCTCGTTTCCCGCGTTCGCGCTGGGCATGGTGCTGATGCAGGTGTTCTCGGTCAACCTGGGCTGGTTGCCCACGGTGGGTGCGACAAGCTGGCAGCACTACATCCTGCCGTCCATCACGCTGGGGGCGGCCGTCGCCGCGGTGATGGCGCGCTTCACCCGTGCGTCGTTCGTCGAGGTGGTGCAGGAAGACTTCGTGCGCACGGCGCGCGCCAAGGGGCTCAACGAGCGCCTCGTGATCTTGAAGCATTGCCTGCGCAATGCGCTCATTCCCGTCATCACCATGATGGGGCTGCAGTTCGGCTTCCTGCTGGGCGGCTCCATCGTGGTGGAGGCCGTCTTCAACTGGCCGGGCCTGGGCCGCCTGCTGGTGGATGCCGTGACCATGCGGGACTACCCCGTGATCCAGACCCTGGTGCTGCTGTTCTCGCTGGAGTTCATCCTCATCAATCTCGTGGTGGACATGCTCTACGGCTTCATCAATCCCACCATCCGCTACAAGTGACCACGGCGGCCTGCATCCCATTCCACGAACACGAAGAGACGGTATGACCACGCCCTCCATCCCCACGCCCCCCGATGCCGCGCAACTGGCGGCCGCCTCGGTGGCGCCTGCCGCTGCCAGTTCCGGCGCGGTCCGCACGCCCTGGCGCGAGTTCTGGCGCAAGTTCAAGAAGCAGCGCGTGGCCATGGTGGCGCTGGCTTTCGTGCTGCTGCTGGTGCTGGTGGCCGTGCTGGCACCGGTCCTGGTGCCTTACGACCCCGAAGGCTTTTTCGACTACGAAAGGCTGAACGAACTGCCGTCGGCCGTCCACTGGTTCGGCGTGGACCCGCTGGGGCGCGACATCTTCAGCCGCATCCTGATGGGCGCGCGAATCTCGCTGGCGGCGGGATTCCTGTCGGTGCTCATCGGCTGCCTGATCGGCACGACCCTCGGTCTGCTGGCCGGGTACTACGAGGGATGGTGGGACCGCGTGGTGATGCGCATCTCGGACGTGCTGTTCGCCTTCCCCGGCATCTTGCTGGCGCTCGGCGTGGTAGCCATCCTGGGCAGCAACATGACGAACGTCATCGTGGCCGTGGCGGTGTTCAGCGTGCCGGCCTTCGCGCGGCTGGTGCGCGGCAACACGCTGGTGCTCAAGCAGATGACCTACATCGAATCGGCGCGCAGCATCGGTGCGTCGGACTGGACCATCATCGTGCGGCACATCCTGCCGGGCACGATCTCTTCGATCGTCGTGTACTTCACGATGCGCGTGGGCACCTCGATCATCACGGCGGCCAGCCTGTCGTTCCTGGGCATGGGCGCGCAGCCGCCCACGCCGGAATGGGGCGCCATGCTCAACGAGGCCCGTGCGGACATGGTGAACGCACCGCACGTGGCGCTGTTCCCCAGCCTGGCCATTTTCCTGACCGTGCTCGCCTTCAATCTGCTGGGGGACGGCTTGCGCGATGCCCTCGACCCGAAGATCGACCGGCAGTCATGAGATCGCCTTCGACAGGCGCCACGGCGGCGCTGGTGCCGCCACGCATCGGCAGCCTGCTGGCCGGGCCGCTCGATGCCATCACCGACGTGGCGGGCGTGACCGTGGGGCATGCGACGCGCGACGACGGTCCGGTGCAGACCGGCGTCACCGTGATCCATCCGCATGGGCTGGACCCCTATCGCCACAAGGTGCCGGCCGGTGCGGCGGTGATCAATGGCTTCGGCAAGAGCGTGGGCTTGGTGCAACTTGCGGAATTGGGGCAGCTGGAGACGCCCATCGCGTTGACCAACACTTTCTCCGTCAGTGCCATGGCCCAGGCGCAGATCCGCCAATGCATCGAGGCCAATCCGGAGACGGGCAGGGCGCTGCCCACGGTCAACCCGCTGGTGCTGGAGTGCAATGACGGTTTTTTGAACGACATCCAGCGCATGGCCCTGGATGGCGGCGACTACTTGGCGGCGTGCAGCAACGCCGGCGCGCGCGCGGCACAGGGTTCGGTGGGTGCGGGGCGGGGCATGTCGAGTTTCCAGCTGAAAGGCGGCATCGGCACGGCGTCGCGGCGGGTGCCACTGCGCCAGGGGGGCATCTGCACGGTCGGCGCACTGGTGCTGGCCAACTATGGGCTGCTTCCGAACCTGGTGTGGGGCGGCAAGGCCATCGGTGCCGAAGTGACCACCCTGCTGGACGACAGAGCGCGCGCGCAGTCTGCGGAGACCGAACGCGGCTCCATCATCATGGTGCTCGCCACCGATGCGCCGCTGGATGCCCGCCAACTGAACCGCTTGGCACTGCGCGCGGGCGCAGGACTGGCCCGCACCGGCTCGGTCTACGGCCATGGCAGCGGCGACATCGCCCTGGCGTTCTCCACGGGCTACACCGTGCCGCAGCTGGCGGACCAGCCCATGCCGGCCACGCCGATGCTGCACGAAACCTTGCTGGACGGCCTGTTCCAGGCAGCGGCCGACAGCGTGGAGCAGGCCATCGTCCATGCCCTGTGGCATGCCACGCCCGTCACCGGCCGGAATGGGCACCACCGCTCCGCATTGCGCGGGTTGCTGCTCTGTCTGCCCGCATCGATTTCTTGAAGACCCCTCCATGAAAATTCTCATTTCCGTCGATATCGAAGGCGTCGCGGGTGTCTACCACCCCGAGCAGGTGCGGCCCGGCAATCCCGAATACGAGCGCGCGCGGCGCCTGATGGCGGCCGAGGCCAACGCGGCGATCGCAGGCGCCTTCGATGCCGGGGCCGCCGAGGTCTACGTGAACGATTCCCACGGCGGTTTTCGGAACATGCCGCCGGACCTGCTGGACGAGCGGGCGCAGGCCATCCAGGGCAAGCCCCGCTACCTGAGCATGGTGGCGGGCGTGGAACTGGGCATGGACGGCGTGTGCCTCATCGGCTATCACTCCCGAGCCCAGGGGCGCGGCATTCTGGCCCACACCATCAACAGCTTCGCCTTCGCGCGCATCGCCTTCAACGGCCAGGAACTGGGCGAGGCGGGGATCTATGGCGCTCTGGCAGGCGCCTATGGGGCGCCGGTGATCATGGGATCGGGTGACGACGTGTTCATCGCGGAAACCCAGCCGCTGTTTCCCCGGGCCCGTTTCGTGCAGACCAAGCGGGCGACGGGTCAGACGAGCGGCATCAGCCTGTCGCCTGCGCAGTCCTGCGCGGCCATCCGGGCGGGCGTGGCGGCAGCCGTGCAGGATCGCACTGCCGTCCCGCCTTTTCGCATCGAGGGCGAGATTCTGGTGGACGTGCAGGCCCAGACGCCTGCCCTGGCCGATCTGTTCTGCCAGTGGCCCACGCTGGAGCGCTCGGCCTCCGACGCCGTGCGCTTTCAGGCCCCCGACACCGAGTCCGCCGTGCGAATGGTCAATTGCCTGTCGGCCATGTCGAGCATGCTGCGATGAACGGCGAACCGCATTCCTTTGGCACGCCCGCGAAGGTCGGCATCCTGGCCGGCATGGGACCGGCGGCAGGCGTGGATTTCGCCCGCCTGTTTCTCAAGGCGTCCGAGCGCTGGTTGCAGGACCATGGCCTGGCGGTTCAGGACCAGGCATTCCCCGAGCACTGGATGGCACAGGTCCCGGTGGCGGACCGGTCCCGCGCGCTCAGCGATGCAAACGCACCGCAGCCATTGGACGAAATGGCGCGGGTGCTGCAGCAACTCTCGGCCGTGGGTGCCCGCGCCGTGGCCATCTCTTGCAACACCGCGCACGCCTGGCACGCGGCACTGCAGGAGCGGGTGCCGTCCGTGGACCTGCTGCACATCGCGCGTGAGACTGCCACCGAATTGCAGCGGCGGGGCATCCGCAAAGTGGCGCTGCTGGCCACGCAAGGCACCTACGGCATGGGCTTGTACGACACCGTCATGGCGGCCCATGGCATCGAATGCGTGATTCCCGATTCCTCCGAGCGTGAAGAACTCATGCAGGGCATCTACCAAGGGGTCAAGGCCGGGAACCTGGCGTTGGCGCAGGCATGTTTCACGCGCGTGGGCAGGCAGTTGCGTGGGCGCCATGGCGATGGCATCGCCTTGATCATGGCCTGCACCGAAATCCCGCTGGCCTTGCCTCAGGCCCCGCAAGCGCAAGGCTGGACATTGATCGATCCTTCTGAAATCCTGGCCATGGCGCTGGCCCGCAAGGCCTACGAAGGGCACGTCGGGCACTGATCCGGCAGGGTTTGGCCGTTGCGGCATGCGACGGGGCGCAGAGACTGGCCACAATAGCGCCATGTCCGATGTGCATTCCCCCGAACTCCTCGCGCAGGTGGCCGCGCTGCCGCCCTTGCCGGGTGTCTACCGTTACTTTGATGCGCAAGGCGCCTTGCTCTATGTGGGCAAGGCACGCAACCTCAAAAAGCGTGTCTCCAGCTACTTCACCAAGACCCATGGCGGTACGCGGATCGGCCACATGGTGGGCCGGATCGTCCGGCTGGAGACCACGGTGGTGCGCTCCGAGGCCGAGGCACTGCTGCTGGAAAACAACCTCATCAAGTCGCTGAATCCGAAATACAACATTCTGTTTCGGGACGACAAGAGCTATCCCTATCTCAAGATCACCGGCGTGGCTGGCAAGGACGGCACCGGCGAGGCGCCAAGCCAGCTGTTCCCGCGCATGGCCTACTACCGCGGCGCCATCGACAAGCGGCACCGCTACTTCGGTCCCTACCCGGGGGCATGGGCGGTCAAGGAAACCATCTTGCTGTTGCAGAAGGTGTTTCGCCTGCGCACCTGCGAAGACACGGTGTTTGCCAACCGCACCCGGCCCTGCCTGCTGTACCAGATCAAGCGCTGTACAGGGCCCTGCGTGGATTTGATCTCGCCCCAGGCCTACGCGAGCGATGTCGCGCATGCGGAAGCCATGCTGCGGGGCGAGACGCAAGAGCTGCTGCGATGGATGGAGGCCCGCATGATGGAGCACTCCGGCCGCCTCGAATTCGAGCAGGCAGCCGATGTACGCAACCAGATCACCGCACTGTCGCGCGTGCTGCACCAGCAGGCCATCGAAACCGTGTCCGACAAGGATGTGGACATTCTGGCCGTGAAGGTGCTGGGCGGGCGCGCCTGCGTGAATCTCGCCATGGTGCGGGGAGGTCGGCACCTGGGCGACCGGGCGTACTTTCCCGTGCACGTGGAAGACGCTGCGGCCGTTTTCCAGGCAGAGGAGGGCGCGGACGACGCCGAGCCCCCAGGTGAGGCCGCCTCCATTGAAGGCGGGCAGGGTGGGGAATTGGCTGGCGCCGCGGTGGATGAAGGAAAGTCGGCTCAGGCCGTGCGCCCTGCGCCGGCGCGTTCCGTCGAGGCGCAGGTGCTGGAGGCCTTCATCGCGCAGCATTACATCGGCGTGCCGGTGCCCCCTGCGCTCATCGTGAGCCAGCCGGTCGACCGCGCACTGATCGATGCGCTGTCTCAACAGACCGGTGTGCGGGTGACGGCGGTGCACCAGCCGCGGGAGCAGCGCCGCGCCTGGCTGGACATGGCCCAGAAAAATGCAGACATCCAGCTAGCCCGCCTGCTCGCCGAAGAGGGCTCGCAGCAGGCACGCACCCGGGCCCTTGCCGAGGCGCTGGACCTGAGCGAAGAGGAGCTCGATACCCTCACGATCGAGTGCTTCGACATCTCGCACACGGCAGGCGAGTCCACCCAGGCGTCTTGCGTGGTGTTCCACCACCACAAAATGCAGAGCAGCGAGTACCGGCGTTTCAAGATCGAAGGCATCACGGGCGGAGACGACTATGCGGCCATGCGGCAGGTGCTCATGCGCCGCTACAGCAAGGTCGCGGAAGCACAGCGCGAGGCCGGGGGCGCGGAGCCCGCGCCAGGCCAGGCCCGGCTGCCCGATCTGGTGCTGGTGGACGGCGGCAAGGGACAGGTGAGCATGGCGCGCGAGGTGTTCACCGAACTCGGCCTGGACGTCAGCCGCATCGTCGGCGTTGAAAAGGGCGAGGGCCGAAAGGTGGGGCTGGAAGAACTGGTGTTTGCCGATGGGCGTGAAAAGGTCTACCTGGGCCGGGACTCTGCTGCCTTGATGCTGGTCGCTCAGATCCGCGACGAGGCGCACCGCTTCGCCATTACCGGCATGCGGGCGGCGCGGGCCAAGGTGCGTGTGGGCGGGGGGCAACTGGAAGAGATTCCGGGCGTGGGGCCGAAGAAGCGGGCGCGGCTGCTGCAGCGGTTCGGCGGCGTGCGCGGGGTCGCAGCGGCCAGCGTGGAGGACCTGATCACGGTGGAGGGCATTTCGCGCGATCTGGCCGAGGAGATCTATCGCGCGCTGCGTTGACTGGATTGGCCTCGTTCGGCGATGGTTGCCGAACGGGCATGACACAATCGCCGCATGTTCCTGACCATCCCCACCATCATGACCTGGACGCGCATCGTCGCGATACCTTTGATCGTGGGGGTGTTCTACGCGCCACTGGAGCCGACCACGCGCAACCTCATCGCAACGGTGATGTTCGTCATCTTCGCCGCGACGGACTGGCTGGATGGCTATCTGGCGCGCAAGCTCAATCAGACCTCGTCGTTCGGCGCCTTCCTCGACCCGGTGGCAGACAAGTTCCTGGTCTGTGCTTCCTTGCTCGTGCTCGTGCATCTGCAGCGGGCCGATGTCTTCGTTGCAATGATCATCATTGGGCGAGAAATCGCGATCTCGGCACTGCGCGAGTGGATGGCGCAAATCGGCGCGTCGCGCAGCGTGGCCGTTCACATGATCGGCAAAGTCAAGACCACGGTGCAGATGATCGCGATCCCTTTTCTGTTGTACGACGGGCGGCTGTTCGGCGTTGTCGACACGGGCGTCTGGGGCACATGGCTGATCTGGATTGCCGCGGTGCTCACCGTGTGGTCGATGGTGTATTACCTTCAAAAGGCGCTTCCGGAAATTCGCGCTCGGGTCAAGAAATGATGGGACATCGCACCGCGCATTGACGGGTGGTGCGAGCATTGAAATTCCGCCCAGCAGATTGTCAATACGGGATGTGCCTATGGGCGCAACGCCCCTGAGAAAAAGCCTTTGGAAGCCCCGGCCCGCTTCACAAATGCGTCTAGAATTCGCTGCTACGCTGCCGTAAAACGGCGCACTGTATTGACACCCGGAAAGTCGATGGCTTTAATCTGACACAGCAGAATCTGCCCCAGTGTCAGCCCTTCCCCGCCTGCTTGATGTGCCGTTTCGTTGCGGTCGGGCACGGCGCGTGTCGGAGGGCCAGATTTGCAAAAGACATTCCATCCACTCTTTTCCCGAGAGGCTTCTTGTGAATAAAACCGAACTGATTGAGCACATTGCTAACAACGCCGACATCTCCAAGGCTGCAGCAGCGCGAGCGCTGGAGTCCACGATCGAGGCGGTCAAGAAGACCCTGAAGAAGGGCGGTACGGTGTCTCTCGTCGGTTTTGGTACTTTTGCCGTGGGCAAGCGCGCTGCGCGCACCGGCCGTAATCCCCGTACGGGCGATACGATTAAGATCAAGGCTGCTAAAGTCCCGAAGTTCCGTCCAGGCAAGGCATTGAAGGATGCTCTGAACTGATGGTTTCTGTTTAAGGTGGGGTGCTTAGCTCAGTTGGTAGAGCGGCGCCCTTACAAGGCGTAGGTCGGCGGTTCGACCCCGTCAGCACCCACCACCGAACAAAAAGGCGAACGCGAGTTCGCCTTTTCTTTTGTCGCCACTGAAAGATCGCACATGTTCGAATCCATCCGCAAGCACTCCAAGATCGTGATGTTCTTGCTGTTCTTGCTGATCATTCCGTCTTTTGTCCTTGTCGGCATCGACCGCAGCTACTTCTCCAGCAAGAGCCCGGTGGTCGCACGCGTCGATGGCCACGACATCACGCAGGACGAATGGGACAACGCCCACCGCGCTGAAACGGACCGCATTCGCGCGCAATCTCCCACGGTGGATGCCAAGCTGCTCGACACGCCTCAGGCGCGTTATGCGACCTTGGAGCGGATGGTGCGCGATCGTGTTTTGCAGACCGCCGCGCAGAAGATGCACCTGATCGCCAGTGACGCGCAGCTGGCCCGCACTTTGCAGGGCATTCCCGCCATCGCGAATCTCAGGCGCCCGGATGGCACGCTGGATGCGGAGGCCTATCGCGCCATCGTGGGAGCGCAGGGACTGACGCCGGAAGGTTTTGAAGCCAATGTGCGCCGTGACATCTCCGTGAATCAGGTGATGTCGGGTGTGCTGGGTTCGGCTTTCAGCAGCAACGCGCAATCTCAGCTGGCGCTGGATGCGTTGTATCAGCGGCGCGAAATCCAGATCGCGCGCTTCAATGCCGCTGACTTCGCCACCAAGGTCACGCCTTCGGATGCCGATCTGGAGGCTTATTACACATCGCACGCAGCATCTTTCCAGCAGTCCGAGCAGGCCAACATCGAGTATGTGGTGCTGGACACGAATGCAGTGCAGTCCAGCATCGTCGTGAACGAAGAAGACCTGCGCACCTACTACAAGCAAAATCTGGAACGCTTGGCTGGCAAGGAAGAGCGCCGCGCCAGCCACATCCTGATCAATGCGAGCAAGGATGCCCCTGCTGCCGATCGCGAAAAAGCCAAGGCACGTGCCACCGAACTGCTGGAGCAGGTTCGCAAGGCCCCTGGCACGTTCGCGGAATTGGCCAAGAAATACTCGCAAGATACTGGCTCCGCAGCCTCTGGCGGAGATCTGGATTTCTTCGCCCGCGGTGCGATGGTCAAACCGTTCGAGGATGCCGCCTTCTCCATGAAGAAGGGCGAGATCAGCAACGTGGTGGAGTCTGACTTCGGCTATCACATCATTTTGTTGACCGACATCAAGGCACCCAAGCAACCCAGCTTCGATCAATTGCGCCCCACGCTGGAGACAGAGCTGAAGCAGCAGCAGGCCCAACGCAAGTTTGCGGAGGTGGCCGAAGCCTTCACCAACGGGGTGTACGAACAGGCAGACGGTTTGCAATCCGTCGCAGACAAGCTCAAGCTCAAGGTGCAGACCGCCAACGGCGTGACGCGCACGCCCGCTCCCGGGGCGCAGGGGCCTTTGGCCAATCAGCGCTTCCTGGAAGCGCTGTTCTCCCCGGATTCGCTCGAGCACAAGCGGAACACGGAAGCCATCGAAACCGGGCCCAGCGCCCTGGTGGCAGGGCGAATCACGTCGTATACGCCGGCGCGTGCATTGCCGCTGCAAGATGTTCGTGCCCGCGTGAAGGATTTGTACGTGGCTGAGAAGTCTGCGGAAATGGCTCGCAAGGAAGGCGAAGCCAAGCTTGCCGCTTGGAAGGCTGCGCCTGCATCGGCCACGGGCCTCGCGCCTGCGCTCACCATCTCTCGAGACCAGCCGCAGAATCTGCCTCGGCCTGTGATCGATGCCGCGCTGCAGTCCAATGTGGACGCTTTGCCTTCATGGACTGGCGTTAGCCTGGGTGCCCAGGGCTATGCCGTGGTGAAGGTCAACCGCTTGATGCCACGTCCTGCGCCTGATGAAGCAGCAAGCCGTCAACAGCACCAGCAGTATGCGCAGGCGGCCGGTTCTGCAGAAGCCTTGGCCTATTACGAAGTGCTGAAAGACCGTTTCAAGGTGCAGTTCAAGGTGCCTCGCCCGGTGGCTGCGCCTGTTCTGGAAAATTGATGGGCGTTTCTTCAGATAGCGATTGATTTATGGGTATAATTTGAGTCTGCGGTGGCTGTAGCTCAGTTGGTAGAGTCCAGGATTGTGATTCCTGTTGTCGTGGGTTCGAGCCCCATCAGCCACCCCAAAATTCTTTGAATTGCTTATAAGTGCTTGATTCCTAACGGAATCAGGCATTTTTTGCTTCTGGGCTAAGTTCGGTTGTTACACGGTCTGTCACACACAGTGAGAAAGACCATGAGAAAAGTAGCCGAACATATCTACGAGCGGGGACGGCGTGGAATGCTGTACGTCCGCCGTCGTATCCCCAACGCTGTTCGCCTGGCGTACCCCCTCAAACAAACGCATATCACTACCAGCCTGGGCACGTCAGACCTCCGGGACGGGAAGGTGCGTGCTCGTGTGGAGCTGCAGCGCATCGACGCAGAGTTTGAAAGAAAAAAACAACAATGTGACCTCCGTAGCGCATCGATGGCGCCGCGCAACGTCGCTACGCTCACCGACGATGAACTGCAGAGTGCAGGGCGGTTCTGGGCCCGTGAAGTCCTCCTCAACGATGAGAAGCGCCGACAGGAAGGCCTGGATGATGAAGATTTTGATGAGCTCGGTGCTCAACTGACTGCCCAGCGTGCAGAGTTGGGGCGGTTACTTGCGCAGGGGAAGACCACCCGCATGTTCCCTGCGCTGCATAGCTTTCTGTTTTTGTGCGGGATGAACTATGAGCCGGAGCCCGCGGAAGCCAATCGGGCTGGGTATCTATTTACGCGTGCGGTGGTTGAAGCACTCGACCATCAGCTTGTCCGCCAAAGCGGTGGTGTCCTGCATACCGATGTCGTAGCGCCCGAGACCCCCCATCCGCTGTCCGTGGTGAAGGGTGTCGGAGATACCAAAGCAGCTGGCACCGGCGTTTCTCCCGCTTGGGACGAGATATTTGAGCTCTGGCGAGAGTTCGTTCCAGACAGGCCAAAATCAACGGCCATCGCTTCTCAAACGCCGTGGCGGGACCTGCAGCGGTTCGTAAAGGAGCAAGGGACTGTTGACCCTGGAGATGTGACCCCTGTGCAGATGACTGAATTTGTGCAATCGATGCATTCACGGGGCCTGGCCGTCTACACCATCAATGAGCGCATTTCTAAAATTCGGGCCATCTATAAAATTGCGGTCGGCAAACACAAATTGAAATTGAATCCTGCTGCCGACACGTTGGGATTCAAAGAAAGCGGCGTTCAGTCGCGCGTGAAAAAACGGCTGCCGTTTTCTGAAAGCGAACTGTCCATCATTTTTGGGTCACCGGTTTTCGTCGAGCACAAGCGTTCAAGTGGTCAAGCGGCTGAGGCAAGTTACTGGTTGCCAATACTGATGTATTACACCGGTGCGAGGCCTGAGGAGTTAGCTGGCCTGACACTGGAAGACATTCGCTGGTATCCAGGAGACCGGTGGTACCTTAATATCGTGGACAGCTTCGCCGATGACGACCTCGAACTCTTTGGTGCTTCATCCGTTCCCAAATCACACGAACGTACTGTGAAAAATGCACCTTCCGTTCGCGCTGTACCTGTAGCTCAGGAGCTGATTGACCTCGGCCTGTTGCGCTACGTCGATTGGGTTAAGGAGCGCGGCTCAGTCGTGTTGTTCCCGAGTCTCAAAAAGGACTGGCACGGGAAGCTGTCAGGTTCATTTTCCAAATTTTTTGGGCGGTACAAAGTTCATATCGGCATCACGGATAAACGCAAAGTGCTCTATTCGTTTCGGCATAACATGAAGGATTTTTTGGAGCAATCTCAATTTCCCTCGAAGTATCTGAAGCGGTTTCTTGGACATGCGAGCGGAGATGGCGAAGTGACGGACGGTTACGGGTCCGGTCTACCGTTGGAAATTATGTTTGAGCACTTCTCTCGGATTAGATTTCCCGTTATCTCTGCGAAGTCTTGGCAACCGGGCGTTGGTCCTGTTCGTTTTTAAAGTCGTCGCATTCGGCAGAGGAGATGCGGTAAACATAAAAATATTTTCTGGGAGGGAAGAATTAGATTTTGACTGTGACATCGCCATTTCGTTGTCGGTCGCCGAATTTTTTAAAGATTAAGGTAATGGGTAAATAAATCTGCTTGCTAGACGAATTTCCCTAATAAAATAGAGCACCTTCCAATGGCGTACATCACAAACCAAAGTCGGTATCGCGTCAGTGTCGAAAACCGCGACGACCTGACCATACTTTTCCCGTTCAATAAATTCGATGGAGCCAATGCATACATGGCGGAACTCCGCTTACAGCATCTGACGCTATGCGCTAAACAGTTGAACGATAGGCGGTTCGTCCATATCCGAGAAAACGGACTTAACCGACTCCGCATCTCCTGTCACAACCGCGAGGAAGCCCAGAGTTATGTCATCGCACGGCGCGATGCCGAGACAGCGGCGACGGTGGTCCGCGACACCGTGCCTTTCGTATCCATTGGCAACATGGCGTTGCCCGTGTGGCGCCGTCAGTTTGTTAAGAGTCCCGTGAGCGCTGCGAGTCGCGCCAATCGTTCCAGCCGCATTTCCCATGACGAGGAAGCGCGTCTGCTGAAGTCTTTGGCGCAGCTTGACCTCCGTCGGTCAGTGGCGTTGCGACTCAGAGAGATGGCAGATGCCGAACTCGCCAACCAAACATTCACATGCGACGACGCACGCGAGAGAGCACTTGCCGAGATTCGCGCCCGGCTTAAGCCTGTTGCAGTAGAAACTGCCCGGAACGCCTGCGATAACCCAGAGCGCCTTCTACCCCTGACGCACTCTGGCCTGGGTCGAGGTCGCTGTCGCAACAGGTGCTGACACAAAGTTCCCCGGTGGCCCATCTTTCGTGAAGTCCAGTGTCGGTGGAGCCGTCGCGCCCGACACTGGATACAGTTGAACTAGAGGACGTTCTTGACCTTGTTCAGCAACGTGCCCAGGAACTGGCCCCAGTACTGGGTCAGGTCACCATACTGCTCCACAGGGTTCGGGTGCATAGACTCCGCCTTCCCGTAGGCAACCAACAGCAGTGACATGGCCTCGATGCTGCGCCGAGCGGCCTTCACGGCTTCCTCGCCAGATACAGTGCCGGGGTCTCGCTGAGAGATGGCCTTGAGCGGCTCCCACATCTCGCGGTAGAACGGGTGACGCGTGTTGAGCCGGATGATGACCTGGTCCGCCACGTGCGTGGTACTCACAAAGATATTGCCTGGGAAGCTCACGGACTCGATGACGAAAGGAAGCTTCTTCTTGTCCTCGATGTACTTTTGCTGCTCTTCACCTTTTGTGAAGCCTGCGTCTTCAGCCAGTTCCCTTAATGCATCGTCAGCCGACGGCGCGTCCTGCTGTGGCTCTACCCGCGGCTTGGGCATGACCGCATCGACTTCCTTTACGGCATCGAGGATGGAGCCGTGCTCACCCGAAGCCTCGTGTTGCTCACGTGCAGCCTCACCCCAGGTTTCGTCAATGAGCTTGCGGGCCGTCGGAATGTGTTTCTTGAGGAGCTCGCGCAACTTGTCCCGCAGCTCGCCGTGCGGCTCAACGCCGCGCTTGACGTTGCGGATTCCGAAGTAGTCGTCTAATTCGGGGTCGAAGGAGACCTCAATTCCGATGAAGCGGTCCATCTCCTGGACGCCACCCGGCAGGATGCGCGGCACGTTGGAGTAAGCAACCTCACGGTTCTTCCGCACAAAGCTCAATGCGCCCTCGTTTTCGGGAATACGCAGGGCCTTAGCCAACGTGTCGCCGCCCAATCCACGACGCCGCAAGACCTCCTTGGGGTATAGGGTTACACGCATGCGGGCCGTGTGTTGCCCCACCTTGACCGTGTCCTCTCCAATGGAGGTCGCACCAAAGTGCCGCAGGACACCCTTCTTTAGGTCATCGCGCTTGTGCTCTTTCTCCTTGTTCAGGACCGTGTCAGCCCAGGTGCGCTCCAACAGCATCAACGGGTCATGCGGAACAAGAAGTGAGTCGTTGATGGAAATCTTGATGCCGCCGTCCAGGAAGTGTCGGAAGATGCGGGACAGTTCTTTCTCAAGCTCCTGTCGGAGCTCATTGAAGTCGCGTGCTGCGCGACCTTCTTCGAGTCGGTCTACGTTGGACCACAGCACCACAGTGCCGGTCTCCTTGGGGAAGTCCAACTTCAAGTCGGCAGGCGGCTCAGCCGGGACCGGTGCCTTCAGCACCACTGACTTCCCAGAGGACTCTTCGGCGAGTGCCTCGTCCAGGTCAAAGTGGACATGGAGCCACTCGGCGTCAGCCCGGTTGCGGCTCCAGACATCAATCCGGCGACCGAAGTTGAGCGCAGCGAGCTTTGCTCCGACGCCGTACTTGCCGATAGTGTCAGAGCGCATGTAGCGGGAGGAATACCCCAGAACCAGGTAGCGATGCAGGATTTCTGCAGGCATGCCATCACCGTCATCCCGGATGGCGATGCGGTGGACGCGCTTCTTGCCCCGCTCTTCGCTTTGCTCAAGCAAAACCGAGATGTTGTTGGCGTTGGCCTCGATGCTGTTGTCAATAACCTCACCCAGCGCCGTAGGCAGGCTGTGACCTGAGTCCCGGAGGGACAGCAGAGCTTGCCCCGTCTGAATCATGGCGATGTCGACGGGAGTGGCAGTGGTGGTTGCGGTAGTGCTCATTTCAATTCCTTAGGTTTTTGCGACCGTCGCCGTGGGGTCAACGGCCACCGGGGACACAGCACTGATTTCCAAGCTGCGGCGCATCAGATGCGTCCAGGCCTGGCAGTCCCCCGTGCTGCAGAAGGGGCAACTGTTGGGCATACCCGCCGGTCTGGCTGGGTGAATTTGGTTGGTGAGCTCAGCGGTCAGCCGGAGGGTGTGAAACCAGGCTGATTCGAGCCGGTACGCCTGAAGGGGGCTCGAACAGGTCTCCCATGCCACGTGGGTCGCCAAAGGCAGTAACGGGTGACTGGCAAGGCGCGTCTGGACGCAGTTGTCTGACCGGCCAACGTAGAACGGCGCGTCCAGCCGCAGCAGCATATAGACGCCTGCCCAGCCCGGGGGCACGAGTGTTCTCACCATAGTGGGTGTGGCCAAAAAGGCCATCTGTCGTGGCTCGTCGAAAACCAGCTCAGCTGACTTGGACATGGCCGCCTCCGCTGTACTCTTCTGTAGTCAGCCAGAACTCTGCCTGGATAAAATTTCCAGCAACGCGCGGGGCCAACGGTCCGCGCCAGGCCAAGTAGCGGCGGCGAACGCGCTCACGCTCAAACGAAGGAGTAGCGGCGGGCGGGCTTGCGGCCGGCTCATCAAGGAGCTTGGCCCGGACTTGGCGCGTGATAACTTCCTCGGCCTCAGAAAGCATCTCCTCCTCAGAGGCCAAGCCGCGCGTGGATGTCCCGTTGAACGCCAAATCAAGGGCGCGTTCAGCGATGCAGTAGGGGGAGGAGCCAGGGATTTGCTTCGAAAAAAGCGCCTGGATGGATGAGACAGCGCGTGAGTGCGCCTCGACATCAGAGATAGTCATAGTTTGCCTTTGTGTGCACGACCGCCCTAATGGGTGCAGCCACGCCTTACTCGACTTCATACCGCCCTGTTTCTGCCACCCCGCCCCCAAAAGGCAAAGCAACCCGGTCAGTCACTCCAACTTTAGAAGATATTTTTTAGCCCGTCAACACTGGCAGTGGCAGTGGCGGTGACCAGCATCATCAGTATCCGTATGGGCCTCTGGCGAACTTCGTTGCTTTCACACGCTCTTTGCCACTGCAGCTTGCACATGGGGCACGTTTGAGGGGATACTGATTTTTTGTACAGTATCAAAACGCCAACACGGGTCAAAGGTCAATGCATTTTGCGAATGATAGGCGCCAATTGATAGGCATACGCTATTCATGGTGGCGCCTCGGGGTGGAGGGTCGGCTCAGCCGGACTGGCGACTTCATCCAGTTAAACTAGGCTCCAAATGATTCAGCTACCTTCCGAAGCCCCGCCTCAGTTCTCGGGGCATGAAACCTTCCCGTTGCGACAGCTCTGGCTGCGCAAGGCATATGACGCGGTTGCTCAGTACGAGGGGCCTGCGCCTCGGTCCGTCTTCGCCGACGAAGAAGCCATCGTGCGGTTCGGCGTCGGCAAGAACATGGCAATGTCCATTCGCTTTTGGGCGACCGCCTGCGGCATTATCGAAGACGATGGCGGCTACGTTCCCACGAGTCTTGGCTCACTACTATTCAATAAAAAGAACGGTCTAGACGAGTACTGCGAGCACCCCGCGACCACTTGGTTGATGCATTGGCAAGTGGCGAGCACGCACGAGAAGACAACGACTTGGTGGTTTCTCTTCAACCACGTTGTGCAGCAGGTCTTTGACCGCGAATTTATTGTGAATTCTCTGTCTGGCTTGGTCACCGAGCACAAACTGAGAATTTCAATGGCGACGCTCAAGAGAGATGTCGAGTGCTGCATCCGCAGTTACGTACCTCGGCTTGGAGGGGACTCTCCTGAAGAGATGAGTGAGCCGTTGCTTGGCGAGCTTGGCCTCATGCAGCAAAACGCAAAGGGCTCATTCGAGTTCCGACGTGGCTCGAAGCGGTCTTTGCCGGACGGCGTCTTTGCCTATGCCATGCTCGACTATTGGGGGCGGATGCCGCATGCGGGTGCTGTAATGGCCTTTGACCGCGTTGCCCACGACTACGGCTCGCCTGGCCGAGTCTTCAAGCTCGATGAAAACGCGGTTGCTGACCGACTGATGGCTCTTGAGGACCTAACTCACGGGCAAATTCAATGGACTGAACAAGCAGGCATTCGACAGGTGACCCGCAAGGATATGGCGCTAAAGAGTCTGGCCGACTACAAATACAAGCTTCTCGAAAGTGCCTATGCTTAAGCAGTTTCCTGCCAGCGCCGAAAAGCGGATGCTCTCTGACGTCGTCACTATCTCGCGTCAGTTTCTTCGGTCTGTTCGCATTGACGCCGACTTCGGCCGTGAGGACGCCCTTTCAGGCTACATCTGCCAGGGCACAGCAAGCTCTCTTTTGGAGAGTATGGCTCGGCAGATAACAGAAACTCGTCAACGCGCTTTCACCTGGACAGGCCCGTACGGCGGGGGGAAATCGTCTCTGGCCCTGATGCTGTGCTCGCTCGTTGGTGCCCAGACAAAGGTTCGCACTAAAGCAAAGCAGCTTCTAGGCTTTCCTGAAGGAAGTCCAGTTCACAAAGCGTTTGAGGCCAAAGGAGATGGTTGGCTTGTTGTGCCTGTAGTTGGCAGGCGGGCAGAGGTCACTCAGGAGCTCAGCGCAGCCCTGGCCAAGGCCCGTGGGCTTACGCCCAGCCGCAAGAAGCAACCCGACGTCGTCGGCGAGCTGGTGGAAGCAGCCGAACGGCACCCACAAGGTGTGCTTGTCGTCGTTGATGAGCTGGGCAAGTTCCTGGAGGCGTCAGCTCAGGAGGGTGGCGACATCTATTTCTTCCAAGAGCTCGCGGAAGCCGCTAGTCGCTGTCGAGGCAAGCTCGTCATAGTCGGCATCCTGCATCAGGCCTTCGAGGCCTACGCTTCACGCCTGGGGCGCCAGTCCCGCGATGAGTGGGCCAAGGTCCAAGGACGGTTTGTCGACATCCCGCTCGTTGCGGCGGCAGACGAAGTCATTGAGTTGGTCGGCAAGGCCATCACTGTCGAGGACCCTCCGCCTCTGACGGAGGCAGCCAAGTTTGCGGAAAGAATCGCCGCAGCGATTCGTACTCGGCGCCCGGGTACGCCGGTGACCTTAGCGGACTCGCTGAAGGCATGCTGGCCCCTGCACCCTGTGACAGCCGCGTTGCTTGGTCCAATCTCACGGCGCAGGTTTGGACAAAACGAGCGCAGCACCTTCGGCTTTCTTGCGTCGAGAGAGCCCTTGGGGTTCATGGAGTTCCTGGACGGCTATGGGGCAGACTGGTTCCGAATGTATGGCCCGGCGGCCTACTGGGACTACCTTCGCGCTAATCTGGAGCCTGCCATTGCCGCGTCGCCGGACGGGCATCGCTGGGCTCAGTGTACTGATGCTGTCGAGCGGGCTGAAGCCAAAGGCGCTGACATCCATGTCAAGCTGACCAAGACCATCGCCCTGATTGAGATGTTCCGCAACGGGTCTGGTCTGGTGGCGGAAGAGTCTGTTCTTGCAGTGTCCACACCTAGCGTGGATGAGGCGCAAATTAGAAAGGCCCTCGAGGAGCTGTCTGACTGGAAAGTCCTCATCGAGCGCAAGCATCTCGGTGCTTGGGGCATCTACGCAGGCTCGGACTTCGACATTGAAGGCGCCATCAATCTGGCCCGAGGCGAAATTGGCGAGCCTGACCTGGAGCGCATCTCCACCCTCAGCGACCTGCAGCCAGTTTTGGCGAAGCGGCACTACCAGAAGACCGGAACAATGCGGTGGTTCACCCGCGGCATTGTTCGCCTGGAAGATGTCGAGAAGGTCGTCGAGACCTTCGAGCTCAAGGGCGCAAGTGCTGGTGCATTTCTACTGTGCCTGCCGCCCCCTGGACAGTCTGTACGGTCAGCCGAGCACAGAGTGCGGCATGCGAGTGTGGCCACCGAGGTTGAGACACTGTTGCTTGGCTCCCCCAATAATTCAGAGCGAATCATCGAGTTAAGCCTTGAGTTGGCTGCAGCCGAACGCGTTATGAAAACTCGGCCTGAGCTACACGGCGACTCTGTCGCACGTCGGGAAATCGTTGGGCGTATTGAGGCTGTGCGTTCTTCGCTTGAAGAGGAACTCGCAGATGCCTTCGAGCTGTCCAAGTGGTACAGCCACGGTACCGCGTTGGACACCAAAGGCTCTGTCGTTTTGTCCGTGATTGCCTCGGACATCGCTGAGGACGTCTACGACAAGGCACCGTTCATCTTCAGCGAGCTAATCAACCGCGAGGACCCGTCGAGCAACTCCAAGAAGGCGCGCAAGGACCTGATGAATCGGATGGTGACCTATGGGCACCTGCCGAAGCTTGGCTATGAAAGCTTCCCTGCTGACGCGGGCCTTTACTTCACCGTCCTGAGCGAACCGGGCCTGCATCGCCCACGGGGGGATGAGGGCTGGAGCTTCGGTGACCCAAACTACAACCCTCGCGGTCAGTCCTTCGAGGCGATGTGGTGGCGCACCAAGAGCGACCTGCTTGCGGAAGGCAAGTCGCTGACCTTGAAGGAGCTTTACGTCGCCTGGGCTCGTCCTCCCTTTGGATTGCGTGCTGGGGTGATGCCCGTGATTTCGTTGGCGATGTTCTTGGCCAACCGCTCGTCCTTGGCTCTTTACGTGAACGGCGTGTTCACTCCGGACATCACCGATGCAGTCGTCGACGAGTGGACGCTCGACCCGAGCCGGATTCGCTTCCAGCACGTTGAGGCTTCCAAAGACAAGGCAAAGTTGGTTGATGCTTTGGCAAAGACCATATCTGACCGTTCCAGCATCGAGATTGGAGCTGCTCCACTAGATGTGGCGCGCGGGCTAGTAGGTCTTGTCGTTGGCTTGCCGGGATGGACCAAGCGGACGTTGACTGTCTCCAGTAGAGCACAGCAAGTTCGCACTATGTTGCTGAAGGCAAGCGACCCGCTGCGGGTGCTGTTCTCCGACCTGCCGACGCTATTGGAGGCCCAAGACCCAACCATATTGAACCGCCGTGTTCAGGAGGTCACCGACGAGCTTTCTGGCGCCTATCAGCGGATGCTGGCACGTGTTCGCGCTCATGCTTTGGACGCTCTCGACCATGGGAGCAGGCCGGACGCGGAGCTGCGAAAGCGCGCGACCACCGTGAAGGGGCTGACGGGTGACTTCAAGCTCGATGCCTTCGCGACTCGATTAGAGACGTACGACCAGTCTGCCGAGACCATCGAAGCGCTCATCAGCCTTGCCGTGGATAAACCTCAGGCCGTTTGGGTCGACCGAGACATCGACGCGGCAATGGCCAAGTTGGCAGATTGGTCGGTGAACTTCCGCAAGGCGGAGACGATGGCTCCCCTGCGCGGTAGGCCGTCGACCCGCCGGGTGATTGGTGTGGTCTTCGGTGCCAGCCACGGTCAAGATGCCACAGGCTTTGTCGACATCTCGGAGACGGACACGCCTGCGGTGGACCGTCTTGTGAAGCAGTTCTTGGCTGATGCGCAAGGCGAGCGCAAAGAGGTCATCCTGGCTGCCCTCGCAGAGGCTGGGGCCATGATGGTTAAGCAACGGGGCAAGGGGAGTAAGAATGGCTGAACGACACGTACTTGGTCTTTCGGGCGGGAAGGACAGCGCAGCTCTTGCTGTGTATATGAGCCTGCACCACCCAGAAATCCCGCTCGAGTTTTTCTTTACTGACACCGGCAAGGAACTGCCCGAGGTCTACGCGTTCCTCGGCCAGCTTGAGGGGTTCGTCGGTCGCAAGATTCACTACTTGAATCCTCATCGAGACTTCGACTTCTGGCTGCGCACATACAACAGCTACTTGCCGTCAGCGCAGACTCGCTGGTGCACCCGCAAGTTGAAGCTGGAGCCCTTCAAGCAGTGGATTAAGCCGTCCCTTGATGCGGGAGACAAGGTTTACAGCTATGTTGCCATCCGCGCCGACGAAGAGCACCGGGAAGGCATGGTCGCCCAGCATGAGAACTTGATTGTTCGCATGCCGTTCCGAGAGCACGGCGTCGACAAGGCGGGGGTGTTTGAACTACTAGAGGGCTCTGGCCTGGGGCTTCCAAAGTATTACAGCTGGCGTTCGCGAAGCGGCTGTACGT
Organism: Acidovorax sp. SUPP2825; assembly: GCF_030158995.1. Taxonomy (NCBI): domain Bacteria; kingdom Pseudomonadati; phylum Pseudomonadota; class Betaproteobacteria; order Burkholderiales; family Comamonadaceae; genus Acidovorax; species Acidovorax sp. SUPP2825. The sequence continues at coordinate 9,868 of NZ_BQXK01000008.1, read as the reverse complement.
TTTGCTTCTTCCAGCAAAAGGTTGAGTGGGTAAGGCTGAAGGAAACCCATCCGGATGCGTTCGAGGACGCGAAAGCGTACGAAAAGAACGCGCTGGAGCATGGCTCTCCGTTCACTTGGAGTCAGGGCGAGCCTTTGACCGACCTAGAGAAGCCGGAACGGGTGGCGGAAATCTTGGCGGACTTTGAGACTCGCAAGCAACGCGAACTTTCACGCCGAAAGCCGAATCCACTGCGCGTCATTCCCATCGAACCGATTGACATCGACGACCTATATCTTGAGGACGAGGGCGGCGGAGCCTGCCTCGTCTGCCACAAGTAAATCGAAAAACGGGAGGAAATTGAGTGCCAAGTCCTGGACAGAAAATATTCGACGCTGAGTCGGAAGGTCTCTACGACTTCGTGTCGAAGAACGGTCGCGGGCTATACATCCCGCCCTACCAGCGAGACTACGCTTGGGACAAGACGAACGTTGAGCGCCTTATCGATGACACTATTCAGGGGTTGAACGCGCTGCTAAAGCGCCCCGATGAGTCCATCACGTTCATCGGGACCATCATTGCGATGAACGACTCGAAGAAGTCGACCATCAGCCCCTTGGTCAAGAACCAGGTGTACACCCAGGTCATGTCGGTCATTGACGGCCAGCAACGCCTGACGACTTTGCTGATGCTGTGCTTGGCACTACTTCTCGAAATCGAGGTGCAGTGGGCAGACCTCAAGAAGGGCAAGGCGAAGGACAGTGACGACGCCCGCCAGTGGCTGGAAACGCGTGTGAACGATATGCGTGGCCTGCTTTCCCAGATGCTGTCGGAGCGGCAGAATAACGGCGAGGGCGAGTTCAGGCATTTCCCGAAGATGATTCGAGCCTTCGTGGATACCTGGTCCTATGAGGCAGACAAAGCGACATATAACTCGCCTATCTCCTGGCTCCTTTTCGAATTTGTCCGCTTCCGAGAACAGCTGGACCCCAACTGGGCCAAGTTCCCTAACGTCCTGAAGGAAACAGCGGACGGAGCCGCCAACGAGGGGCAGCGCAAGCACTTCATCAAGATGCTGAAGGTGATGCGCGATAAGCTGCGCAACTTGCCTGGTGATGACGAATTTCCGGAGCTGCTCGGTATCGTTCAGGACGAAGACAAGCAGGACACCCTTTTCGGAGAGGAGTTCCCAGATTCGATGAAGACGGCGCTGGAGTCCGTTCTCTCGCCTCAATTTCTGCTCGCTCAAGCCGCCGCGAACGCGGGCGAGAAGCCCAGCGCGGAAGATGCACGTTCGAGAAAGTGGTGGGACGCCTCGACCAACCTGGTCTCCCTTCTGTTCTTCGCGAAGTTCGCCCTGGAGCGCATCACGCTGGTGGTTGTGACCGCAACGACCGAAGATTTCGCATTTGACGTCTTTGAGGCCTTGAACACCACCGGCCAACCGCTAACCGCCCTCGAGACCTTTGTCCCGAAGGTTGTTCAGTCGGTAGGCATGACGAAGTACAACTCGTCGGAGGAAAAGAAGCAGCTGGAGATTGCCGGTGACTACATCCGCAAGGTCAATCGTGCTGACGAGCGTCAGAAGCGGTCGGCCGACCTGCTGGTTGCCTTCGCGCTGGCCGAGCTCGGAGAAAAGCGTTCGAAGAACTTGGCGGACCAACGGCGCTTCATGCGGGAGGCATTTGACTCCTACAGCGACCGCAAGCAACAGCAAGAGTTCATTCGCCACCTCGCAGAGCTTTCGCGCTTCTTTGACAGCGTATGGGTCAATGGTTCAGACAAGCCGAATGTAGATGGCCTCCAGCTTCCCGAGCCCGCGGCGCTGTGCCTTCGCTTCCTGGTGGACTTTGGTCACACCATCACAGCTCCACTGCTTGCTCAGTATGCGGCCGACGTCGGCGTGCAGAAGGATGCTGCCGACCGAAAGAAGGCGCTCAACACCTTTTGTGAGGTGGTACAGGCCGTCACAGCGTTCACTGTTCTCTGGCGCTCATCGCGCAGCACCACTGACCGCATCGACGAGGTCTATCGGTCTCTGATGAGCGAAGGCTCGCTTGAACACGGCGTGCCTGCGCTTGCCCGCGGCAAACGAGCAGATGGGCCACTCCCGACAGTTCAGGCCGTGCAGGCTGCGTTGGTATCGCGGTTGCAGGCGGACAGAAAGAGCAAGAAGCACGGAGCCAACATTGCTGGGAAGGCGGAGTGGATTGAGAAGACGGTCGCGCAACCACTTTGGGAAGTCAACACAACGTTGGCGAGATTCGTTCTGCTCCTGGCTTTCCACGATGTTGTGGAGGGTGCAGACGGCCATCTCACTCGCGGGAAGGCAGGAAGCAACCCGACATTGACTCTCGATGCTTGGGTTGGTGACCAATTCACGTCAATTGAGCATATCGCCCCACGCTCGAAGGCCAAGGGCTGGTCACAGGACCTGTACCAAGACGAAGAGTTCGAACGCCTGGGCAACTTGACTTTGGTGCCAACCCGCTGCAACTCATCGCTCAGCGACCGTCCTTGGGACCAGAAGCGTTCACTGTTTGCTGCGCTGTCGGCGAAGACCGAGAACGAAGCAAAGACCATCCTGAAGACGATGGCCGATGCCGGCATCGATGTCACCGAGGTGGCCGGAAACCTGTATGCAGGCCAGTATTTGCCACACGTTCATGCCATTGGCAATGTAAAGGGCGAATGGAACCTTGATGCGGTCAACGCCCGAGGTCGTGAGCTGGCAGACTTGGTTTGGCAGCGACTTTCACCTTGGATTGGGTGGACCAACGTCTGAGCTTTGGTTTGGACTCTCGTAGGATAGAGAATAGTGAAGACGCTCCCTACGCCAGGTGCCTCTGCGTCTGCGATTGCGCCTTTGAACACTCGACTGACACCCCGTGGTCCCTTGCTCTTGAAATAAACCCCCGGTCCAGAAGGGCCGGGGGTTTGAATCAAAAAATCGTGAATCACGGAAACACAATTCTCGACCAAATAGTCTCCGTGACGGGCTTTCAGGGCGGAGCCGTGCTGCTCTCGCCCCGAACGGCAGGTTCGACATCAGCTCGGACAACATCTCCCAACTTAGTCATCTCACACAAACATCAGCGCCTCGGACAGCGCCCGTTCCCGTCTTTCGACCCTTCCCACACCCAGCAAGTCTGCAGGAGGGCTCTCACTCACCGGTCCGTCGCGCGGGGCGAACGGCACCTTTGTCCTCGGGCCGGACGTGCGTCGAACGAAATGCTAGTCGTGAGTCCTGAAAAGATGGCACCCCAGATGATTGGGATGTCGTATAAGACGATGCTAAGAAATTCCTCTAGACCCTCTCGGGACGTTTGTGCTCTCAGTTGAGGTTCTTAACGTATCTTCACTGGCCGTCTTTGCATTTGAAAGCAAGGACAGCCATGCTTGAGACCCCGAGGGCGTGTTTTGCAAGTGGCGTAGCTCAGAATAAAGAAACGCAACGAATACACGCAAGGCAGGTGAAGCTGAGGCCATTTCCGCAGGTACCAAACCAGCCACCAATGGGTCTTGCCGCATGTCTTCAAGCACTCTTACAAGTTTGTGGTCGATATGCTCTTCGCTTGGCCAATAAAAGTCGGGAAACGTAATCACGCCCGCCAGAACGAAGGCCACGACCACCGGAATTTTTAAGTACAGCGCTGCTTGAGCTAACACGCTTCGGTTCGCATTCTTTATGCGCGCCTCTCCTCGCCGCCACTGCGTTAGACGTGAATATGTGACGCCTAAGTATTCAGCAAGCGACTGTAGGGTCTCTCCGCGTCGAATGGACTCTTCCACAAGCAAGCGGAGGAGGGCGTTGTCGTGATGGTCCGGTGGGGTTTGATTATCAAAAGATGTCCTGTGGTTGCTCATAAGTTTCAAGCTGGAGGCGCAGCGGATTGCTGCTATGACGTGTAGCAACCAGCAAGAAATAGCGTCTCAGCATGAAGCGGAACTTCATGTTCATAGGCTTGTGCCTTTACGTTCTCCCGAGAGACAGTCAGGGGTATGAATGCAAAAAAAGCTCCCTCGAGTTCCCCCCAGCTATCCGATGACGACCTCGACCCCTCCAACTTGCGCATGCTCATTGAAGTCGAGGGGCATTCAGGAGAGCGCGTGAGCGCCGCGATTCTCCCTATTGCGTTTGAAGAGAACGCCGTCGTTGGTGCGGTGGAATGGGACTGTGCCGAGCTGTGGGCCAGCATCGTCCGCGTGGACTTCGAAACGCCGCCCGAGGAGCCGCATCTGCTGCTGCTATGGACCGCCCTTGGGGATGACGCAGCGCACGTTGTGCCGTGCCTGGCTGCGACAAAGTGGTTGAGGGTGAAGCTCGGCCTTCCCCCTGACTGGGGCGTCAATGCGCGTGGTGGTTTGATTGAAGTGGATGCAAGAACGTGGCGCGCAGTGCTGAGATTCACCGACGACGCGGCGACCTTGGCGGTGGATGTGCCCCTGTCATTTCGAGAAAAAAGTGTGGGTGACGTCTTGGCTGAGATGTGCGCTTACTTTTTTCTGCACTTCCGTTTCACCTCTCTAGATACAGCACTGTCCCTTGCCGCGGCTCGTGAGCGAAATTGACCGCAGAACGTGGCGCGCGCGGGGTCGGTCGTGAGTGGACTTGGGGCCCGGTGGCACGTTGGAAGCATCCATTCAAAAGTCTGGTCGAAATTTCCTGTACACATTTCATCGTCCGCTAAGCACGCGCAAGCCATGACCCAACCTACGCTTCGGCCTATCATCTTTTTGGACATAGACGACGTGCTGTGTACGAATCACCCGTATGGCAGTTCGCATGTGTTCGATGCTCTGTACAACCCGGAGCGCGCCTCTCCTGAACTCTACGATAGATTGTTTTCCAAGAAGTCCATCGGCGTGTTGAATCAGCTGGTGGACGAGTTCACGCCGGCCGTCGTGTTGACGACCAGTTGGCTTTTACTGTTGCAACAGCACCATTTTGTGGACTTGTTCAACCGCAGCGGGTTGTCGTGCGTCGGTTCGAGTTTGCATGACCACTGGGGCGCTTTCGGGGGCTTGGGCGACTCACGTTTGCAAGTCATCGAAGAGTGGCTCGAAAAGCATCATGCCGGTGAGCCCGTACTGGTGCTGGACGATATCTACAGCGGTGAGAGCCTCATTGACTCTTTACTAAGCCAGACTGGCCGCGCCGTTTTGTGCGAAGGGCAAGGGGGTCTGACGCATAAGCATCTCGAGCCAGCGAGGCAGGCGCTGCGCCGCCCTTATTCAAGACACGAACCGTGGATTTGAGTGTATTGGCTGGAAAGGTGTGACGATGACCGCGTCCGTCAAAGCTCGCATTCGGTATGTGACGCAAAGCGAGGGAAGTGTGGTCTTCCTGAGGCGTGAGTTCACCCATATGGGCAGTGCGTCCGCTGTCAGTAGGGCTTTAGGCTCGCTGTGCGCCGAGGGCGTGCTCTGGCGAATTGGCACAGGTGTGTACGCGCGCACACGCAGAAGTGTCGTGACGGGCGTCCTGATACCGGCAGGCAGCCTTGAAACACTGGCAGCGGAAGCATTTGAGAAGCTCGGGATTGATGCCGGGCCCAGCAGGGCGGCGCAAGCGTACAACGAGGGGAGGTCAACGCAACTGCCAGGTGAATTTACCGTCAGCGTGGGACGCCGCAGAATCACCCGCCAACTGGAGGTTGGCGGCCGGCGCTTGAAATACGAGCGGGACTGAGGTTGTGGGCGGCAGAGACGTCGCTGCGGTTCTACAACTTGTGGAGAGTGGGTGATGTTGACCCGTTTTGAGCCAAATGCACGCCAGCGTTCCATCATTGAACATGCCGAGGCAGAAGCGGACATCGCGACGCTGACAAAGCTCTGTCCACCGGACGAACTGGTGAAGCGAATGACACTGGAGTCCCGGGCCTCACCATCGGCGTCGAGCGTCCTATGCGAAGCTGAATTCTCCAGCGACTTCGACAGATTCCAATGGAGCTTATCAAGATGGAGGCGTTCTTTTCGCACATGGTGCGTGAAGGCGTTCAGACACCTCAGGCGGTGCGGCTGGTACTGAGAGGAGGGCCCAGTTTTTTACTGGGCCCTCCGTCTTTTTCAACCAAGCCTAATGACTGATAGGCCGTTAGAGGTTCTTTGATTTTTTGACTCCCGCAAGGTAGTCCGAGTACTTGTTGAATGCGATGTCTTTTTTAAGGTGCGCGTAGTTGTCCATCACGACACTGATGGTGTCGTTGAGCAACAAAGCGACCGTGGCGAAATCATTCGGATGAGCATTCAGCCAGTCGGTCGCAACCAGATGGCGAAAGGCATGAGGAGAAACTCCCCCGCTATCAGGTATGTGTTTGCGCGTTACTTTTAAGACCCGCCGATTCATTGAGTCAAAGCGCTTTCCGTGTTTCGATAAGAAGAAGTAACCTGATTTCAGGCCGTCTTTCAAGAGTCGCGGTCGGAATTCTCGAATGTAGTCGTCAAATAGGGGGGTCAACCAGGTAGCTACTGCGACATCGTATGTATCTTTAGCAACCCGATTCTTGTTCTTAAACATGCCACCGGAGATTCTGACTCGCCATGCCCCTGCTGCATCCTTGTATACATCGCCGGTGTTGTTAACGTTGTAGGTGAGGGTGATTATGTTTTTCGCGCGAAGAGGGTTTGAGGCAAGAAGTCCCAGCAAAACCTCGTCGCGGCGATGGATGGCTTCTTGGGAGCCATTTCTCGAATTGTTAGCTTCCCTGCGAAGTTCATACATTGCGGATAACACCGGTTCAAGTGCGCATTCATGCTCGAAGAAATGCTGGAGTGGTGCACTGGTATCTCGCGATTGGTCCGTTGAGTCCGCTTTCCAGGCGGCTGCCAATTTACCTGCCTCGACGCACATTTCGGTCCAACTCCAGCCCTCTAGTACCTCATTGGGTAGAGTTGATGAGAACGCAGGTTGTTGGCTAAGGTAGCCATGCTTACCATGGGTCATGGTACTGACCAAACTACAAAATTGCCGATGTCCCCCATGCTTCAGGCCATCAGACCGTTCTGTCACGAACTCGAGAAAACGCTCTATGGCATCAGGTACAGCAAGCCAAGCCAGATTTTGTGCATCTTCTTCTGCTAGGCCATAACCGCCGCGGTCTATATGCAGCTGAAGAAAACCGAAAAAACGAGAGGCGAGTGTCCAGGCTTGATTAGCTGCAGCAGAGACTGATGTACCTTGAGAGTTGAAGGCGTCAGGGGCTATGGTGGACTTTTCGATAGGTGTCAAAGACCATCGTGCTTTTGTATGCCGGTTGAGGCCTCTGGGTGCCGTTGCAGACGTTTTATACCGAAATAAGCTGAGCCATTGCTCTCTAAATTTCGGAGTAACTTCTGATATTTTGAGGCGGTACTTCTCTTTAACCAGTTCCGCAAGGCGTTTGCGAAAAGGGTCGGTGGGGATATGGACTTTCCTCTTGATGCCCTCGGAGGCTAATGCGAAGAGTTCTCCCTCTGGAACGGACAATAGCTTCTCAAGCTTATGGAGATTCGGGAGTGAACGTTTGCTTGGGTGGGCACCTCGCATCCAGCGACTGATGGCCGACGCGGAAGTTTTCGATGCTAGGGCTGCCGCCTTAGCCCGGTAGCCACTAGCGTCAAGTGCTTCGCGCAGGCGCTCATGGAAGGGTGTGGAGATTGCCGCTGGTGAACTCTGCGAGCGGACTTCGCGGCCTCGTACTGGGGTGTCCACGGAATCACCGAGGACCACGAATGTATTTCTCCATGCATTGAGCAAGCTACGTCGGTCGCTTTTGGTGCGCTCGGAAATGCTTTCAAGAGAGGAAAGGTATTTGCTCACTGTTGGCGCGAAGTCAGTCGTCAGCTCCAGGCCTACATTTGATGTTTCATGCTTGCCCAGAAATTTGAGAAAGCCGGTGAGCGCAGAACGATGGTTCCGTTCAATTTGTATAAGGCTCTCCTTGGAAGAGTCGGCTGCAAGTGCATCGCGATGGCGTTGCATCAGTTGAGAGTAAGTGAAAGACATGGGTTTGTATGGGCGCCCCCATCCGACTTTTTGCTGACCCCAGCTCACGTTATGAGGCTCCGTTATGGAATAACGAAAACTTTGTAGGTGATTGATTTCAAAGGAAATTTTCGACATTGATAAAACTACGGTTTTGAAGGTCGTTGGTTTCATGTCCGTTATTTCTAAGTCGAACGCTGACGTTCCAGGGAGTTTGTGGTGACTCGTCTAGAAACGCGTTTTATATAGTTCGTCCGAAGTGGCTTTCAATTGCGAGAGCTTCTGGCAAAACGACGTGTCTACCCTTGAACTTGGTTGTAGCGACAGAAGTGGCGTAGCTTCAATCGCCTCGTTTTATACAACGGTGCATAAGTTGAACACTTCGATGTGTGGAAGCCATTTTCTCGATACTTCCAAGTTCTCAGCAATTGATACGCGTCGCTGTTTGAGCGCCAACGCGAGGAAGGCTAAAACTTGAATGCCTATACCAAGGGCAGACGTTTAAAACAGCGTGTGCCGCTCAATTGGTCGGGTTAAGTGACGGCAGCAATTGAGGGATACCTGGGACTGTGGGGACGTCTTGAAATACCAGGCAGGGCGGCGAAGTGAGCACCCTGAGACGAAAGGCTGACGGGTGACGCCGGCTCCGAAGTGCCGTATTGGGGATGGGTCTGAAGGCTACTTGCAGCGCTAAAGCTGCAGGATGGCTGGGCTCCGCCTCACCAAAGTGCCGTAGGTTTTTAAGCTGCTTTTTTAGAGAAAAGTTCTAAAGCAGTTCAAAATTCGGAGTTCAGTCAGCACGTTCACACGGGGGAATTTTAAATCGAACCGGGATTCTCGGAGGCTGTTTGGTTCAATTGAGGCCGCCACTGCGGTGGCCTGGCCGACGGGTTGCAGGTAGTAGTTTGCCTCGGCTTCTGCTGGCGGGATATACCCGATGGATTAGAGCAGGCGATGGTGGTTGAACCACGACACCATTCGAGCGTTGCGAGCTCCACGGCCTCCTTCGTTTTCCACGGTGCTCGGCGATGAATGAGCTTGGCCTTGTACAGGCCGTTGATGGTTTCACCTGTGTCGACCTCCACGCGCTTGACCCATTCGTGCAGTGTCTGCGGCACGCTGCCCATCTTCGGGGCGATTGACTCGATGGCCGCCCACAATGATGAGTACTCCCCACGGTGCTCCTGCACCATCGTCACCGCGCGCTCACGTACCTCGGGTGAGCATTTGTTCGACTTGCTCATGGCTCAGTCCTCTCAGAGTGCTGAGCCTCCTCAAAAGCCGAGGCGATTCATTGAATCGAAATTGAGCGGTAGATGAAGTAGGAATGAGCGAAAATTCGGTTCCAGCCTCTAGACTATAGGAAATATTGAGGTTAATGAGGAGGCTTCGAATGACTCGATTCGCCGAGTGGTGCGCTCAAGTAGATATACCTGCGGCAAACCACAAATTACAGGTTTTGACGGCTGACCCTGCAAAGCTGAAGGCCGCAGTAGACATCATCGCAAAGGTCGTACCTGACCACTATGTTATGCCGGGGCGCCTGGCTCAGCTTCTTGCGCGGTTGGGGCGCACAGAGGTCGCAGCGTACGTTGCCGAGAAGTTGCCGACCACCAAGCAAATCAAGTCAGGCGACCTGGGTGAAATCCTTTGCACGACTTTCATCCATGAGAACACCCCCTACAAGCTTGGAATCAGGCGTCTTCGCTGGAAAGACCATCGAAATATGGCTATGCGAGGGGACGATGTATTGGCATTCAACCTCGATGCAGGGCAAGCCGGTCTCAAGGTTCTGAAGGGAGCCTCTCACAACCCCATGTTTGACGAATCCGAATAGGGAGGAGTGGGCGCCAGTAGCCGTTTGAGCGTGATGAGGCCCAGCAGCGGTCTGCGCCTGGGTGCATGAGGGGCCTTGCAGGCCCG
>NZ_BQXK01000007.1:0-274405 GCF_030158995.1 Acidovorax sp. SUPP2825 | reverse complement strand
AACCGGCCATTCAGGCCGCCAGTTCGTGCCACAGGCACCGGAGCTGAGATAAATCAGGGGTTGGCCCATCGCGTTCCAACTGGCTCAAGGCATCAGCACGTTCGTGCGTGTTTTGTGCAGAGCTTCCCTAAGTCCTTCGAGCAGCTTATTGCGTAGTAAAAGCTAATTAGTAAAAATTTCCATAACTCAAAAATAATTGAGAACTAGCATTTTCTGTACGGAAAATTTCCATAACTTTTGTCAATTCAGGGCAGTGCGGGAGCCGCCACAAGCACTCACTCCACCGTCACGCTCTTGGCCAGATTGCGGGGCTTGTCCACGTCCGTCCCCCTGGCACAAGCCGTGTGGTACGCCAGCAATTGCAGCGGCACCACGTGCAGCAGCGGCGACAGCGGGCCGTAATGCTCGGGCATGCGGATCACATGCAGGCCTTCGCCGCTTTCGATCCGTGTGTCGCCATCGGCCAGCACATACAGCACGCCGCCGCGCGCGCGCACTTCCTGCATGTTGCTCTTGAGCTTTTCCAGCAGCGTGTCGTTGGGGGCGACGGTCACGATCGGCATGGCGCTGGTCACCAGGGCCAGGGGACCGTGCTTGAGCTCTCCTGCCGGGTAGGCCTCGGCATGGATGTAGCTGATTTCCTTGAGCTTCAGCGCGCCTTCGAGCGCGATGGGGTAGTGCAGCCCGCGGCCCAGGAAGAGCGCGTTTTCCATGCGCGCGAAGTCCTCGGCCCAGCTGATGATCTGCGGCTCCAGCGCCAGCACGGCCTGCAGCGCGACGGGCAGATGGCGCATGGCTTTCAGGTGCTCGGCCTCCTGGTCGTCGGTCAGGCGGCCGCGCGACTGCGCGATGGCGAGGGTGAGCAGGAACAGCCCCGCCAGCTGCGTCGTGAAGGCCTTGGTCGAGGCCACGCCGATCTCGACACCGGCACGCGTGATGTAGGCCAGCTTGCATTCGCGCACCATGGCGCTGGTGGACACGTTGCAGATGGTGAGCGTGTGCAGCATGCCCAGGCTTTGCGCGTGGCGCAGCGCAGCCAGCGTGTCGGCCGTTTCGCCCGACTGGCTGATGGTGACGACCAGCGCGCGCGGGTTCGGCACGCTGGTGCGGTAGCGGTACTCGCTGGCCACTTCCACCTGGGTGGGAATGCCGGCGATGGACTCCAGCCAGTATTTGGCCGCGCAGCCGCTGTAGTAGCTGGTGCCGCAGGCCAGGATGAGCACCGAGTCGATCTCCTTGAACACGCGCCAGGCGGCGGCGCCGGGCTCGCCGTCCGGACCGGGGGCGCCGTCGAACAGCTCGGGCACGATGCCGCGCACGCCCTCCAGCGTGTCGGCAATGGCGCGGGGCTGCTCGAAGATTTCCTTTTGCATGTAGTGGCGGTAGGGGCCCAGCTCGGCGGCGCCACTGTGCGCCTGCACGGTGCGCACCGGGCGCCGATGGGCCTCCAGCGGCTGCCCGCCCTTGCCCACGATCCAGTAGCGGCCCAGTTGCAGGTCCACCAGATCGCCCTCTTCCAGGTACACGATCTGGTCGGTCACGCCGGCGAGCGCCATGGCATCGCTGGCCAGGAAATGCTCGCCCTCCCCCACGCCCAGGATGAGCGGTGAGCCGGCGCGTGCACCCACCACGCGGTGGGGTTCGTCCTTGTGGATGACGGCAATGGCGTAGGCGCCATGCAACTGGACCACGGCGGCCTGAACAGCCTGGAACAGGTCGCCGCTGTAGTGGCTGTCCACCAGGTGGGCGATGACTTCGGTGTCCGTCTGGCTGGTGAAGGTGTAGCCACGTGCCTGCAGGGCGGCGCGCAGCTCTTCGTGGTTTTCGATGATGCCGTTGTGCACCAGCGCCACGCGCCCCAGGCGCAGCGGCTCATCCGCCGTGGGATCGCCCGTGCCGTGGCTGAAGTGCGGATGGGCGTTGTGCACCGCCGGGGCGCCGTGCGTGGCCCAGCGGGTATGCGCGATACCGGTGGCCCCCTCGACCTGCTCGGCGTTCACCTGCTCTAGCAACTCGGCCACGCGGGCCGTGCTGCGGGCGCGGCGCAGGCCGCCCGTGCGGGAGGCGCCCAGGCTGGCATCGTGGATGGCCACGCCGCAGGAGTCATAGCCTCGGTACTCCAGGCGCTGCAGGCCCTGCACGAGGATGGGAACGATGTTGCGCGTGGATACCGCGCCGACGATGCCGCACATGGACGATCTCCTGAAAGGAATGTGGATGGGCGATGGTAGGCAGGGCGTTAAGAAATATGTATAAATTATTCAAACAATGTTTGGAATTAAATTTCTCATAAAACACCTATTGAAATTTAATTCCATAAAATTAGCCCCATGGAACCATTATTTCTCGACGACACCGACCTTCAACTGCTGAGTGCCCTGCAAGACGATGCCACGACCAGCAACCAGGACCTGGCCGCAGCGGTTCGCGTGTCGCCTCCCACCTGCCTTCGCCGGGTCAAGCGCCTGCGCGAGGCGGGCCTGATCGAGCGGGAGGTGGCCCTGGTGCAGCCCGATGCCCTGGCGCGGCACCTGGGCCACGGCATCACCGCGATCGTGGAAGTGACGCTGGACCGGCAGGACACCGAACGCCTGGCAGCCTTCGAGCAGCGCATGCAGCCGGAAACCGCGGTGCAGCAGTGCTACCGCGTCTCGCCGGGGCCGGATTTCATCCTGGTGATCTACGCGCAGGACATCCCGGGCTATCTAACCCTGGCCCAGCGCCTGTTTTCCAGCGACGGCAACGTGCGCAACGTGAAGGCCTTCTTCAGCCTCAAGCGCAGCAAGTTCGAGCCGAAGCTGCCGTGCGTGCGTCCGGAGACCCTGGCTCCCCGCACCCCATGAGCCGCCCGACTGGCGCGGCGGCCATCGCCGCGGTCAGCCGGCAGCGGCGTCCGGCCCCGGTGCCCCCGCGGCCGGCAATTGCAGGCACACCGTGCAGCCTTGGTGGGGCGCCGCACTGATGCCGATGGTGCCGCCCATGCGCGCCACCAGGCGCCGGCACCGCGCGAGCCCCAGGCCCAGGCCTTCGAACTGGCTGGCCGGATGCAGCCGCTGGAACACCTGGAACAGCTGCCCCGCCTGCGCGGCAGGAAAGCCGGCGCCGTTGTCCTGCACCGTGATGTCCACCCGTTCGCCGGGTGCCGGCCGCACCTGCACGGCGATGCGTGGCGGCTGGGCACCGCGCGAGAACTTGAGGGCGTTGTCCAGCAATGCCACCAGCACCTCCTGCAGCCAGCCCGCGTCCGCCCACAGCACGGGGCAGGCCTCGGCCGCGGGCAGATCCCATTGCACGGCGTCGATCCAGGCGCCGGCCGAGCCCTCTTCGGAAGACGCAGGCGCTTTCGCTGCCCCGCTTTTGGGTGACGGTGCTACCGCGGCAGCAGTCCGCGCCGCAGCCACCGCGCTCTGCAGCACCGGGCCCAGCGCGACCGGGGCCGGCGTAGCAGGGGCTGAGCCGATGCGCCCCAGCTGGATCAGCCCGTCGATCATGCCGCCGAGCTGCTGGCCTGCCTGCGCGATGGTGTCCAGAAACTGCATCGCCTCGGGATCGGCATTGCTCTCTGCAACCGTCTCCCGCAACAGCCGGCCGTAGGCGAGGATGTGGCGCACGGGCGCGCGCAGGTCGTGCGACACGGCCCGCAGGAATGCCTCCTGCTCCTGCCGCGCCGCGTCCAGTTCCGCCCGCAGGCGCGTCACCTCGTCGGCCTGCACGCGGCCCGCTGCATTCGGCAGATCGCTGCGGGGGCCATCCATGGCTCAGGCCTTGGGCACCTTGGCGGGGCGCTTCCAGTTCTCGATGATCACCTGCCGGCCGCGCGCCACGCTCAGCGCGCCCGGCGGGGCGTCTTTCGTGATGGTGGAGCCGCCACCGACCGTGCCGCCAGCGCCGATGGTGACGGGCGCCACCAACACGCTGTTGCTGCCGATGTGCACGTCGGCCTCGATGACGGTGCGGAACTTGTTGGCCCCGTCGTAATTGGCCGTGATGCTGCCCGCACCGTAGTTCACGCGCTCGCCCACCGTGGCATCGCCCAGATAGGCCAGGTGGTTGGCCTTGGCGCCATCGGCCAGCGTGGAGTTCTTCACTTCGACGAAGTTGCCGATGTGCACCTCGCGGCCCAGTTGGGCACCCGGGCGCAGGCGGGCGAAAGGCCCGATGAGGGCGCCCGGGCCGACCTGCACACCGGCTTTCTCGCCATCGATGTGGGTGTAGGGGTGGATCACCGCGCCCGCCGCGATGGTGGCGTTGGCGATGCAGCAGTGCGCACCGATCTGCACGCCCTCGCCCAGCTCCACGTGGCCGGTGAAGATGCAGTTCACGTCGATCTCCACGTCCTGCCCGCAAACCAGCCGGCCCCGGACCCCGATGCGGGCATCGTCGCGCAGATCGAAGCGCGCCGGGTCGGCCAGGCGCACGCCCTGCTCCATCAGCGCCGCGGCCTGGCGGGTCTGGTGCGCGCGCTCCAGTTCGGCCAATTGCAGCGGGCTGTTCACGCCCGCCACCTGCAATGCGTCGGTGATGCGGTGGGCCACCACAGGCACCCCGTCGGCCACGGCCATGGCGACGATGTCGGTCAGGTAGTACTCGCCCTGGGCGTTGTCGTTGCGCAGGCGGGCGAGCCAGCCGGCCAGCCGCTGCGCCGGTACGGCCATGATGCCGCTGTACACCTCGGTGATGGCGCGCTGGGTGTCGCTCGCGTCCTTGTGCTCCACGATGCCCTGCACTGCACCGGCGGCATCGCGCACGATGCGGCCGTAGCCGGTCGGGTCGGGCAGCGTCACGGTCAGCAGCGCGAGCCGCTCCTGCGCCGAGGCCTCCACCAGCGCGTGCAAGGTGGCGGCCTGGGTCAGGGGCACGTCGCCCGACAGCACGACCACGGTGCCGTCGCCCGCCAGCGCGGGCATCGCCTGCTGCACGGCATGGCCGGTGCCGAGCTGCGGCTCCTGGCGGGCGAACTTCAATTCGAAACCGGCGCCGGAATCGCCCCCCGAATCGCCAGCGACGGCGGCCTCCACCTGCTCCGCCTCGTGGCCGGTGATGACCACCACGCGCCGCGCCTGCAGGCTGGCCGCCTGGTCCAGCACGTGGCGCAGCAACGGGCGCCCCGCCAGGCGCTGCAGGACCTTGGGGGTGCGGCTTTTCATGCGCGTGCCTTTGCCCGCCGCCATGATGATGATGTCCAGTGCTGTCATGAAAGGGTCCGTTCGGTTGCGGCCGCGCGGCACGGCGACCGGCGTCCCAGGGGAATCCGCCGATTATCGGCGCCCTGCCGCGTCCGCCAGGGGTTTTAAGATTGCTACAAAATTAATAGCAACATGCCCTAGTACTTATTGCACTGGAGGCCGATTTCACCCAAAACCTAGAGCAGGGGCACCGGCCGGGGGATGGTGTCGTAATACTCGGCGATGCGGGCCAGCGCGCGCGGATTGATGATGCGCAGCCGCCCATCGGCGATCTCGTGCAGACCCAGTTGCGCCAGGCGCCGCAGCGTCTTGTTGGTGTGCACGAGCGACAGCCCGAGCGAGTCGGCGATGTGCTGCTGGGTGATGGGGAATTCGACGGTGCCGTTCTCGGAAAGCCCCAGGCGGTCGAGCCGGCGGTACAGGTGCATGAGCAGCATGGCCACGCGCTCGGTGGCATTGCGCCGGCCGGTGGTGAGCAGGTTGTCGTCCACCATGCCCTCACCGCGCGCCGCGAGCCAGGTCACGTCGTAGCCCAGCCGGCCATGGTCGCGAAACAGCGACCACAGCCCGTCGGCCGGGAAGACGCAGAACGCGCAAGGGGTGACGGCCTCCACACCGTGCATCGCGGTGTCGCCGAACTCCTGCTGCAGCCCCACCAGGTCGCCGGGCAGCAGGAAGTTGAGGATCTGGCGCCGCCCATCCGACAGCGTCTTGTAGCGAAACGCCCAACCGGTGTAGAGCGTGTAGAGCTTGCCGTTAGGCTGGTGCTCGCGGATCAGCGTGCCGCCGGCCGCCACGGTGGCGGTGCCGCAGCGGAACTGGTCGATGAACTGCAGCTCCTGCGGCGAGACGGGAGTGAAAGCGGAAGGGGTATTGCGCAACCGGCAGGCATCGCAATGGCGTGCGCCAGGGATTCAGAAGCAAAGTCCACGCTCATAAAGGCGAATCGGTGAGAACTGGTGGGCGGCGATTCTAGGCACACCAGGGTACTCCTCCCTATGTCTTTTGACACTGTGCACGACACGCCACAGGCCTTGCGCCGACGCGCCAGCGCCGATTGACTTTCTCACCCGCCGGGAGGGATTTCATCAGCCTGCCGACCGGCCCTGAAATGTCAAACGGGCCGGGAGCTTTGACAGCTTCCGGCCCGCCTTCGGCGCCACCGCGCCAGTTTCCTGCGGCCTCGCTGCGGCTCCCTGGGGGGTGGCAGCAAGAAAGACTTCAGGCCAAGCAGGTTTCGCCTTGCGTGGAGCGGGCTTTCAAAGCGCTGTCCGCATGGCGCACCACCGCCGAAGCGCTGAAGCGGTACTGCACGGCATCGCGGCCCAGGGGCTCGATGACGGCATGCTGGCCGGCCGCCACCCACAGGGTCTGGCCGGCATTGAGGAAGACGTCGCCGGCCGCCACATCGCGCTCACCGTTGGGGCCGTCGTCCAGCGTGACCCAGGCATGGCCGGACATCACGCGCAGGGCCATCGGCACACGGGGGCGCAGGCTGTGGGCATTGCCGGTGGCCAGCATGCAAATGTCTTTCGCCTCTCCGCGAGGCAAGACAGCGGATTGTTGAAAATTCAGAACATTTGAAGCGGTCATTTCTTTCTCCTGGAAAACCCTAGCAATGTGCCTATCATGCGTCTGGCGACGTGGCACCGTCCAATGAAAACGCCCCAGGCGATTCATGCCGGAACCACATCAATGCGAAAGACCTCTCCGATCTATTCGCATTGCGCATCAATGCAGGTCCGAGGGACCGCCGTCGGCGCCCAGCGGCCTGCGCCTGCCCACTGCAGCAGCCCTTTCACCAGCCGGGCCGCAGCCCACGCCGCCCCGCGCAAAGCCCCTATCAAGTCCACCCAAGGCGCTACGACGCCCCGCGACCAGGCCTCGGAGTGCACTACGAGCGCTGGCAGGGCGACCGGATCCCAGCGAAATTGCACGCCTTCGGCCAGCGCGCCACCCGAAAGCGCGGCCCGACCGCCGTGCCACGGCTCGATGACGGCATGAACCCCGGGCTCGAGCACCTGCTCATCGCCTTCGCCCAGGAAACAGTCGCTGGACAACGCACCCTTGCGGCCCGCCACCGTGAGCCAGACGCCGCCACGCTCGATGCGCAGCCGCGCCCGCTGGGTGGGGTACAAACCCAAGGCGCGGCGTGGGGGCAAAATCCAGCAGCCCGCCATGGTCCGGGCCGACACAGCGCCCACCCGGGATTGTTGCGATTCCAGAACGGAAGGGTTTGACATGGAGCGCTCCTTGCATGGATCTTGGTGTTGACAGGACTGGATATTCGGCCCATCACCCCCATCCGGTCCAATGAAAAGCCGGAGATAATTTGATTCCCCAGCCTCATCAATCCCAGCCATGAATCTGCCTGCCCCCATCACCCACCTGCGCACCCGGCCAGTGGCGGTCGGCCACTGGCGCGCTTTTCTCGCGGTGGCCCGCCATCTGAACTTCCGGGCAGCCGCGGAAGAGCTCTCGCTCACCCAATCGGCGGTCAGCCGCCAGATCCAGGCGCTGGAAGAAGAAGTGGGCGTGCCGCTGTTTCTGCGCCACACCCGGGCGGTGGAGCTGACCAGCGCCGGCGCGCAGCTGCAGCGGGCCGTCGCCCCCGCCCTCGAGCGCCTGGATGCCTGTGTGCGGCTGGTGCGGCAGACAGCGGGCCGCAAGAGCGTGGCGATCACCACCTGGGCCAGCTTCGCTTCGATGTGGCTCATCCCGCGCATGGAGGAGTTTCAGCGCGAAAACCCCGACATCGACATCCGCATCGACGCGAGCGATGTGGCCGTGGACCTGGAAACCGCCGACGTGGACCTGGCCCTGCGCTACAGCCTGCCCAGCGCCAACATGAGCGGCTCGCAGCGCCTGTTCGGCGAGCAGTTGGCCGTGGTGGCGAGCCCCTGGCTCATCAAGAGCAATCCGCCCATCCGCGGGCCCGCGGACGTGGCGCGCTTCACGCTCATCGAAGCGGGCGATGCGCACCGCACCATGCACCTCGAATGGCTCACCTGGCGCCGCTGGTTCGAGCTCAACGGGCAGGAAAAGCTGCAGCCCAAGCGCTGGCTGTACTTCAACTACGCCCATCAGATCGTGCAGGCCACGCTCACCGGCCAGGGCCTGGCCTTGGCGCGCATGCCGCTCATCGCCGACGCGCTGGCGTCGGGCGATCTGGTGGAAGTGCTGCCGGGCTACCGGCTCGATTCGCCTCTGGCGTACTGGCTGCTGGTGGGACCGCGCAGCGGGCAGCGGCCGGAAATCCGGGCGTTCTGCGCCTGGCTCACCCTGCAGGCCCAGGCCACGCGCGAGGCGATCGGTGACGTGCCCGACCCCGACCTGAGCGACAACCTGGATTGACGCGCGTGCGGCGCATGCCGCAGTCTGACGCGTTCAGGCGCTGAGCGTGACCCGCGCGAACTTGCGCTTGCCCACCTGAAGCACGTAAGTGCCCGCTTCCAGCTTGAGACCCTTGTCGCTGACGACACCGCCGTCCACACGCACGCCACCGCCATCGATCAGGCGGCTGGCCTCGCTGCCGGAAGGCGCCAGGTTGGCCTGGCGCAGCAGCGCGCCGATGCCCAGCGGCGCCCCGGCCAGGGCCACCTCGGGAATCTCGTCGGGCACCCCGCCCTTGCTGCGGTTGATGAAGTCCGCCTCGGCCGCATCGGCGGCCGCCGCGCTGTGAAAGCGCGCGGTGATCTCCTTGGCGAGCATCACCTTGGCGTCCTTGGGGTTGCGGCCCGCCTCCACCTCGGCCTTGAGCGCGGCGATCTCGGCGAGGGACTTGAACGACAGCAGCGTGTACCAGTCCCACATCAGCGTGTCGGAGATGGACAGCACCTTGGCGAACATGGTGTTGGCGTCTTCCGCAATGCCGATGTAGTTGTTCTTGGATTTCGACATCTTGTCGACGCCGTCCAGACCCACCAACAGCGGCATGGTGAGCACGCACTGCGGCTCCTGGCCGTACTCCTGCTGGAGATGGCGACCCATGAGCAGGTTGAACTTCTGGTCGGTACCGCCCAGTTCCAGATCGCTCTTCAACGCCACCGAGTCGTAGCCCTGCATGAGCGGGTAGAGGAATTCGTGCACGCTGATCGACTGCCCGGTCGAAAAGCGCTTGTGGAAATCGTCGCGCTCCATCATGCGCGCGACCGTGTACTTGGCGGCGAGCTGGATCATGCCGGTCGCGCCCAGCGGCTCGCTCCATTCGCTGTTGTAGCGGATCTCCGTTTTGGCCGGGTCCAGCACCATGCTGGCCTGGCGGTAGTAGGTCTCGGCATTGGCCTTGATCTGCTCGGGGGTGAGGGGCGGCCGGGTGCTGTTGCGGCCGGAGGGGTCGCCGATCAGGCTGGTGAAGTCGCCGATCAGGAAGATCACCTGGTGCCCCAGGTCCTGCAACTGGCGCATCTTGTTGAGCACCACGGTGTGGCCGATGTGGATGTCCGGCGCCGTCGGATCCAGCCCCAGTTTGATGCGCAGCGGCACGCCGGTCGCCTCGGAGCGTGCCAGCTTCTTCGTCCATTCGTCGCGGGGCAGCAATTCGTCAGCGCCCCGTAGCGATACCTCAAGCGCCCGTCCTACACCATCGGTGATTGGGAATGTTGTAACAGCAGATTGATTCATAAGGGTTTTTTTGGGGGTTTCCGGGGCGCTCGTCGTTATACTCCGGCCCACATTTGCAGTGGCGGATTCTAGTGGTCCTGCCGGTTCGGACCCTTGCACCGAATGGCTGCAGCCTGACCAAGCTCGTGCGTTCCGCCCCCACCCGGCCCGAACGCACCTCACCCTGGGGTAAGACACTTTGAACAATGGCTTGACATCCGCCAGCCTCGCACTGCTGGACCGGCTATCGCGCATCGCCCAGACCCATCCCAAACGCATCACCGCCGCCATCGCAACGCTGTTGCTGACGGGCGGCGGCGGCGCTTTCGCCGTCGCATCCTTCGCGCCGGACCCCGCCGACCTGCCCCGCAGCACCGTCGAATACGCGGTGGATTCGCTGGCCAGCGACCAGTCCCTGCCGGCGCTGGTGGACATTCCCAACTATTCCCTCTACCGCTCGGACCAGACCCGCAGCAGCGACACCGCCGAAGCCATCCTGCAGCGCCTGGGCGTGGCAGACCCCGCGGCAGCGGCCTTCCTGCGCAGCGACGGCCAGGTGCGCCAGACCCTGCTGGGCCGCTCGGGCCGGTCCGTATCGGCAGAAACCACGGACGATCACCGCCTCATCAGCCTCACGGCGCGCTGGGTCCAGGACGACAGCGGCAATTTCCGCCGGCTGGTCGTGCAGCGCAAGGGCAACGAATTCACCTCGCGCGTCGAGACGGCGCCGCTCACCGTGGGCACGCGGCTGGCCGGCGGCATCATCCGCAGCTCGCTGTTCGCCGCGACCGACGCTTCCAACATTCCCGATGCCGTGGCGACGCAGATCGCCGAGGTGTTCGCCAGCAACATCGATTTCCACCGCGCCCTGCGCAAGGACGACCGGTTCTCGGTGGTCTACGAAACGCTCGAAGCCGATGGCGAGCCGCTGCGCAGCGGCCGCGTGCTGAGCGCGGAATTCCACAACAACGGCAAGACGCACGACGCCGTCTGGTTCCAGGACACGCCCGCCTCCAAGGGCGCCTACTACACGCTGGACGGCGAGAGCATGCGCCGCGCCTACCTCACCTCGCCGGTGGAGTTCTCGCGCATCTCGAGCGGTTTCAAGATGCGCTTTCATCCCATCCTGCAGAAGTGGCGCGCCCACCTGGGCACCGACTTTGCAGCGCCCACCGGCACGGCCGTGCGCACCGTGGGCGACGGTACGGTCGATTTCGCCGGGGTGCAGAACGGCTATGGCAACGTCATCTACGTCAAGCACCGCAACCAGCACGTCACCGTGTATGCCCACCTGAGCCGCATTGACGTGCGCAAGGGCCAGAGCGTGGAGCAGGGACAGACCATCGGCGCCGTCGGCGCGACGGGCTGGGCCACCGGCCCCCACCTGCACTTCGAGTTCCGCGTGGATGGCCAGCACCAGGACCCCATGGTGATCGCGCAGCAAAGCGAAGCCGCCACGCCGGTGTCCAGCGCCTCGCGCGCCGCCTTCAACCGCTTGGCATCGAACATGCGCATCCAGTTGTCGGCCGCCGCCCAGGTGCAGCAAGCCAGCGCCCAGTAAGCGCGCGGCGCGTTCCGGCCCCATGCCAGCGCTGTACATCGGGCTCATGTCGGGCACCTCGCTCGACGGAGTCGACGGAGTGCTGGCCGATTTCTCCGAACAAAAATGCAAGGTCGCGCAATATGCATGCGCACCCTTTGCTCCTGATTTAAGAGCAGAGCTGCTCGCGCTCAACACACCCGGTGCCGACGAACTGCACCGCGCGGCGCTGGCCGGCAATGCGTTGGCACGCACTTATGCCGGCGTGGTGCACACGCTTTTGAGACAGGCCGGCCTGCCGCCCTCCGCCGTTCGCGCCATCGGCGCCCACGGGCAGACGGTGCGCCACCGCCCCCAGACTTTTGACGGCACCGGCTACACACTGCAACTGGGCAACGCCGCCCTGCTGGCCGAATCGACGGGCATCGACGTGGTGGCCGACTTTCGCAGCCGCGACGTGGCGGCAGGCGGCCAGGGTGCACCGCTGGTACCGGCGTTTCACCAGGGGGTGTTCGGCCAGTCCGGCCGGACAGTCTGCGTATTGAACATCGGCGGCATCTCCAACCTCAGCGTGCTGGGTGCACAGGGTGCGGTGCTGGGATTCGATTGCGGGCCCGGCAACGCGCTGATGGACCACTGGTGCCAGCAGCACACGGGCCAACCGTTCGACCGCGACGGTGCCTGGGCCGCCAGCGGGCAGGTCCTGCCCGCACTGCTCGGCACACTGCGGTCCGAGCCGTATCTGTCGCAGCCACCGCCCAAAAGCACAGGACGTGACCTTTTCAACCCCACCTGGCTGGAAGGGCACCTGCCGGCGTTCGCATCGGCCGCCCCGGCCGATGTCCAGGCCACGCTGACCGAATTCACGGCCAGTGTCTGCGCCGATGGCGTTCGCCGTTTCGGTGAAGGCGACAGCCCGTTGATCGTGTGCGGCGGTGGCGCCCTCAACGGCCACCTCATGCGTCGATTGCAGGCGCTTGCGCCCGGGGCCGCCGTATCGGCTTCCGACGAGCACGGCATGCCGGCCCTGCAGGTGGAAGCCGCCGCCTTCGCCTGGCTGGCCCACCGAGCCGTGGAGCGGCGCAGCGGCAATCTGCCCAGCGTCACCGGCGCGGCGGGGCCGCGCATCCTGGGCGCGATCTACCCCGCCTGACGGCTCAGACGTGCTCCGGCACGTCCGGCACGTCGTCCGCAGCCGCGCCGCTTTCGGAGTCGCGTGGAGACAACTGCCAGAAGATGCCTGCCGAGGCGATGGTCACCAGCCCCATGCAGGCGAACGTGCCCTGGAACGCCCACAGCGTCTGCTGCGCGCCCCCGCTCCCGAAGTGGCCCGTGAATGCCGAGAGCACCCCGCCCGCGGCGGCCACCCCCATGCCCATGGCAACCATCTGCACCATCGACAGCAGGCTGTTGCCGCTGCTGGCCATGCCCTGGTTCAAGTCCTTGAGCGTGACCGTGTTCATCGCCGTGAACTGCAGCGAATTCACCGCACCGAAGATCGCCAGTTGCACGATGTGCCACCACAGCGGCTGCGAGGGGGTCGAGAGGGCAAAACTCGCCATCGTGATCCCCACCATCAGCGTGTTGCCCACCAGCACGCGGCGGTAGCCGAACCGCGTGATCAATGGCGTCGTGAAACGCTTCATCGACATGCCGGCCAATGCGACCGGCAGCATCATCAGTCCGGCATGCAGGGGGGTGTAGCCCATCGTCACCTGCAGCATCAGGGGGATGAGGAAGGGCATGCACGAGCTGCCCAGGCGCGAAAACAGGTTGCCCAGCAGCCCGATGCGCAGCGTGGCCACCGAGAACAGCCGGGGCGAGAACAGTGGGTTCGGCTTACGCGCCGCATGCAGCCAGTACGCCACCAGGCTCGCCAGCCCGAAAATCAGCAACACGAGCACACTCGCCTGCCGCAGCCCCAGGCTCGACAGTCCATCCAGCGCCAGAGACAGCGCCGCCATGCCGAAGGCCAGCATGAGATAGCCCGCCAGGTCAAAGCGGGCCACCGGGGCGCCGGGCACGGCCGGCATGTACCGCAGGGTCGCCAGGCACCCGATCAGGCCGACCGGCACATTGATCAGGAAGATCCAGTGCCACGATGCCACCTCCACCAGCCAGCCACCCAGCGTGGGGCCGATCAGCGGCCCGATGAGGCCGGGGATCGCCACGAAGCTCATGGCCTGCAGGAACTTCTCGCGCGGAAAGGTGCGCAGCACCACCAGCCGCCCCACCGGCAGCAACAGCGCTCCGCCCAGGCCCTGCACCACCCGCGCCGCCACCAATTGGTCCAGCCGGCTCGACACAGCGCAAAGCACCGATCCCACGACGAACAGCACGATGGCGCTCAAATACACGCGCCGTGCGCCGAAGCGGTCGGCCACCCAGCCCGATGCCGGGATCAGCAGCGCCATGGACAGCGAATACGCCACCACGACCGATTGCATGCGCAGCGGACTTTCCCCCAGGCTGTGCGCCATGGTGGGCAGGGCCGTGTTGACGATGGTGGCGTCCAGCGTCTGCATGAAGAACCCGACGGCCACCAGCCACAGCAGGATTTGAAGGGAGCGCTCTTGTTGCATGCCGTTCCGATCAACGGCGGTAATGGGTTCCGCCGCACGTGCCCAGCAAAAAGCCGCCCGAAGGCGGCTTTTGAGTCAGGCGAAAAATCGCGCCATCAGGCGGAGAAACTCGATCCGCAGCCACAGGTGGTGGTCGCATTCGGGTTCTTGATGACGAACTGGGCGCCCTGCAAGTCTTCCTTGTAGTCGATTTCGGCACCGACCAGGTACTGGTAGCTCATGGCATCAATGAGCAGCGACACACCGTTCTTGGTCATGGTGGTGTCGTCTTCGTTCGTGATTTCATCGAACGTGAAGCCGTACTGGAAGCCCGAGCATCCGCCGCCCTGGACGAACACACGCAATTTCAGGTCGGGGTTGCCTTCTTCGGCAATCAGGTCAGCCACCTTGGCCGCCGCGCTGTCGGTAAACAGGATCGGGGCGGGCATTTCGGTCTGGATGTTTTCGGCTACGGCGCTCATGGAGTGCTCCTTCGGGAGGGTTTGCCGTCGATGGTACTGCAATGCCCCTTGAATGTGGGTCAGCTGGCGTTTGACGCCAACTTCAGTGTGGGTTTTTCCTCGACCAGCACGGTCGACGGGCTCATCTGTCCCGATATCGTGGCACCTTGGTGCATTTCAAGCGATTTGTAGTGCACGTTGCCGGTGATGCGGGCCTTGGGCTGCAGTTCCAGCAATTCTGCGGCATGCACCGGTCCGAGCACCGTGCCGTTGACGATCACATGGGCCGCGTGCACCGCGCCTTCGACCCGGGCAGACTCCGATATCACCAGAATGCTGGGCTGCTCGTCGCTGGCCCGCACGTCCCCTGCCACCTCGCCATCGATCCGCAAGCCCTCGGAAAACCGCACTTCGCCGTTGATGCGGGTGCCATGGGCAATCAGGCTCTTGATCGGGGGCTGCTTCTTGCGAGAGAACATGGAACACTCCAGTCGGTTGGCGCGGGAGGGAATGGCCCATTGCCGACGCCACCACCGCCGCTATTCTTCGATGCTCAGGGTCTGGGTGGCACGCACCGCACTGCCCTCCAAGACCCGCGCGGTCACGGTTTTTACCACGGCATTGCCGGGCAACGGCCACAACCCTTCCACCCGGCGGTACTGCTGGAACTGAAGGGACTGCCCATCCGCAGGCATCGCCTGTGTCCAGGGGCGTCCATCGCGCGTACCTGCCAGCAGCAACTCCAGCCGGCCACGGAACTCCGGCGCATTGCGCACCGGCTGGATCACCAGCACCTGCCAGCGCAACTCGTTGCCGCCGATCACGTCGGCCTGCAGTCCACGGATGCTGACACCCTCGGTCTTGCCTGCAGGGATGAGTTTTTCGAAAAAGCCTAGGTCGTCCCGGAGGGCACGGTTGTCCGCCTCCAGCTGGCGCATCTGGGCCATCAGGCGATCCATCGTGGTGCGCTCTGCGGTCAGCAGCGTGCCGGTAGAGCTCGACGTGTCCTTTTGCAAGCGCTGCTCCTCGCGCAACTGGGCCACCTCTTCGCGCAACCGCACCAATTCGGCCCGGGAGCGGGAGTCCAGGCCTGCGATGCTCTTGCCGAACTCGAAGGCCCAGAGCGCCAGCGCGGCGCACAGGCCGAAGAAAATGGCCAGCAGCACCCAGCGAACAGGCCATGGCATCGCGCTGCGGACCGACACCCGCGGGGCACTGATGGTCAAACGACGCCGTAGCAGCTTGAGTCGCATGTTTCCCTATCCAACAAATGGAGGAGCAGAAATGAAAAAACCGCCGGACAGGCGGTTTCTGAAGCCGGAAAGCACCCGAGAGTGCTTTCGGCCGACTGACATGCCCCTCTTGCAGCCTTTGTAAAGGCGCAGTACGGCATGGCAGTCTTTTGCAGTGGCGAAGCTTAACGCTTGGAGAACTGCTTGGCGCGGCGTGCAGAACGCAGACCGACCTTCTTCCGTTCGACTTCACGTGCATCGCGGGTCACGAAGCCGGCTTGGCTCAGTGCGAGCTTCAGCGTTGCGTCGTAGTCGATCAGGGCGCGGGTGATGCCGTGGCGGGTGGCACCGGCTTGGCCGGATTCACCGCCGCCGTGCACGTTGACCTGGATGTCGAAGGTTTCGACATGGTTGGTCAGCGCGAGCGGCTGCTTGGCGATCATGATCGAGGTTTCGCGGCCGAAATACTGCTGAATGTCTTTGCCATTCACAGTGATCTTGCCGGAACCCTTCTTGAGAAACACACGGGCGACGCTGGACTTGCGACGGCCGGTGCCATTGTTCCATTCACCAATCATCTCAAGGCTCCTTAGATTTCCAGCGCCTTGGGCTGCTGGGCGGTGTGGGGATGCTCAGCACCGCCATACACCTTGAGTTTCTTGATCATCGCGTAGCCCAGGGGACCCTTGGGCAGCATGCCTTTGACAGCTTTTTCCAGCGCGCGGCCGGGGTGCTTGGCTTGCATGTCGCGGAAGTTCGTGGCCGTGATACCGCCGGGATAGCCCGAATGGCGGTAATACACCTTGTCCAGGGACTTGGTGCCGGTGACCTTGAGCTGAGCGGCGTTGATGATGACGATGAAGTCACCGGTATCGACGTGAGGCGTGTAAATGGCCTTGTGTTTGCCGCGCAAACGGAGAGCAACTTCGCTGGCTACTCGTCCGAGGACCTTGTCGGTCGCGTCAATCACAAACCACTCGTGCACGACCTCAGCGGGCTTTGCGCTGAAAGTAGACATGAGTTTCTCTTTTCAAAGAACGGGGGTTTGTCGGTCCTTTTCCACGGTCGGTGCATCTCTGAAGGAAGCCTCTTAGGTGGTGTGAATGCTCCGCCGCGGGACCAAAAAAGCGCTGCGAAGCCCGCCATTATACGAAGCGGCGGGAAAATGCCAAGGCAGGGCTATTGGGACAGCATCGTGCGGCGGCGTTCTTCGGCTTCCAGCCTGCGGCGGTTCTCGACGCACAGCGGGTGGTTGGCCACCGCCGCGTTCTGGCATTGCTGGTGGATGCACATCGGTCGGGCGATGAATCCGGCGTTGGCGCACGCTTCGTCCGGCCCCGCCACGCGTGTGGCCGCCGGCTTAGGCGTAGCCGCCGGAGCCGGCGCAGGCTCGGGCGACGCGGGCGCTTCCGCGGCCACGGCCGCTGGCGTGGGCTCAGCGACCTTGCGGGGCGCCGGTTTGGGCCGTGGTGCCGATGCAACGACGAATGCGGGCGCTGCGGCCACCGATGCAGCGGATGCGGCTGGCAGCGCCGGTGCGGCGGCCGCTTCATCGACCACGGGGATCACTTCGGCAGGCGCAGAGGCCACCGGCGCTGGCGGCTCGGCCAGTTCCGTGATGATCTGGTCTTCCGGGGTGTATTTGGTGGGATGGCGCGTGTCGCGCGAGGCGTTCCACCACAGTCCGGCAGCGATCACAGCCACGGCCACCACGCCGGCGCCCGCCCAAAGCAAGGGACGGCGGCGCACGCCAGCGGCGGCCGATGCCGGCGGTTCCTCGCCCGCAGCCTGGCTGCGGCGGGTCTTCGGACGCCCCAGCCTTTCCGGATGCTGAGGACGGCGCTCCTCGAAAACCGTATCGCCACCTGTCACGGTATCTGCCACCTCTTGTCCTCCATCCATGAAAACCGTGTCATGCTCATCGGACACCACGGTGTCGCCCGCCTCCTGCCGATCGATGTGCAATTGCGCACCCGTGTCCACCGTCGGCGCCTCCACCGCAGCGGCCAGAGGCGCAGGCAAGGGTGCGCCCACCGCCCCCAAGGGAACCGAGGTGATGTCGATCATGGGCACCGCCACGCCCGTGCCATGCCGGTCAGCCGGCTCCACCCAGATATCGCCCAGCTCGGCGCGGAAATCGAACTGGTCGATGCCCTCCGGAGGAGCGACCATGTCCATGGTGCGCAGGAATTCGTCGATGCTCTGGGGGCGCTCGTCCGGCCGCAGGGCCAATGCCTGTGAAATCGCGGCCACGAAGGGCGGGGAATATTCGACGCAGAACTGGCGCCGCACGGTCTTGGCCACCCGTGAGAACGGCACCATGCGGTCGCGGATCGACCGCAGCGTGGCCGGCAGCGGCGTGTCGTTGCACAGGCTGCCATGCACCACGGCACCGAGGGCATACAGATCGCTCCAGGGCCCCTGGCGCAGATCGCTCTCGCCGTCGTTGTACTGCTCGATGGGCGCGTAATTGACCTTCAGGACCGCCGTGTGCTGGTGCCCGTGGTCGCTGATCGCATGGCGTGCAGCCCCCAGGTCCAGCAGCACGGGAGGGCCGCTGTCCTGCAGAAAGATGTTGTCGGGCGAAATGTCGCGGTGCAGCGTCTGGCCGTCGTGCAGCACGCGCAGCGCGCTCAGCACCGACCACAGCATCTTGCGCAGCCAGGCCTCGGGCGGCGGCGTGCGCATGTGCGCGCGGGCCTGCTTGAGGGTCATGCCCGTGTAGAGCGGCATGACCATATAGGCGGTGTGATTGGCTTCCCAGAATCGGAAGACCTTGACCAGCGAGGGGTGGTCGAACTGGGCAAGCAGCCTGGCCTCGCTCACGAACGAGGCCAGCCCCGCCTGGAAGGATTGCTCCTGGGTGGAAGACCGCACCCACAGCGACTGCCCCTGCGCCCGCGCCGCCAGCGCCGAAGGCATGTATTCCTTGATGGCCACGAAGCGCAGGAGCGAATGGTCAAACGCCTTGTAGACCATGCCGAACCCGCCCACCCCCAGCAGCGAAAGCACCTCGAACTCCCCCAGGCGCGTCCCGGCCGGCAGGGCGTCGACGTGGTGGACGTCGGTCGGGGGTTCGGTGCTGGTGATGGCGGACATGGTGACGGCTGGGCTTTCGGGCGGCAATGGTGCACCAGCAACGGCGCACCCGGCAACGGACAAGTGGATGGATTGCAACACATTGGCCGAAGCCGCCATCATGCAGCAAGCCCGCCCCCTGGCGGCAACAAGGCGCCCGGCGACGACCCCCAAGCCGTCGCACCGGCAGCGCCCCGGCCCCCACTGCGCCCCGACGACGGGCACGATCACGCGGCAACCGGGCGGTGCGTGGTTACCATTGGCCCATCATGTTCAGTTACCGCCACGCCTTCCATGCGGGCAACCACGCCGATGTGCTCAAGCACACGGTGCTGATTGCCACTTTGCAACACCTTACGCAGAAAGACGCAGCGCTCACCGTGCTGGACACCCATGCCGGCGCCGGCCTGTTCCGGCTGGACGGCGACTATGCCGCCACGAGCGGAGAGGCGGGGGACGGCATCCTGCGCCTGGTGCCGCCCACCGTGCTCAAAGAGCCCCTGGCGCCCGCGCTGCAGGCCTACGTCGACATGGTCGGCGCCTTCAACCAAGGCAACGTGACGCGGGTCTATCCCGGCTCGCCCTTCATCACGCAGCGCCTGTTGCGCGACCGCGACAAGCTCAAGGTGTTCGAACTGCACCCGACCGACCTGCGCGCGCTGGCCGGCAACGTGGCCCAGCTGGAGGCCGGCCGCCAGGTGGCGGTGCTGCATGAGGACGGCTTCGAAGGCATCAAGAAATTCCTGCCCCCACCGGCCCGCCGCGCGCTCGTGCTGTGCGACCCCAGCTATGAAATCAAGAGCGACTACGGGCGCGTCCTGGACATGGCCGCAGACTCGCTCAAGCGCTTTGCGACGGGCACCTATGCCGTCTGGTACCCGATCATTCCCCGGCCCGAAGCCCATGACCTGCCGCGGCGGCTCAAGACGCTGGCGACCAAGGCCGGCAAGTCGTGGCTGCATGCCACGCTCACCGTGAAATCGAGCAAGGTGACGGGCGCCGCGGACGGACAGGCCCGCCGCCCGGGGCTGCCGGCCAGCGGCATGTTCCTGATCAATCCGCCGTTCACGCTGAAAGCGGCGCTCAAGCCCGCACTGCCGCAGATGGCCGAACTGTTGGCGCAGGACCACCACGCCTCGCACACGCTCGAGTCGGGCGGCTGAGCCCGCCCGCCTATTCGCCAGCGGCTGGCAACGGGCCGGCCTGCGACAGGCCGGAAGCCGAGGCATCGGGGCACTGCGCCGCGGCATCGTCCGGCGCCTGCGACACCACGACCGGCTTGGTGCCCAGCCCCAGCAACCCCAGCGCCCCGGCGGCGGCGCGGCTCACGTCGATGATGCGACCGGGCGAGTGGGGCCCGCGGTCGTTGATGCGCACCTGCACGGCGCGGCCGGTCACCAGGCTGCGCACGCACACGCGCGTGCCGAAGGGCAAGGTGCGGTGGGCGGCGGTGAATTCGTTCATGTCGAAGCGCTCTCCGCTGGCCGTGCGGCGGCGGTGGAAACGCGCCCCGTACCAGGAGGCCAAGCCTTCCTGCACGAACGCATCGGCGGTGTCGCTCTCGGATGAGGTGTCCGCGTCCGACGGGCTGGAGGGCGCATCGCCCGCCATGGCCGGCGGGGGCTTCACAGGGGCCGCGGCGCGGGGCGGCTGGGCTGGCGCAGGCAGGGGAACCAATGGCTTTTGCGGCGCCGCGACGGTGTCGTCGCCGGGCGCGGGCGCCTTGACCGCGCAGGCCACCAGGGCGCACGACAGCAGCGCGCCCGACAACAGCGCACCGAGGCGGTGGCGCAGTTCAGCGCTGGCAGCGCGTTTCGTAGGCGTCTTCAAAACGCTTCAGGTCCTTTCTTTCGCCTTCGGTCAGGTCCGTGCGGGCCCGCTTGGCGGTGAGGATGCGGCGCGACTCCCGGCATTGTTCGGCGTGGCGCGTGGCCTCTTCGCGGGAGGTCTGGGCCGCCACGCGCAGTTGCTGTTCCTGCTCCTGCCGCTGCTTGCGCGCCTCGCTCTGCTCCCTGGAATAGCGGGAGGAAGCGTCGGATTCCTCGTCGTGGCAATCGCGCTGGTACTCCCGGCGCATGCCGGCGTAAGCGTCGGGCTGAATGCCGGAGGAGCCTCCGCGCAGCGTGTCGCTCAGGGACCGGCAACGGGCGCTCATGTAGCGCTGGTAAGCCGGCCCTTCGGGAACGGAACGCACCGGGGGCTCATAGCGCCACGCCGGAGGCGGGGAGACAGGCCCTGCGGCCGCCACCGACGTCGTCGTGCCCGAAGGACAGGGGCGCGACATCGTGAAGCTGTTGCCTGCGGCATCCCGGCAGACGTACCGCGTCTGGGCCCACGACGGGGCAGACGCCACGCAGCACAGGGTGGCGACCAACAGGGGAGCGAAGGCGGACGTCATGGATGGGCACGAAAAACGAAGGGGCGATATTACCGGAGTGACCGCCGGCGTCTAGAGACCCAGCCGGCGGCAGATCTCCAGCGTGGTGGCGCTCTGGTTCATCGTGTAGAAGTGCAGGCCCGGCACGCCACGGTCGCGCAGCTGCTCGCACAGCCCGGTGACCACATCCAGGCCGAAGGCCTTGATGCTGGCCGTGTCATCGCCGAAGCCCTGCAGGCGCATGCGAATCCAGCGGGGAATCTCGGCACCGCAAGCGTCGGAGAAACGCATGAGCTGCGTGGAGCCCAGGATGGGCATGATGCCCGGCACCACGGGCACATCCAGCCCCAGCCGCCGCGTGTCGTCCACGAAGCGGAAATAGGCGTCGGCATTGAAGAAGTACTGCGTGATGGCCGAGTGCGCGCCGGCACGCACCTTGAGCGCGAAGGCCTGCAGATCGGCTTCGGGTGAACGGGCCTGGGGGTGCACTTCCGGATAGGCGGCCACTTCCACGTGGAAGTCGTCGCCCGTCTCCGCGCGGATGAAGGCCACCAGATCGCTGGCGTAGTGGAACTCGCCGCCCGCGCCGTAGCCGCTCGGCAGGTCGCCGCGCAGGGCCACCAGGCGCTTCACGCCCATGGCCTTGAGCGTGGCCAGCTGGCTGCGCACCGTCTCGCGCGTGGCGCCGATGCACGAGAAGTGCGAGGCTGCGCTCACGCCCTCCGCCAGAATCTCGCGCACGGTGGTAAAGGTGCCCTCCTGCGTCGAGCCGCCCGCACCGTAGGTGACGGAACAGAACTCGGGCCGCCGGGCATACAGCGCCTGCCGCACGGCACGCAG
The DNA here is from genome assembly GCF_030158995.1 of Acidovorax sp. SUPP2825. Classification (NCBI taxonomy): domain Bacteria; kingdom Pseudomonadati; phylum Pseudomonadota; class Betaproteobacteria; order Burkholderiales; family Comamonadaceae; genus Acidovorax; species Acidovorax sp. SUPP2825. The sequence goes on along the minus strand of NZ_BQXK01000007.1, from coordinate 252,528 downwards.
CTTTTCGGCCCCTTCGGGCGTCTTGGGGGGGAAAAATTCGAAACTGACGGGTACGGGTGGATTGGAGGCACTCATGCCGCCCTCCTTGCATGGACGAAGAATTCACGGTTGCCGTCGCCGCCATCGATGGAACTGTCCATCCAGGCGGCCACGGTCAGGCCCAGTTCCGCGCAGCAGTCGCGGATGCGCTGCTCGACCACGGCGTAGAGCGCCACATCGCGCACGATGCCGCCCTTGCCCACCTGGCCGGGCTGCAGCTCGAACTGCGGCTTGACCAGCATGAGCAGGTCGCCGCCGGCCTTGAGCAGCGGCGCCACCGCCGGCAGGATGAGCGTGAGCGAGATGAACGACACATCGCCCGTCACCAGGTCGAACACCGGGGTGATGTCCACCTGTTCCAGCCCTGCCCGGCGCCGGCGCACGGTGGGCAGGGCGCCCTCCGCGCGGGCCCGCGCCCGGGCCGACCGCTCGGCCTTGAAGGCTTCGACGTCGTGTTCCTTGGCGTCGTCGCTGTCGTCGTATTCGTCGTCGATCAGGCCGCCGTTGCGCATCCAGCTGTAGGGCGCTTCGGGCTGGGTCTCGTTGTCGTCGGGGTCTTGCTCGACCTGCTCGGACAGGGCGTCCTCGCAGGCGTCCTGCAGCGATGCGGCCGTCAGGGACCGGGCGTTGACGCCTTCCACGGCCACCACGCGCGGATCCTGGCGCAGGCGGTCGTGCAGTTGGCTGTGGCCCACGTCCACACCAATCACCTGGGCCGCGCCGCGCTGCAGCAGGCAGTCGGTGAAGCCCCCGGTGCTCTGGCCCACGTCCAGGCAGCGCCAGCCCGCCACGTCCAGGCCCGTGGACACGAGCGCGCCTTCCAGCTTGAGGCCGCCGCGCGAGAGGTAGCGCGCCTCGGACTGGTCGAGCAGTTGCACTTCGGCGATGTCCGGAATCTCGTCACCGTTCTTGGCCACCTTATGCCAGGGCAGGCTGGGTGCCAGCCGCCATTGCACGCCGGCCGCGATCAGGCGCTGCGCCTGCGACCGGGTCGCGGCGTGGCCCTTGTCCACCAGATACACGTCTGCGCGCATGCGCCCGTCCTTTTCAGAGTCAAAAAGGCCTCCAGCGCATATTCATCTAGCGCTAGAAGCTATTATTTTTATAGCAAGACAGGGCGAACCGGCCGGAGTTGCCGGCCGCCGCCCCGGGGCGGCGAAGCCCCGCCCGATCAGTAACGGTAGGTGTCGGGCTTGTAGGGGCCGCTCTTGCTCACACCGATGTAGGCGGCCTGCGAGTCCGTCAGTTCGGTCAGCATGGCGCCGACCTTCTTCAGGTGCAGGCGCGCGACCTTCTCATCCAGCAGCTTGGGCAGCACGTAGACCTTGCCGGCCTCGTAGGCATCGGGCTTGGTGAAGAGCTCGATCTGCGCGATGGTCTGGTTGGCGAACGACGACGACATCACGAAGCTCGGGTGGCCCGTGCCGCAGCCCAGGTTCACCAGACGGCCCTTGGCCAGCAGGATGATCTTCTTGCCGTCCGGGAAGGTGATGTGGTCCACCTGGGGCTTGATCTCTTCCCATTCGTACTTCTCGATCGACGCGACGTCGATCTCGTTGTCGAAGTGGCCGATGTTGCAGACGATGGCCTGGTCCTTCATCTTCACCATGGTGTCGTGGGTGATGATGTCCTTGTTGCCGGTCGTCGTCACGAAGATGTCGGCCTTGTCGGCGGCGTAGTCCATCGTCACCACGCGGTAGCCTTCCATGGCGGCCTGCAGGGCATTGATGGGGTCGATCTCGGTGACCCACACCTGGGCCGACAGCGCGCGCAGTGCCTGGGCGGAGCCCTTGCCCACGTCGCCGTAGCCGGCCACCACGGCGACCTTGCCGGCGATCATGACGTCGGTGGCGCGCTTGATGCCGTCCACCAGCGATTCGCGGCAGCCGTACAGGTTGTCGAACTTGGACTTGGTGACCGAGTCGTTCACGTTGATCGCGCGGAACAGCAGCGTGCCCTTGGCGGACATCTCGTTCAGGCGGTGCACGCCCGTGGTGGTTTCTTCCGTCACGCCGATGATCTCGGCCGACTTGCGGGTGTACCAGGTCGCGTCTTCCGACAGTTTCTTGCGGATGGCGGCGAACAGGATGCGCTCTTCCTCGCTGGCACCGTTGCCGGCGACCAGGGAGGCGTCCTTCTCGGCGCGCTGGCCCAGGTGCATCAGCAGCGTGGCATCGCCGCCGTCGTCCAGGATCATGTTGGGGCCTTCGCCCGCACTGCCCTTAGGCGCAAAGTCGAAGATGCGGTGGGTGTAGTCCCAGTAGTCTTCCAGCGACTCGCCCTTGATGGCGAAGACCGGCGTGCCCGTGGCCGCGATGGCGGCAGCGGCATGGTCCTGCGTGGAGAAGATGTTGCATGAAGCCCAGCGCACGTCGGCGCCCAGGGCCTTCAGCGTTTCGATCAGCACGGCGGTCTGGATCGTCATGTGCAGCGAACCGGTGATGCGCGCGCCCTGGAGCGGCTGGCTGGCGGCGAACTCGTCGCGGATGGCCATCAGGCCGGGCATTTCCGTCTCGGCGATGCGGATTTCCTTGCGGCCCCACGCGGCAAGGGAAAGGTCGGCGATGGCCTGGTCGGCCTGGGGCTTGAGAACTGCGCTCATGGTTTTCTCCGGTAAAGAAGGTAAAAAACCACGCATCGGAGGGGAATGGCTCACTCACCGCACAAGAAGCGTGGGCGAGCGTCGTTGCAAAATGATGATCCGAGCCTCGCGTCCCTGCCGCACACCGGGCACCGGGGGTAAAGACGCTGCAACGCTCCTCGGAAAGCGGCGATTATAAGGACATCGCGCTTCGCGCCCATGCCAGCGCGCCGACCGTGGCGCGCTGCAGAACCGAGACCGGCATGGATTCGAGGTGCCGCCCATGACAACAAGCCAACAAACAATACGCCCCCAACGGGCCAGAAGAACCCAGAGACAATGTCCACACAGCACCGGGGCAACCTGTTCGATCTGATGCGCATCTGCGCGGCGAGCGCGGTGATCTTCAGCCACCACTTCCACATCACGCACACCGCGTCGCCCACCTGGCTGCATTCCGACATGGTGGGTGGCGTGGCGGTGATGACATTCTTCACGATCAGCGGCTACCTCGTCACCCAGAGCTGGCTGCGCCAGCCCAAGGCGCTGGCGTTCCTGTCCAAGCGGTTCCTGCGGATCTGGCCCGGGGTGCTGTTCGCCGTGCTCACCAACGTCTTTCTGTTCGGGATCTTCTTCAACTCGCTGCCGGCCACGGACTTTCTGGCCCACCCCGATACGCTCGGCTACTTTCGCAACCTGCTGCTGATCAAGGACTACCCCTATCTGCCGGGCGTGTTCGAAAACAACCCGATCAAGCACCTGATGAACGGGCCCTTGTGGACCATCCCGATAGAAAGCCTGTGCTACTTGGTGCTGGCGGGTGCGGGGTTGCTCGGCGTGTTCCGGTCTCGCTGGCTCGCCGGCCTCGCCGCTGTGGCCTACATCGCGTTCTTTCTCACTGCCCGCAATGCGGACCTGACGGGCGAGATGCAGCACTGGTTCGAATACCCCGCCTATTTCACCTATGGCGCGCTCATCGCCGTCTTCCGCGATGCGTTCCATGCCCGCTCCGGCCGGCTGCTGCTCGTGCTGGCGCCGCTGGCCGCCGTGCTGTTCTTCAGATTGCAGATGGAGCACACGGCGGGCCTGCTCCTGCTGCCGCCGCTGCTGGTCCACATCGGCTCGCTGAACGTGCCCGCGCTGGCCTTCCTGCAGCGCGGCGGGGACCCGTCGTACGGCATCTATCTGTACGGCTGTCCGGTGCAGCAGTCGGTGTATGCGCTCTGGCCCGATCTGGCGTTCATTCCGAGCCTGATGCTGTCGGTGGCACTGGCCGCCGTGGCAGGCTATGCCTCCTGGCATCTGGTGGAATCACCAGCGCTGCGGTTCAAGCGGTGGTTCCAGCGAACGCCCGTGGCGCCCCAAGCGGCCCCCTGACCCTTGCGAGCGGCCAAGGCGGCGGCCACGGGGCCGGGCCGGCGCGGTCCCACCGAGGTCCGGCATGAGGGCGGCCATTAGAATACGGCCACTTTTCCGCGGGCGCCCTCCGCGGCGGCACGCCAGCGCGCCGGCCCTGGCGCCCGTACTTCGGCCCACCCGCCTGCGCCGCGCCCTCACCAAAAAACACAGTGTCCTACGTCTCCGAAACACGGCGCCGCCGCACCTTCGCCATCATTTCCCACCCTGACGCGGGCAAGACCACGCTCACGGAAAAGCTGCTGCTGTTCTCGGGTGCGATCCAGATCGCGGGCGCCGTCAAGGGCCGCAAGGCCAGCCGCCACGCCACCAGCGACTGGATGGAGATCGAAAAACAGCGCGGCATCTCGGTGGCCAGCTCGGTCATGCAGATGGCCTACCGCGAACACGTGGTGAACCTGCTGGACACGCCGGGCCACAAGGACTTCTCGGAAGACACCTACCGCGTGCTCACCGCGGTCGATTCGGCCCTGATGGTGATCGACGCGGCCAACGGCGTGGAGGCGCAGACGCGCCGCCTGATCGAGGTCTGCCGCCAGCGTGACACGCCCATCATCACCTTCGTGAACAAGATGGACCGCGAAGTGCGCGAACCGCTGGACATCCTGGACGAGGTCGAGCGCGAGCTGGGCATGCCCTGCGTGCCCATGACCTGGCCCGTGGGCCAGGGCAAGGGTTTCGGCGGCATCATCAACCTGCGCACGCAGGCCATGACGGTGTTCGAGTCGGGCAGCGAGCGCCGCCCGCAGGACTTCGAGACCATTCCCCTGTCGGACGCCGCCAACCTGCGCGCGCGTTTCGGCAGCGAATTCGACGCCGCCATCGAGAGCATGGAACTCGCCGTGGGCGCCTCGCCCACCTGGGACCACGAGGCCTTCCTCGCCGGCAAGCAGACGCCGGTGTTCTTCGGCTCCGGCGTGAACAACTTCGGGGTCATGGAAGTGCTGGATGCGCTGGTGGACCTGGCCCCCTCGCCGCGTCCCCGCCTGAGCAGCCTGCAGGTGAACAAGCAGCCGGTCGAGAAAACCGTGCAGCCCGAAGACCAGAATTTCTCGGGCGTGGTGTTCAAGGTGCAGGCCAACATGGACGCCAACCACCGCGACCGCATCGCCTTCGTGCGCGTGGCCTCGGGGCTGTACACGCCGGGCATGAAGCTCAAGGTGCAACGCACCGCCAAGGAACTGCGCCCCACCAGCGTGGTGACCTTCATGTCGCAACGCCGCGAGGCGGTGGAAGAGGCTTATGCGGGCGACATCATCGGCTTCACCACCCATGGCGGCGTGCAGTTGGGCGACACCATCACCGACGGCGCCAGCCTGCAGTTCACCGGCCTGCCGTTCTTCGCGCCCGAACTGTTCATGACGGTCATCCTGAAGAACCCCCTGCGCACCAAGCAGCTGCAGCAGGGCCTGGCCCAGCTCGGCGAAGAAGGCGCGATCCAGGTCTTCAAGCCCGACGCCGGCGGTGCCATGCTGCTGGGCGCGGTGGGTCAGCTGCAGTTCGAAGTGGTGCAGCACCGGCTCAAGACCGAATACGACGCCGACGTGCGGCTGGAGGGCTGCCAGTACACCGGCGCCCGTTGGATCACCGCCGACAGCCCGGCCGACCTGCGTGCGTTCACCGACGCCTACCCGCTGCGGCTCGCGCACGACGCGGCGGACACGCTGGCCTACCTGTGCACCTCGCCTTACGACGTGCGCCTGGCCCAGGAGCGGTTTCCCAAGATCCATTTCCATCCGTTGCGCGAGCACGCCGGCCTGGCGCTGCAGGCCGCCGGTTGAGCGCAGACCATCGCCCGACCGTGGGAGCGACGCTGCCATCCCCGTCCATGGCCCGCGCGGTCCGTGCCCCGCGGGATGGCTGGCGGGCAACCGCCCCCTTTCTGGTGATCTGGAGCGCCCTGATGGCGCTGTACGGCACCTGGCTGATGGCCTTCTGGCCCGGCATCCTGGGGGAGGACTCGGTGTCCATCCTGCTGGAGGTGGAGCGCGCAGGCGACTTCCGCTCCGGCAAGACCGTCTTCTGGTACTACTTCGTGCGCCTGTTCTACGAGGGCACGCGGCGGGTGGAAGTGCCCGTGGCGGTGCTGCTGTGCCTGTGCGCGCTGATCTTCGCCCGCATGCTGGCGTGGTACTGGCGGCAGGGCCTGAGAAAGAGCTTCGCGGTGGTGCTGGTGCTGGTGTGCCTGGCACCGCACATGGTTTACTTCATGGGCACGCTGTACCCGGACGGCATCTTCGCCGTGGCGTCCTGCGGCCTGCTGTTCGAGCTGTGGCTGGCGGCCCGCCAGCGCACGATGGGCGCGGCCTCGCTGACCATGGTGGCCGTGGCGCTGCCCTTCGCGGCCTTCGCCCGGCCGAACGGCATCGTCTTTCTGCTGCCGGCCGTTGCCGTGCTACTGCTCCTGGACCGCCGCAGCCGCTGGACGCTGGCGGCGGTCATCGGTGCGGTGGGCGCGGCGATGTTCGCGGGCCACCAGCTGCATCCGTCCAGGACACAGGAAGCCGTCTATCCCATGGTGGTCTTCGAGACCGTGAACTTTCTCAAGCCCCGGGCCATGAACCGCCTGTGGGACCAGTACCCCCACATGAACGATCCCTGGGTGCTGGACCGGCCCAAGGTGTCGCCCGCCACGATCGAGATGCTCGGGCGCTACCGCCCCCTGCCGCAACTGCAGGCCTATGCCGACCCGGCGTACTGGGACATGCTCGTCTTCCATCCCGAAGGCCCGCAGATGCAAGGCCTGCCGCAGCCCGACCAGAAGGCCCTCGTGCGTGAATTCTTCACCTACAACCTCTGGCAGAACCTGCCCGACTTCATCGCCAGCCGGGTCAACGTCTTCCTGGCCGCTGCGCTCGCGCAGGGCGGCTTTCCCTCCGTGACCTACGCCACCTACGTGCTGCAGCGCACGCAGGGGGTGTCGGTCTTTCGCCAGTTCGACCTGCGCGGCGTGGAGCGCCGCTTCATCGCCCTGCAAAAGGCCAGCCATGCATGGCGGTGGCTGCTGTGGACCCCTTGGCTCGGCATGCTTTTGCTGGCGTGGGCCCTGTGCCGTGGCATCGCCCGGCGCGACCTGACCCTGCTGATCGTGGCGTTGCCCATGGCCGTGCAGCTGGTGGCCATCTTCCTGCTGTCCACCGCGGGCGAATACCGTTACCTCCTGCCGTTTTTCACCCTGCCCCTGGCCCTGCTTCCCGCTTTCGCCTTGCGGCGCCCCACCCCGGCCCGCCCCGTGTCGGCATGACACTCCCCCTGCCTTCTCACCATGTCCCTTTTACTCACGTCCCTGACCCTGTTGTGCGTGCTCGGCATCTCGCTCGGGCAACTGTTGTTCAAGAAGGCGGCCATGATGCTGCCGGCCCAGCCGGTGCTGACCGACTGGATCTTCAACGGCTGGCTCATCGTCGCCCTGGCGCTCTACGGCGTGACCACGCTGCTGTGGATCTGGGTGCTGCGCAGCGCACCGCTGCACCTGGCCTATCCGTTCATGGGACTGGCCTTCCTGATCGTGCCGGCGCTGGGGTGGCTGTTCCTCGATGAGCCGCTGCACCTGCAGACCTTCATCGGGGGGGCGCTGATCCTGGCAGGTATCGCCGTGGCGGGGAGGGCTTCGGCATGACGAAGCACACCATGAGCGTCGCCGTCGCCATCCCCTGCTACAAGGTCACCCAGCATGTGCTGGAGGTGATCCGCACGATTCCGGCCAGCGTGTCCCGCATCTACGCGGTGGACGACGCCTGCCCCGACGGCAGCGGCGCCTTCGTCCAGCAGCACTGCACCGACCCGCGCGTGCAGGTGCTGTTCAACCCCGAGAACCAGGGCGTGGGCGGGGCCGTGGTCACGGCCTACCGCCAGGCCGTCGCGGACGGCATCGACATCGTGGTCAAGATCGACGGCGACGGCCAGATGAACCCCCGCCTGCTGCCGCTCTTCGTGCGCCCCATCCAGGACGGCCGGGCCGACTACACCAAGGGCAACCGCTTCTTCCGGCCCGAATCGGTGCGCGGCATGCCCGGGATGCGCCTGTTCGGCAACGCCGTGCTGTCGTTCATGACCAAGCTCAGCTGCGGCTACTGGTCCATCATGGACCCGACGAACGGCTACACCGCCATCCACACCAGCGTGCTGCGCGAGCTGCCGCTGGACAAGCTGGAGCGCCGCTATTTCTTCGAGACCGACATGTTGTTCCGCTTGAACACGCTGCGGGCGGTGGTGCGCGACGTGCCCATGGACGCCGTGTACGCGGACGAAGAATCGAACCTCAAGATCGGCAAGGTCCTGCCCGAATTCCTGAAGAAGCACGCATCGCGCCTGGCCCGGCGCTATGTGTACAGCTACCTGGTGCGCGACTTCAACGTGGGCTCCATCTACAGCCTCTTCGGCATGCTTTTGCTGCTGGCCGGGGGCCTGTTCGGGGCGATGCACTGGATCAACAGCGCCTACGGCACCCATCCGGCCACGAGCGGCACCGTGATGCTGGCGGCGCTGCCGGTGCTCATCGGCATCCAGTTCCTGGTGGCGTTCCTGCACTACGACGTGGGCAGCGTGCCCACCGAGCCGCTGAGCACCTACCTGCATCCGGACGACCTCGATGCCGCCGCCGACCTGGCGGGAAAGGCCACGCCATGAGCGTCTCCCAGGGCCACATCGCTCCCAACGCCAGCCACACCCTCGCACCGTCCGAGCGCGCCACCCTGCACTGGATGCTGTGGGGGCTGGTCGTGCCCCTCATCTTCTACGCGGCGCGCACGGTGGAAGTGCTCACGCGGGTGGAAATTCCGTTCGACTCGCTGCACACCTACCTGCCGCTGGCGCGCCAGTTGCTGGAGGATGCGGCGCAGCTGTTCAGCGATCCGAAGATGCTCAAGGTGGCGCCCGGCGCGGTCGTCTACATGGCGCTTTCGGGGGCAGACCCGGTGGCCGTCAAGGCCGCGAATCTCGCGATCTCGCTCGTGGCGCTGGTGCTCACGTTCGATGCCGCACGCAGGATCGGCGGCCGCGTAGCCGCCGCCGCCGCGGCCTGGCTGTTCGTGCTGCCCCACATGCTGGTGGAGGCCGGGGCGGTGCTCATGGGCGAAGCGCCCTTCGTGTTCCTGGTTGCCGTGTGGCTCTGGGCCACCACCTATGCGGTAGACACCACGGCCGGTGCGCGCGCAGCGCGCTGGCGGATCGGCGCCGTGGTTCTGGCGGGCCTGGCCCTCGCCGCGGCCACCCTGACCCGCGGGACCTACATGTACTGGCTGCCGTTCGCCGTGGTGGCGTTCTTCGCCGCATCGCGCAAGCTGCAGGGCGCGCAACGCGGGGCGGCCGTGCGCATCGCGGCGGTGCACCTGATCGCCCTCGCACTGGTAGGCGCCTACATGGCGCGGCAGAACGAGGAATTCGGCCGGCCCATTGTCGCCACGGGCACAGGCGCGGCGCTGTACTTCGGCAGCAACCCCGTGCTGTCCGGCTACGAGCCGCCGTACTTCGGACTGGTCCATGACGAGTCCACCATCACGGACGGCCAGGGGCACCTTTCGATCGAGGGCGACCGCCGCCTGATGGCCGTGGCCAAGACCATGCTGCGCGAAACGCCCTTCCCGGTGCTGGCGCAGATGTACGTGCAAAAGCTCGGCGCCGTGCTGTTCTTCAGCCGCGCGCACCTGGACCGCCATGTCATGAACGACCGGTCCTGGCGCGTGGTGCTGGTGATCCTGGCGTGCCTGGGGGCGTGGGGCGGACGCCGGCACCTGATGGTGTGGATGGTCACCGGCGCCGCAGCCTACCAGTGCGCGGTGCACGTGCCGGTGCTCTACAACCCGCGCTACAGCATCAGCGCGCTCGACATTCTGTTCGTGCTGCTGGCCGCGCAAGGCGTGGCGATGCTGTGGCGCCAGCCACGCCGGGGCATGGCCCTGGGCGGCGCCCTGGCCACCATCGTTGCGGGCGTGGCGCTGGGGGCCTACCACCTGCGCACCAGCGCGCCGCTCATGCCCGACCTGAGCCTCGGGCACCCCGTGCTGCTCCAGATGGCCGAGCCCGGCACGGTCCAGACGCAGGGGTGGGAAGGCGACCCGTTCACGGCCGAGGTGCCCATGGCGTCCGGGAAAGCCCTGGTCGAGTGGCGCGCGAAGGCCTTCAAGATGGATGGCATCTCCATCCTGCGGCTGCCGCTGGAGCGTCTGGAAGGCCAATGCCAGCGCCTGTGGGTGGGCTACACCCGGCCCGATGGTGCCGCACGCGCCAGCCTCGTGCGCCTGGACGGCCTGAAGGCCGGGCAGGACATCACCTGGGGCACGATGCCGCTGTTGATGCCCGGCCCGCCAGGTCGCCTGACGATGGAGTTCCACTGCAAGCCGGGCACGCGCATGCAGTTCAGCGAGTTGGGCCTGTACGAGGCCAGCGAGGGACGTTTCTACCGGGAGAAGGCGCTCAGCCCGCCCTGAGACTCCGCTTTTCCCTAGCCCCACACCGGGGACCTTCTGCACGGCCGGACATGGCCTTGCAGTTCTTTTCCTTGACGGACACTCTGCCATGCGCTTTTTCAACGCTCAACGGATTCTGGCGGCGGCACTGTCCCTGCTGGGAGCCGCTGCGCACGCGGACACCGCCCCCCGCCCGGCGCGCGCGCCGTTCATCGTCGCCCCGACCATCGTCGGCACGATGGTGTGCGACGAGGCCGCCAACGACCCGCGGGTCAAGACCTACGAAGCCGCCATCGATCTGTGCCGCGCGCGCAAGCGCACGGGCGCGGCGGCGATCAACCGCCTGCTCGACACGCTGGAGCCCGGCGGCCCGCGGGGGCAGGTGCAGATCGGCTTCACGTCCACGCTCCAGCTGCTGGCGCTGTACCGCAGGACCGCCACGGGCTGGGAGATCGACACCGCGCGGGTCGATGAATTCCTGCAGCTCGTGGCCGATGTGAAGCGCCCCGTCGTGCTGTACCTGGCCGGGGACCACTTCGACTCCGCCGGTCCCCTGACCGACGAGCTGGAGCAAGACCCGCGCAACCTCATGCAACTGCCTGGGGGCAAGCCGCTGGAACTGGGCTACTTCGGCTACCGCATCGCGCCCTATACGCTGGAGACGGATGCCAGCATTCCGGTCAACCGCTACCGCTACGAGGCCCTGCGCTACGTGGCTCGGCGCATCAAGGCCCTGCCTGCGGAGCAGCAGCAGCGCATCGTCGCCATCACGCTCGCGGGCGAACTGCACCACCTGTTCCCCGATTTCGAACACGGCATGGGCGAGTACCAGAACATCCGCACCACCGACTACAGCCCGGCCTCGGTGGCGGGCTTCCAGGCCTACCTGGCCAGGCAGTACGGCAGCATCGCGGCGCTCAACCGGCAGGCCGGGACGGCCTATGCCGCGTTCAACACCGTTCCCGCCCCGTCGCACGATGTGAGCCGCGAGCCGGCCAGCAGCCTGGGCGAGCACTACGACGCCTTCGCCGACGGCACCCTGCCGCTCTCCGGCTGGCTGTGGGACCCCGCAGGCCGCGTGACCGGCCTCGACCTGTACCTGGATGCGCGCTACATCGGCCCGGTGGGGCGCAGCTACAACCGGCTGGACGTGTACCGCGCGCTGGACGAGGTCACCACGCCGAACGTGGGCTTTCGCACCGACGTGGACTTCAGCGCCCTGCGCCCCGGCAAGCACATGGCGCAGATCGTGGCGCGTGTGGGCGGGGCGCGCTTCGAGGTGGCGCAGACCGAGTTCACGGTGATGCCGCGCGACCGCCGCGTGGCGCCGCCCACCCGCCGCCCGCCGGAGGTCTTCGGCATGAAGGCCGCGAGCGAGCTGCCTGGCGTGCGCTCGTGGCTCGACCTGCCCAAGCCGCAGCAGGGCGTGCTGTTCAACCCACTGGCGAGGGACTGGAACCGTTACCGCGAGCAGCAGGTGGCGCGGCTGCTGGGCGAGTTCCATCGCATCGCCTCGAGCGAAGGGTTGCCGGCCGACAAGCTGTACTCCCACCAGATCGTGCCCAACGTGAACTCCTCCTGGAACCCGCAGCTCTTCGCGGCGGACCAGACCCTGCACGGCTCGCTGCCCTGGAAGCACGGCATCAACCTGTATGGCGGCGCCACCGACAGCGACTGGGTGCGAGGGTTCCTGGCCGAACGCAAGATCGCCGACTACGGCGTGCCGGAATTCAATCCGCAGCAGTGGAAGCGCGACGGTGCCCACCTGGCGGCCATGCAGTCGCACTACACCGGCGGCGCGCGCTTCATCAGCCCGTACTACTTTTCCGTGATTCCGAACCGGTTCAAGGGCAGCGCCGAAAACGGCGTGAACCGCATGGAACTGGGCCCGGACAACACGAAGGACGGCTCCGACCGCTTCTACCGGGCCATCATCGAGTTCGCCAAGCGCTGAGGGCCAGGGGACGCCCAACGGGGCGGCCCAGGCCCTGGTGGGCGCCTCCCCTTCCCGACTTTCCGGCCACGCCTTTTCCTGCCACCGCCATGCCTTCGCCCTCCCCGCTCCCCGCCACCTTGCAGCCCCTGGCCGCGTGGCAACCGCCGGCCACGCTCGCCGGGGTGTTCACCGACATCGACGACACCCTCACCACCGATGGCGCCATCACTGCCGATGCGCTGGCCGCCATCGCGGACCTGAAAGCGGCGGGCCTGCACGTGATCCCGATCACCGGGCGCCCCGTGGGCTGGAGCGAGCCCTTCGCGGCCGCGTGGCCCGTGGACGCCATCGTGGCGGAGAACGGCGCGGTGGCGCTGGTGGCGGAGCGGGACCAGAATGCCCTTGCGCGCAATGAAGACGCCTGCATCGTCCTATCGAAATGGTATCAACAGGATGCGCCGACGCGGGCGGCCAACTACGCGCGGATGCAGGCCGTGCTGGCGCAGATCGAGCGCGAAGTGCCGGGCGCGCGCCGCGCCACCGATTCCGCCGGGCGCGAGTGCGACATCGCCATCGACCACAGCGAGTTCGTGCACCTGCCGCAGGCCGCCATCGACCAGGTGGTGGACCGCCTGCACGCGGCGGGCATGCATGCCACGGTGAGCAGCATCCACATCAACGGCTGGTTCGGGGCGCACAACAAGCTGGAGGGCGCCCGCTGGATCGTGCGCGAGCGCCTGGGGCGCGACCTGGACGCCGAGATCGACCGCTGGGTGTACGTGGGCGACTCCACCAACGACCAGCTGATGTTCGAGCGCTTCGCCCACAGCGTGGGCGTGGCGAACGTGGCGCGCTTCGTGCCGCAGCTGCGCCACCGGCCGCGCTACGTCACCCGGGGCGAGCGCGGCGCGGGCTTTGCCGAGGTCGCGCAGGCCATTTTGGGTGCGATGGGCCGCATGCCCTAGAAGATATTGCCCTTGTAGCTATTATCTTCATAGCAAAAAAACCCATCGCAAGCGGTGCCCCGCCCCGGTGCGAGGGGGACTACAGCGGCTTGCCCAGGCCCAGCTTTTCCACCAGCGCCTTCTCGCGCGTGAAGGTGTCCTGCGCGAACTGGCGGTAGCGCGCGCTGTCCATGTAGATCGGCACCATGTCGTAGCGCGCCAGCGCGGTGCGGTAGGACTCCTGGTCCATCGCCTGCTTGAACGCATCGTGCAGGCGCTTGACCACGTCCGGCGGCGTGCCCTTGGGTGCGCCGATGCCGAAGGGCGAGTTCTGCACCACGTCGATGCCCAGCTCCTTGAGCGTGGGCGCATCGGGGAATTTCGCCAAGCGCTCGGCGCCCCAGGTGTTCAGCACGCGCAGCTTGCCCGCCTCGACCTGCGGCGCGAAGCCGGTGGAGTCGGCCGCGGCCATGATCTGCCCGCCCAGGATGGACTGCATCAGGTCGGCGCTGCCCTTGTACGGCACGTGCAGCAGTTGCAGGCCCAGTTGCTGCGCGGCCAGCTCCATCGTGAGGTGCGGGCTGGTCAGCGTGCCGGTGGAGCCGTAGCTGAGCTTGCCGGGGTTGGCCTTGGCATAGGCCACGAAGTCCGCCCAGGTCTTGAACGGCGAGTCGGCCGGCACCACCACGCCGAAGGCGTAGCCCGTGACGTTCAGCACATAGGTGATGTCCTTGACCGGGTCCCAGTTGATCTTGGTGGTGTAGGGCATGCGGAACACGCCCAGCGGGATCTGCGCCACCGTATAGCCGTCGGCCGCCGAGGACTGCAGCAGCTGCGCGGGCAGCGTGCCGCCGGCGCCGGGCTTGTTGTCCACGATGACCGGCTGGCCCAGCGCCTTGCCGGCGCTGTCGGCCAGCACGCGCATGGTGATGTCGGTGGGCCCGCCGGCCGGGAAGGCGATCACCAGCTTGATGGGCCGGGCGGGAAAGGATTGGGCACGGGCGGTGAGGGCGGGGGCGGCCAGGGCCGCGGCCCCGAGCTGAATGAGATGGCGGCGCTGCATGGTCGGTCGGTTCTCGCAAAGTAAGCAACCGCCATTGCAGCGCAGGGTAGCCCTGTCCCTGCAGGCCGGAAACCCTGAGGATCTGTCGCCCACGTGTCATGCACGGACCGCATTGCAGCGGCGCCGGAAGGGCCGGTGCGTTCGTCCTACATGGGCCGACGGGCGGAACCGACACGGCGGCGCGGGGTGCCCGCTTAACGTCACCCCCGGCGCACGCGACTTCCAGCGTGCCGCTTCCCAGCCCCAACCCCCCCCGCACATCCGGCCCGCAGGCCATGCCCGGGAACTGCCTATTCAAGAGGAATGGTCATGCCCAACCAACGCCACGCGCCTGTTTTCCTGGGGGTGCTTCTCGTCGTGATCGGCCTGGCCATCGGCGTGGGCGGGGTCTGGCTCATCGCCCTGGGCGGCTCGTGGTACTACCTGCCCGCGGGTCTGGCCACCCTGCTCGCCGGCTGGATGCTGGCCCAGCGCAACCCCGCCGCCCTGTGGGTCTATGCCGGGCTGGTGCTGGTGACGCTGCTGTGGTCGCTGTGGGAGGCCGGGCTGGACTGGTGGCCGCTCGCCGCACGGGGCGACGTGTTCTTCGTGCTGGGGGTGCTGCTGCTCACGCCCTGGGTGTCCCGCGGCCTGGTCTCGCCATCGCAGCGCGGCCCGCGCCGCGCGCTGGGCGTGACGCTGGCGGCCTTTCTGGCCGTGGCCGTGGCCTCGTGGTTCCATGACGCGCACGACGTGCCCGGCGCCTTCGCCGCGCATGCCGCCCCCACCCCCACCACCACGGTGCCTGCCGCGGCTGGCGGCCCTGGCGACCACGGCGCCATCCCGCCCGGCGAATGGCATGCCTACGGCCGCACCGGCGAGGGCCAGCGCTATTCCCCGCTGGGCCAGATCACCCCCGACAACGTGCGCGGCCTGGAGGTCGCCTGGCAGTACCGCACCGGCGACGTGCGCGGCGAGCCCGGCGATCCGCAGGAAACGACCTTCGAGGTCACGCCGCTGAAGGTCGGCAACCGCCTGTACCTGTGCACCCCGCACCAGTCGGTCATTGCGCTCGACGCGACCACCGGCGCGCAGGTCTGGCGCTACGACACCCAGGTGCAGGGCAAAGGCGAACTGGCGCTGCAGCACCTGACCTGCCGCGGCCTGTCGTACCAGCCCCCCGAACCGGCTGCCGCCGGCGCCACGGCCGTTCCGACGGCCGCGCCAGCACCCTCTTCCCCACCCGCAGCCAAGCCGGCCACACCGGTGCCGGCCTCGGCACCCGCCCTGCCTACGGCGTCCTGCGAAGGGCGTTTGTTCATGCCCACGGCCGATGGCCGGCTGCTCGCGCTGGACCCGCGCACCGGCGGCCTGTGCACCGATTTCGGCAACGGCACCGGGCAGATCGACCTGTGGACCGGCATGCCCAACCGCCGCCCCGGCGCCTACTACTCGACCTCGCCCGCCGTGGTCACGCGCGATCTCGTCATCATCGGCGGCACCGTGCTGGACAACGCCTCCACCAAGGAGCAGTCCGGCGTGATCCGCGCCTACGACGTGCACACCGGCGCGCTGGTGTGGAACTGGGATTCGGCCAAACCCGAGGCCACCGCGCCCATCGGCCCCGGCGAGACCTACACCGCCAATTCGCCCAACAGCTGGTCGATCTCCAGCGTGGACGAAACCCTGGGCCTGGTCTACGTGCCCATGGGCAACCAGCCGCCCGACCAGTGGGGCGGCCGCCGCAGCCCCGAGGTGGAGCGCTATTCGTCCTCCGTCGTGGCGCTCGAGCTGGCCACCGGCCGCGTGCGCTGGCACTTCCAGACCGTGCACCACGACCTGTGGGACTACGACGTGCCCGCGCAGCCCAGCCTGGTGGACCTGACCGTCAAGGGCGAGCGCGTGCCCGCGCTGGTGCAGCCCACCAAGCAGGGCGAGGTCTTCGTGCTCGACCGTCGCACCGGCACCCCCATCCTGCCGGTGACCGAGGTGCCCGCCCCCCAGGGCGCCGCCGAGGGCGACCGCACCGCGCCCACGCAGCCCAAATCGGCCCTGTCGTTCGACCCCGCACCGCTCACCGGCGCGGACATGTGGGGCGTGACCCTCTTCGACCAGCTCATGTGCCGCATCGCGTTCGAGAAGCTGCGCTTCGAAGGCCGCTTCACCCCGCCCTCCACCCGCGGCACCCTGGTCTATCCCGGCAACTTCGGCGTGTTCAACTGGGGCGGCGTGGCCGTGGACCCGCAGCGCGAGATGGCCTTCACCACGCCCACCTACCTGGCCTTCACCTCGCAGCTCATCCCGCGCACCGACGACACCACCTTGCTGGTCCAGCCCGGCGGCGCGCCGCCGCACGGCATGCTGCCCGCGCTGAACGAGAACGTGGGCGCGCCGTTCGCCGTGCGCCTGAAGCCCTTCGTCTCGGTGCTGGGCATTCCCTGCCAGGCACCGCCCTGGGGCTACGTGGCCGGCGCGGACCTGACCACGGGCAAGATCATCTGGAAGCACAAGAACGGCACCGTGCGCGACCTGGCCCCCGTGCCCGTGCCGTTCAAGATGGGCGTGCCCAACCTGGGCGGCCCGGTGACCACGGCCGGCGGCGTGGCCTTCCTGTCCGGCACGCTCGACTACTACGTGCGGGCCTACGATGTCTCCAACGGCAACGAGCTGTGGAAGAGCCGCCTGCCCGCGGGCGGCCAGGCCACCCCGATGACCTACACCGGGGCCGATGGCCGGCAGTACATCGTGGTGGCGGCAGGCGGACACGGCTCGCTCGGTACGCGCACGGGGGACTGGCTGATCGCCTACGCCCTGCCGCGCACGTGACGAGGCTTTGAGACAAAAAAGGCCTCCAGCACAATCGATACTAGGGCATATAGCTATTATTTTTATAGCAAATTGCCCGGATCCTTTTGGGGATGGACCGCCCCCTCAGGCACCCTCAGCGGCGGCGCATCGCAGCCGATGCCGGCCGCGATCCAACGCCTGACCAGCGCGCGCATCAGCCGCACGGCCCAGGCGCTGCGCCAGCCCGTGACCTCGCCGGGGTCCGCGACCATGCCGCAGACATAGCGGCCCGGTGCGGCATCGCCCCCAGCGCCTTCCTCCCGCCAGCGCAGCGCCGCGCACGGGCCATGCCGGCGGCGCGACACCAGCATGCCCAGCGGGCAGGGCTCGGCCAGGCAGCACAGGCCGCAGCCGTTGCAGGGCGCGCCTTGGTCCGGCTGCGGCGGGGCCGAGGAGTGCAGGTGCACGATCTGCCAGCCCGGACCATGCGCTCCCGCACGGGCATCCACCTCCCGACCCGCACCAGCGCCTGCACGCGCGCCGCCAGCGGCTGCATCGTCGGCCTGAATGTCCTCGGGCAATGGCATGGGCAATGGGAATCCAGGAAAGGCGGCAACGAGCACGCCGGGGGGAAAGGAAGCGGACGCCGCGAACCACGGCCCATCCGCCAGGGCGCTCCATTGTTGCGCCGCCCCGCCGTCCCTGCCTGGATGCCCATGAAAAAAGCGCCGGGGGGCGCTTCTCGTTGGTGCCCTGCTGTTGCCGACAGGGGCGCAGGGGCTCGGGGGCTCGCAGCGATCAGTGCTGCAGGATCTTGTTGAGGAAGTCCTTGGTGCGCGGCTGACGGGCATCCGGGTTGTTGAAGAAATCGTCCTTGGAGCAGTCCTCCAGGATCTTTCCGCCCACGTCCATGAAGATCACGCGGTTGCTGACCTTGCGCGCGAAGCCCATTTCGTGGGTCACGCACATCATGGTCATGCCTTCATTGGCCAGGCCCACCATCACATCCAGCACTTCGCCCACCATTTCGGGGTCGAGGGCGGACGTGGGTTCGTCGAACAGCATCACGATGGGGTCCATCGACAGCGCACGGGCGATCGCCACACGCTGCTGCTGGCCGCCCGACAACTGGCCGGGGAACTTGTCCTTGTGCGCCGACAGGCCCACGCGGTCCAGCATCTTGAGGCCGCGCTTCTTGGCCTCGTCCGCGCCGCGGCCCAGCACCTTGATCTGCGCGATCGTCAGGTTCTCGGTCACCGACAGGTGGGGGAACAGTTCGAAGTGCTGGAACACCATGCCCACGCGGCTGCGCAGCTTGGGCAGGTTGGTCTTGGGGTCGTGCACGGCGATGCCGTCCACGAAGATCTCGCCCTTCTGGAAGGGCTCCAGCGCGTTGATGGTCTTGATCAGCGTGGACTTGCCGGAGCCCGAAGGGCCGCACACCACCACGACTTCGCCCTTCTGGATGGAAGTGGAGCAGTCGGTCAGCACCTGGAAGCTGCCGTACCACTTCGAGACATTCTTCATTTCAATCATTGCTATTTCCTCACTCTTTCCGCTCAGCGGATGATGGCGATTTTCCGGTGCAGGCGCTTGACGACCCAGGACAGTGCGAAGCACATCGCGAAGTACACGACGGCTGCCAGCAGGTAGGCCTCGATCGGCCGCCCATAGTTCTTGCCCGCCGTCTCGAAGCCCTTGAGCATCTCGTAGGCGCCGATGGCGTAGACCAGCGAAGTGTCCTGGAACAGGATGATGGTCTGCGTGAGCAGCACGGGCAGCATGTTGCGGAACGCCTGCGGCAGGATCACGAGCTTCATGTTCTGGCCGTAGGTCATCCCGAGCGCCTGGCCCGCGAACACCTGTCCGCGGGAGATCGACTGGATGCCGGCCCGCATGATCTCGCTGAAGTACGCGGCCTCGAAGGCGATGAAGGTGATGATGGCCGACAGCTCCGAACGGTAGCTCGTGCCGATTCCGCCGGGCAGGGCCGCGTAGAACGAGGCCGGCACCAGCAGGAAGAACCACAGGATCACCATCACCAGCGGGATGCTGCGCATGCCGTTGACGTAGAACGTGGCCGGCGCGTCCAGCCACTTCTTACCCGACAGGCGCATCAGCGCCAGCACGGTGCCCAGCAGGATGCCGCCGACCGTGGCGATCAGCGTCAGCATGATGCTGAAGTAAAAGCCCTTGACGACGAACTTGCTGATGATGTCCCAGCTGTAGAAGGAAAGGTCGAGATTCATCATGTCAGTGGCCTCCCCCCGTGCCGCCGGACACGATCAGGCCGGGAACGCGCGTGCGCTTTTCGATGAAGGCCATGATGCGGTTGATGGCGAAGGCCGAGATCACGTACAGGCCCGTCACGGCCAGGTAGATTTCGATGCCGCGCGAGGTCTCTTCCTGCGCCTGCATCGCGAACATCGTCAGTTCGGCCACCGACACGGCGAAGGCCACGGACGAGTTCTTGAAGATGTTCATCGTCTCGCTCGTGAGCGGCGGAATGATGATGCGAAACGCCATCGGCAGCAGCACGTAGCGGTAGTACTGCACGGTGGTGAAGCCCATGGCCATGCCCGCGTAGCGCTGGCCGCGCGGCAGGGCCTGGATGCCCGCCCTCACCTGCTCGGCGATCCGCGCCGAGGTGAAGAAGCCCAGCGCCAGCACCACGAGGATGAAGCCCGAGACGCCCTTGAGCACCGGGAAGATCGCCGGCAGCACGTGGTACCACAGAAAAATCTGCACCAGCAGCGGAATGTTGCGGAACAGCTCGACCCAGGCATTGCCGAAGCCGACCAGCACCTTGTTGTCGGGCAGCGTGCGCAGTGTCCCGACGATCGATCCCATCACCAGCGCGATGACCAGGGCCAGCAGGGCCACCGACACCGTCCAGCCCCAGGCAGAGAGCATCCACTGGAGGTAGGTCGGGTATTCACCCCCTGGGTCCTGCAGGAAGACTTGCCAATCCCAATTTGATCCCATGGGAAATCCTTCTCAAATCTCGTTGTCTTCAAACTTGGCGCCCCATCCCGGGCATCCCTGCCGGGGAAACAAACAAACGCCCACCGTCAGGTGGGCGTTTGCCGCATGCGAGCGCCGGGCGCTCAGTCCTTGGTGGCGTACTCTTCCATGGGCTTGTCGTTGGGGTTCGCCCAGGCCGCCTTCGTCGCTTCGCTCGCTGGCAGGCCGATCTTCACGTTGTTCGGGGGCACGGGCTGCAGGAACCACTTGTCGTACAGCTTGGCCATGTCGCCGGACTTGATCTGCGCCTTGATGCTGTCGTCCACGGCCTTCTTGAAGGCGGGGTCGTCCTTGCGGATCATGATCGCGATGGGTTCCACGCTCAGCACTTCGCCGACGATCTTGAAATCGTTGGGGCTCTTGGACTTGGCGATGTTGGAAGCCAGGATCGAGCCGTCCATGATGAAGGCGTCGGCGCGGCCGGATTCCAGCAGCAGGAAGCTGTCGGAATGGTCCTTGCCGAACACTTCCTTGAACGTCAGGCCTTCGGCGCGCTTGTTCTTGCGCAGCGTCTGCACCGAGGTGGTGCCCGTGGTGGTGGCGATGTTCTTGCCGTTCAGGTCCTTGATGCCGGTGATGCCCGAATCGGCCTTGACGGCGATGCGCACTTCCTCGACATAGGTCGTGACCGCGAAGGCGACGTCCTTCTGGCGGGCCGCGTTGTTGGTGGTGGAGCCGCACTCGATGTCCACGGTGCCGTTTTGCACCAGGGGGATGCGGTTTTGCGACGTGACGGGCTGGTACTTGACGTCCAGCTTGGCCAGGCCGAGCTGCTTTTGCACGTCGGCGATCACCTTGGCGCACACGTCGTAGTGGAAGCCCGTGTACTTGCCGTCACCCAGGGTGTACGACAGGCCGGAGGATTCGCGAACACCTTCGGTGATCGTGCCGGAGGCCTTGATCTTGGCCAGCGTGTCGTTGGCTTGCGCGAATGCGCTCCCTGCGGCCAGGGCGGTGATGGCGACTGCCAGCAAATGCTTCTTCATCAGGATCTCCTTAGAACTTACGGATACAACGGAAACAATCATTCTAGATAGTGGCACGGAGTGGAATTCGCCACCATGCCGAATACCCGGAACATCGGGTCAGCGCAGCTGAAAAACGGCGCTCAAAACGGAACCTGATCGGTGGGATAGCGCCAGAAATCCCGCAAGAGATAGCTCACCGGAAGATTGAGCGCGCGGTTGGACGGGGGGATGGGCTGGGCGAACCACTTGTCGTAGATGGGATAGATCTCGCGGCTGGTGATCAGCCGGCGCATCTCGTCGTCCACCAGCTTCTTGAACGTGGGGTCGTTCTTGGGCAGCATGATGGCCAGCGGCTCGGTGGTGATGAACTTGCCGACCACCTTCAAGGCGGCCGGATTGGGGCGGTTGGACGCCAGGCCGTAGAGCAGCACGTCGTCCATCGCGAAGGCATCGGCCTCGCCCTTTTCCACCATCTCGACGGCCCGGGCATGGTCCGGGGCTTCGACGATGTTGATCTGCAGGAGCCGCTCGCGGTTGATCTGCTGGGCCGCCTTCAAGGGCGTGGTGCCCTTGGTGGACACGAGCTTCTTGCCGCTGAGGTCTTCGATGCGGTCCACGTTGCTCTGGGCCGGCACCAGCAGGCGGGCGCCGGTGATGAAGTGGGGCACGGTGAACGCCACGACCTGGCGGCGCTCGGCATTGTTGGTGGTGGAGCCGCACTCCATGTCGGCGCGGCCTTTCTCGATGGTCTCCATGCGGTTGGCCGAGGTGACCGGCACGAATTCCACGTCCATGTCCTTGCGGCCGGTCTTCTTGCGAACGACCTCGGCGATCCGCTGGCACAGCTCCACCGCATAGCCCACGGGCTTGCCGGCGTCCACATAGGAGAAGGGCACCGAGGATTCCCGGTAGGCCAGCACCAGCTTGCCGCCGGCGGTGACCCGCTCCAGTACCCCTTGCGCGGAGACAGCCATGCCCCAGCACAAGGCGGCAACGCCCCATACGGCCTTCCAATGGAATGTTTTCATGGCTTGTCTCAAAGTTCGTAAGTTCTAACCTGAGCAAACACCGTGCCAGGCCGGGCCTCTCTGTTGGGTGAAGGCTTGTGCACTTCGCTCCGGACGCCGGGACGGAATGTACGTCCCGTCACACGGTCTTTCCAATGCCAAATGCACGGTGGAATATGCATTTGACACATAACCTGACCCTGCGGTCAAAGGGGCTTGTCCGTACTGTGGGCCTGCAGGTAGGTCCACAGCGACTGCGCGATGCCCTTGGAGGGCTCCTTGCCGGACGGCTTTTCGCGGTAGGCCCGCACTTCCATCGCCATCTGCAGGTCCTCCACGCCCGGGGGCGCCGCGCTGACCAGGCGGCGCGAGCGCAGTTCCTTCTTGACCGCGCTGTGCGGCAGGAAGGCCACCCCGTGCCCCTCGACCGCCATCGCCTTCAATCCCTCGGCCATGTCGGTTTCATAGACGCGGTCCAGGTGGATGGCCGTTCCCGACTGCTTGAGGATCAAATCCGTCACGCGGCCCAGATAGGCCCCGGGTGCATACCCCAGGTAGGGGAGCGGCTCGCCCGCGCGGCCCGGCAGGCTGAACAGCGGCTGGCCGTCGGCATTGGCGCGCGAATAGGGCGAGAGGATTTCCTGGCCCAGCGTCACCATTTCGTAGCGGTCGGCGTCGAGCTGGAAGGGCTGCGAGGGATGGTGGTAGGCGATCAGCAGGTCGCACCCCCCCTCCACCAGGCGCAGCACGGCATCGTGCACGTTGAGCGCGATGAGGCGGCTCTTGACCGGCCCGAAACGCTCGCGCAGGCTCGACAGCCAGGCGGGAAAGAACGTGAAGGCCAGCGTGTGCGGCACCGCGAACTCGATCATGTCCTTGCCGGCGCTGGTGTGGGCCCGCAGCATGGCGCGGGTGTTCTGCATGGCCTGCAGCATCTCCAGCGCTTCCTCGTAGAGCGTCTTGCCCGCGGGCGTGAGCCGGGTCGGGTAGGAACTGCGGTCCACCAGATCGGTGCCGGCCCAGGCCTCCAGCGCCTGGATGCGGCGCGAGAACGCCGGCTGGGTCACGTGGCGCAATTGCGCTGAACGGCTGAAGCTGCGCGTTTCCGCGAGGCTGACGAAATCCTCGAGCCACTTGGTTTCCATGGCGCGCATTATCGGGGGCCGCGCGTGCCTGTGGCGCAAGGCCCCTTGGGGAAACCCTGCACCGGGCCCTGCCACGTTTGCTTGCAAAATGGCTTCGGCGCTCCGAGCGCCGCCCCGTCCGGGCCCCTGGCGCACAAGGCCGGCGGGCAGAGTGACCCGCATCGCCACGTTGTCCGTTCTCTCGACCCTCTGCCTCCCATGTCCTCACTTCCCCCGTCCGGGCCCGCGCCCCACGACGCGGCACGGCCTGCCGCACCGCCCGACGACGCTCCCCGCTCACTGCGCATCGAAGACTGGCTCACCGTCATCGTGATGGCGGCGCTGGCCCTCATCACCTTCGCCAACGTGCTCGTGCGCTACTTCACCAACTCCTCCTTCGCCTGGACCGAGGAGATCTCGGTCTTCCTCATGATCGTCCTGGCGCTGGTGGCGGGCTCCGCCGCGGTCGCGCGCGATCAGCACATCCGCATCGAATGGTTCGCCGAGGGCGGCTCGGCGGCTCGCCGGCACGCGCTGGCGCGCTTCGGTGCGCTGATGGTGGCGCTGCTGTTCGGCGTGATCGCCGTGCTGAGCGTGCGGGTGGTGTGGGACGACTACCGCTTCGGCGAGACCTCTCCCGGCATCGGCGTACCGCAGTGGTGGTACTCGGTGTGGCTGCCGCTGCTGTCCGCACTGATCACCTGGCGGGCGGTGGGGCTGTTCATCCGCCGGGGCCGCACGGCCTCCTCGGCAGGCCGGCAGGACACTTCCGCATGATCGCGACCCTGCTGTTCGTGGCGTTCCTCGCCATGATGTTCGTGGGCGTGCCCATCGGCGCCGCGCTGGGGCTGGCGGGGGTGGCGGCCATTGCGCTGGCCAATGCCGACAGCCAATGGTTCGGCCTGCTGGCCGTGCCCCAGAACTTCTATGCCGGCCTGGGCAAGTACCCGCTGCTGGCCATTCCCATGTTCGTGCTCGTGGGCTCGATCTTCGACCGCTCCGGGGTGGCGCTTCGGCTCGTGAACTTCGCGGTGGCCATCGTGGGCCGCGGCCCGGGCATGCTGCCCCTGGTGGCCATCGCCGTGGCGATGTTCCTGGGCGGCATCTCCGGCTCGGGGCCGGCCAATGCGGCTGCGGTGGGTGGCGTGATGATCGCGGCCATGTCGCGGGCGGGCTATCCGGGCTCGTTCTCCGCCAGCGTGGTGGGGGCCGCGGCGGCCACCGACATCCTGATCCCGCCTTCCGTCGCGTTCATCATCTATTCGGTGCTGGTGCCGGGCGCCTCGGTGCCCGCGCTCTTCGCGGCCGGCATGATTCCCGGCGTGCTCGCCGGCATCGCGCTGATCGTGCCCGCGGTGTGGCTGGCCCGCCGGCACAAGATGGGCGCGCTCGAATCCTCCATGCCGCGCCCGCCGTTCTGGCGCAGCCTGCGCGAGGCCTCCTGGGGCCTGGCCGCGCCGGTGCTGATCCTGGGCGGCATGCGGGCGGGCTGGTTCACCCCCACCGAGGCGGCCGTGGTGGCGGTGTTCTACGGCCTGTTCGTGGGCATGTGCATCCACCGGACCATCCGGGTGCGCGACCTGTTCCCCATCCTGCGCGAGGCGGGTGAGCTCTCGGCCGTGATCCTGCTGGTGGTGTCGCTGGCCGGCATCTTCGCGTTCTCGCTGTCCACGCTGGGCGTGATCGATCCGGTGGCCAAAGCCATCGTGAACTCGGGCCTGGGCGAATACGGCGTGATGGCGCTGCTGATCCTGCTGCTCATCACGGTGGGCATGTTCCTCGACGGCATCTCGATCTTCCTGATCTTCGTGCCGCTGCTGCTGCCCATCATGCAGCACTACCAGTGGGACCCGGTGTGGTTCGGCGTCATCCTCACGCTCAAGGTCGCCCTGGGCCAGTTCACGCCGCCGCTGGCCGTGAACCTCATGGTGTCGTGCCGCATCGCCGGCGTGCGCATGGAGTCCACCGTGCGCTGGGTGGGGCCGATGCTGCTGGCGATGTTCGTCGTCATGGTGCTGGTCATCGCCTTCCCGCAATTGGCGCTGTGGCTGCCCGCCCGCCTGGGCTACTGACCCCATCGACCCCACCGCCCCCTTTTCACCGAGAACCAGGAGACTGAAACCATGAAACTGCGCACCTTCCTCACCAGCGCCGTCGCTGCCGCCGCCGCACTGGCCTTCGCCACGCCGGCCCTGGCGCAAAACTACAAGAGCGAATACCGCATGTCGCTGGTGCTGGGCACCGCCTTCCCCTGGGGCAAGGGCGGCGAACTGTGGGCCAGCAAGGTCCGCGAACGCACGCAAGGCCGCATCAACATCAAGCTGTACCCCGGCGTTTCGCTGATCCAGGGCGACCAGACGCGCGAGTTCAGCGCGCTGCGCCAGGGCGTGATCGACATGGCCGTGGGCTCCACCATCAACTGGTCGCCCCAGGTCAAGCCACTCAACCTGTTCTCGTTGCCCTTCCTGTTTCCAGACTACGCCGCCGTGGATGCGGTGACGCAAGGCGAGGTGGGCAAGAGCATCTTCCAGACGCTGGACAAGGCCGGCGTGGTGCCGCTGGCCTGGGGCGAGAACGGCTACCGCGAAATCTCCAACTCCAAGCGCCCCATCAAGAGCCCCGAAGACCTCAAGGGCCTGAAGATCCGCGTGGTCGGCTCGCCGCTGTTCCTGGACACCTTCTCTGCACTGGGCGCCAATCCCACCCAGATGAGCTGGGCCGACGCCCAGCCCGCCATGGCCAGCAGCGCCGTGGACGGGCAGGAGAACCCGGTGTCGGTCTACATGGCCGCCAAGCTCTACACCGTGGCGCAGAAATACATGACCCTGTGGGGCTACATGAACGACCCGCTGATCTTCGTGGTCAACAAGGACATCTGGAATTCCTGGACGCCCGCCGACCGCGAAATCGTCAAGCAGGCCGCCATCGACGCCGGCAAGGAACAGATCGCCATCGCGCGCAAGGGCATGGTCGAGGCCGACAAGCCCCTGCTCAAGGAAATCGCCAGCCACGGGGTGACGGTGACCCAGCTCAGCCCCGCCGAGCGCACCGCCTTCGCCAAGGCCACGCGCCCGGTGTTCGACAAGTGGAAGGGCCAGATCGGCGCGGACCTGGTGGACCAGGCCGAGAAGGCGATCGCCGCGCGCAAGCCCTGACGGGCCGGGCCGGCCTGCGCGCCGGCGCCCGCGCATCGAGGCGCGCTGCGGCGGCCCGTCAGCCGGCCTCTCCGCTTTGCTGCAGCGCCCACATGCTGGCGTAGCGGCCGCCCTGCTCCAGGAGCGCGGCATGGGTGCCGCGCTCGATGATGCGGCCGGCTTCCATCACCAGGATCTCGTGCGCATCCACCACCGTGGAGAGGCGGTGCGCGATCACCAGGGCCGTCTTGTTGCGCGCCGCGCTTTTCAGCTCGGCCTGGATGGCCCGCTCATTGGCTGAATCGAGCGCAGACGTCGCCTCGTCGAAGATCAGGATCGGCGGGTTCTTCAGCAGCGTGCGCGCGATCGCCACCCGCTGCTTCTCGCCGCCGGAGAGCTTGAGGCCGCGCTCGCCCACCTGCGTGGCATAACCCAGCGGCGTGGCGGCGATGAAGCCATGGATGCGCGCGGCCTGGGCGGCGGCTTCCACGGCATCCTGCGCTGCGCCCGGGTGGCCGTAGGCGATGTTGTAGGCGATGGTGTCGTTGAACAGCACGGTGTCCTGCGGCACGATGCCGATGGCGCGCCGCAGGCTGTCCTGCGTCACGGCCCGGATGTCCTGACCGGCCACCGTGATGCGGCCCGACTGGATGTCGTAGAAGCGAAAGAGCAGGCGCGCCAGCGTGGACTTGCCCGAGCCCGAGGGCCCCACCACCGCCACCGTCTTGCCGGCAGGAATCTCGAAGCTGATGCCGTGCAGGATGGGCCGCGCGCTGCCCGCACGGCTTTCGTAGGCGAAGTGCACGTCTTCGAAGCGCACGGCCGGGTGCTCCAGGTGGACCAGCGGCTGGGCGCCGGGCGCATCGGCCACCTCGCGCTCCTTGTCCATCAGGGTGAACATCTTGTCGAGGTCGGTCAGGCTCTGCTTGATCTCGCGGTAGATCACGCCCAAAAAGTTGAGCGGAATGTAGAGCTGGATCATGAAGGCGTTCACCATGACCAGATCGCCCAGCGTCATGCGGCCATCCGCCACGCCTTGCGCGGCGCGCCACAGCATGGCCACGAGGCCGGTGGCGATGATGAGCTGCTGCCCAGTGTTCAGCAGCGACAGCGAGGTCTGGCTCTTGAGCCGCGCATGGCGCAGCCGCTGCAGGCTTTCGTCGTAGCGCTGGGCTTCGAACGCCTCGTTGTTGAAGTACTTGACGGTCTCGTAGTTCAGCAGCGAGTCCACCGCCTTGGCGTGCGCGGCCGAGTCGAACTCGTTGGCCTGCCGGCGGAACTTCGTGCGCCATTCGGTCAGCAGCACGGTGAACGCGATGTACAGGCCCAGGGCGCCCAGCGTGATCCAGGCGAACCACGCGTCGAACTTGACGGCCAGCACGGTGAGCACCAGGAACACCTCGATCAGGGTGGCGCCGATGTTGAACAGCGTGAACGAGATCAGTGATTCGATGCCGCGCACGCCGCGTTCGATGTCGCGCGTCATGCCGCCCGTCTGCCGCTCCAGGTGAAAGCGCAGGCTCAAGGCATGCAGGTGCTCGAACGTCTGGAGCGCGATGCTGCGGGCCGCGCCCTGCGTGGCCTTGGCGAAGACCAGTTCCCGCAGTTCGGTCAGGATGGAGGTGGAAAGGCGCAACCCGCCATAGGCCAGCAACAGGGCGATGGGCACGACCACCACGGCGGCGGGGTCGCCCGGAGCGATCGACATGGCATCGATCAATTGCTTGAGCAGCAGCGGCACCCCGACGTTGGCCACCTTGGCCCCCACGACGAAGACCAGCGCCGCGATCACCCGCCATTTGTATTGCCAGAGATAGGGAACGAGCCGGCCGAGCGTGGCCCAGTCGGTGCGGGAGCCGGCGCCGGGGCGCGCGACGAGAGGGGGTGGGGATTCGCCGTGGGGGCGCATGAAGGACAATTCCGGTTGTTGTTTTTACCGAGATTGTGCCCATGACCGCCCTTACCAGCGCTGCGTTGACCGAATTGCCCACCGACAAGGAGCTGGTGCTCAAGGTGATTCCGATGCCGGCCGACTGCAACGCCAACGGCGACATCTTCGGCGGCTGGGTCATGGCCCAGGTGGACCTGGCGGGATCGGTGCTGCCGGCGCGCTATGTGCAGGGCCGCATGGCCACCGTGGCGGTGAACGAATTCGTATTCAAGCAGCCCGTTCGCGTGGGGGACATTCTTTCGTTCTTCTCGGCGGTCACGCGCGCACCGGACGCACCTCGGTCACGGTGGAGGTCGAGGTGTATGCAGAGCGCTTTTCAGCGCAGGGCCGGTATGTGAAGGTCACGGAAGCACGGCTGACCTATGTGGCCATTGATGCCGCAGGCAGGCCCCGTCCGCTGCCGGCCACCGCAGCGCCCGAGGGCGGCGCGGCAGGCTGAGAACGTGGAGTAAACCCCGGCGCGAAACGCCTGGCCTGCCACGGGCCGTACGTGGCAGGTCGGTGAAGCGCGCCCTCGGCGCACGCCGGGATTGATCGCAATGCCCGCCGAGGCTCAGGCCGCGGCGAGTGCAGGCGCTTCGTTGCGCGCGTTGGTGGTGTTGTTGTTGCTCACCGCATTGGCTCGGGGAGCGGGGCCCGACGTGCCGGCAAAGATTTCGCCGGCCAACTGGCCGCCCTCTTCGATCACCACCTTGCCGTAGCGGATCTTGCCGGTCACCTTGCCGGTGCTGTAGATCACGAGCTTTTCGCGCACGGTGAGCGTGCCGTCGAACTCGCCGTGGATCTCGGCGATGTCGATCTCGGCAGAGCCGCGGAAGGCGCCCTGCTCGGCGATGTGGATCACGCGGGAGTCCATCGTGGCCTCCACCGTGCCTTCGACCACGAGCGTGTCGCAATCGGTGATCTCCACCCCCTTGAGCTTGATGTTCGGGCCCACCGTCAGCTTGCTGCCCACGCCGTCGGAAACGGCACTGCCGGGCGCCGTGCCCGTGGACACGGGCTTGGCGGAAGAAGGGGTGGCGGTCGTGGCACTGTTGCCACCGGGCACCACGGTGGTCGCACCGCCGAGGACGGAAGAAGGTTGGCGAGGCTGGAATGCGTCGGGTTCACGCTTGCCGAAGAAGGGGTTTTGCACGGCCATCAGATCTCCTTGAAAAAGAGCCATGCTAGAAGCGACGTTCCGCGAAAACTCCCCGCGTTACGCAAGAACGGTAACCAAACCATTCGATCGTTGCATGCACTTGCATGCTTTGCAGCGACATACATCGCCGCGATCGTGCGTAGGCTCCGGCTACGAAACGATGTAGGCGGCAGCGCCCGCCGACATGAGGGTGCCGTCCGGGCCGAAAAACTCCATGCGCGTGCTGGCCACGCGCGAGCCCAGCCGCAGCACCTCAGCCCGCAGGGTGAAGTGGCTCCCGATGCCCGGCCGCAGATAGTCGATGCGCAGGTCGATGGTGCCCAGCTTGCCGAAGCGGTGCAGGCGCTGCGCGGGCGGCTCGTCCATGTGGCGGGCACCGATGGCCGCCATCACGGCAAGCCCCCCCATGGCATCCAGCCCCGCGCTGATGACACCGCCGTGCACGCGGTTGTAGGCGTAGTGTCCCACCAGCTCGGGCTTCATCTCGATGCGCGCCTCGACATGTGCGGCCCCCAGATGCGTGACCTTGAGACCGAGCAACTGGTTGAAGACGATGCGCTGCTCGAAGATGTCCTTCAAACCATCGATGAACTCGGCCTCGAACGGAGAGGGCTGGGCGGAATCAGGGGGTGGAGTCATCGAGGAAGGGGCAAGGGTTCAGGGCTGGAAGCCCGAATGGCGGACCACCGGCGCCCATTGCGCCTTGTAGGCCGTCAGCATTTTGGCGGTCTGGTCGCGCGAGCTGACCACGGGCACCATGTCGGCCGCCACGAAGCGGGCCTGCAGGGCCGGGTCCGCCATGACCTGGGTCACCGTGTCGGCGATGCGCCGGGCGCGGGCGGGCGGCAGCCACGCAGGCGCGTAGAGCACGTTCCAGCCGAGGGCGGACAGGCCCAGCCCCGCCTCCTTGAAGGTGGGCACCGTCGGCAGCGTGGACGACCGGTGATCGCCCGACACCGCCAGAATGCGCAGCTTGCCGGCCTTGTGCAGCGGCTCCAGCGCATCCAGCGTGTCCACGGCGATGGGGACGTGACCGCCCATCAGATCGTTGAGCAGCGGCGCGGACCCCCGATATCCGACGACGGGCAGTTGCAGGGAAAGCTTTTCCGCCAGCATCAGGGCAAAGAAATGCGGCAGGCTGCCGGTGGCCGGCACGCCGGCGGCCACCTTGTCCTGATTGGCCAGCATCCAGGCGTGCAGGTGGGCGAATTCCTTGACCGGCACGGCCGTGGACACGGCCAGACCGAACTGATAGCTCGTGATCTGGGACAGGGCCACATAGTCCTTGTCGGGGTCGTAGCCATTGTCCTTGAAGACCAGGGGCGCCACCAGCATGGTGGCCGGGTTGGCCAGCACGACCTGGTTCTGGCCGGAACTGTCGCGGTGCAACTGCTGGACGGCCAGCCGCCCCCCCGCGCCCACGCGGTTTTCCACCACCACCGGCACCGCCAGCCGGGGACCGAGGGCATCGGCCAGCAGGCGCGCGGCCCGGTCGGATGCGCCGCCGGCCGCATACGGCACCACCACCTTGAGGATGCCGCCTTCCAGCGGCACGGGTGCCGGAGCGACCGCCCCCTGCGCCAGGGCCGACGACCCCAGGGCGCCGCTGGCAAGCGATGCGCCCCATTGCACAAAGGCGCGGCGCGACGGCGCGCGGGGAGCAGCGAATGGCGAAGGTGGTTTGACAGCAGTCATGGCACGGTCCGGCAGGGGGTTTATGGATGAGCAGGAATGTACTGCCAGATTCATGCCGCCGGCATCTATCGTTATGCCCAGTTCCCAGGCAAAACGCCAGGCCGCGCCCCCTCAGATGCTGTCACACCGCGCTGAAATCCGGCCGGCGTTTCTCGACGAAGGCGCTGAACGCCTCCCGCGCCGCGGGCTCCTGCAGCATGCGACCGAAGCTCGCACCCTCCTGCGCCATGCGCTCCAGCACCGCAGCCGTCTGGCCCTGCTTCATGAGCCGCTTGGTCTCGATGAGCGCGGAAAGCGGCTTGGCCGCCAACTTGCGCGCCTGGGTCTGGGCCACCATGTTGCACTCCGTGGGCGGCACCACGCGGTTGACCAGTCCCACCTCCAGCGCCGCCTCGGCCAGGAAGGGCTCGCCCAGCAGCAGCGCCTCGGCGGCACGGTGGTAGCCCATCATCTGCGGCACGAGCAGGCTGGACGCGGCCTCGGGGCACAGCCCCAAGTTGACGAAGGGCATGGAGAACGCGGCGTTGTCGCCCGCGTAGACCAGGTCGCAGTGAAAGAGCATGGTGGTGCCGATGCCCACGGCCGGACCGCAGACCGCGGCCACCACCGGCTTCGGGAACGTGGCGATGCCGCGCAGGAAACGGAACACCGGCGAGTCCTGCGTGGACGGCGGCTTGTTCAGGAAGTCGCCGATGTCGTTGCCGGCGCTGAAGATGGCCACATCGCCCTGCAGCACGACCACGCGCACCGCGCTGTCGGCCGCGGCGGACTCCAGCGCATCCGCCAGCGCGGCGTACATCGCGGTGGTGATGGAGTTCTTTTTCTCCACGCGGTTGAAGGTGATGGTGGCCACGCCGGATTCGGTGTGAACGAGGATGTCCTGGGTCGGGGTATCGGTCATGGGAAAGCTCCTGCCATGGAAGGTCGTGGGAGGGGAAAGCGAACGGGGCGCCGGGGGCGCCTCATTCCTTGTAATAAACGATCTGGTGGCTGCTGGCCAGCATGGTGCCGGCATCGTTCCACAACTGGGCCGTCTGATCGAAAAAGCCATTGCGGAATTCTTGCGCGCGCGCCTGGCCCAGCAAGAATCCGGTGCCCGTGGCCGCCAGCTGCTCCCGCCCCGCGTGGAAATACACCGTGAGGGACACCGTGCCCGCCCGCACCCGGTGCGCACGGCGCAGCCAGACCCGCGGAAAGAACACATCGGCCAGTGCCGCCAGCGCGCAGAAGTCGAGCGGGCGGGCCGGCGCATCGCGCATCCACAGCTGCGAGAGGCTGCTGTCGCCGCTGCCGTCCCAGCGCTGCGGCAAGGCCCCGGCCACCGGCCGCAATTCGTAGCGGTCGAGCCAGGCCACGCCCAGCCCTTTGGCCAGCGGCTCCAGGGTGTCGGGGCCGGGCGCTGTCGGCATGGGGGTGTCGGCCAGGCTCCAGGTTTCGCGGCGGGCGGCGGTCACGGCGGTGCCCGTGGTGGTGGTGACCCATTCGCCGTCGGCGCCGGGCTGCACGATGGACAGCGTCCAGTGCTGCGTGGACCGGTTGGTGCGCACCGGCGTGGCCTGCACCGTGAAGGGGCCCTGCGACACCGCGCCGGCGTAATTGACGGTGAGCGACAGCGGCTCCCCCAGGCGGTCGGGGTGCTGCAGCACGGCCTGCAGCAGCACCGCGGCCGTCGCGCCGCCGAAAGGCCGACCATGTTCCAGTACGCGGGCGTGGTCCGGCCGGTGTACTGGTGGGCACCGGCCGGCTCCAGGGCCAGCGCGTCGTCCAGGGGATGGAGATCGAGAGTCATGGTGTGCGAGTGTGCCGTGATTGCTTTCTCCGTCCCGTCGTGCCGGCGACTGCCTGAACCCCGGAATGGCGGGGCGCGCAATGCGCCCCCGACCTCAGACGCGCTCGAAAATGCCTGCAGCGCCCTGCCCCATGCCCACGCACATGGTCACCATGCCGTACTTGAGGTTCTTGCGGCGCAGCGCATGCACCACCGTGGCGGCGCGGATGGCGCCCGTGGCGCCCAGAGGGTGGCCCAGGGCGATGGCGCCGCCCATGGGATTGACCTTGGAAGGGTCCAGGCCCAATTGGCGCACGACCGCCAGCGACTGCGCGGCGAAGGCTTCGTTCAACTCGAACCAGTCGATGTCTTCATGCTTGAGGCCCGCATAGCGCAACGCGGCCGGAATGGCCTCGATGGGGCCGATGCCCATGATGCTGGGCGGCACGCCCTTGCTGGCGAAGCTCACGAAGCGGGCCAACGGCGTGAGGCCGAAACGCTTCACGGCCGCCTCGCTCGCCAGGATCAGCGCGCCCGCACCGTCGCTGGTCTGCGAGCTGTTGCCGGCGGTGACCGAGCCCCGCGCGGCGAACACCGTCTTGAGCTTGGCCAGGCCTTCCAGGCTGGTGTCGGGCCGTGCGCCTTCGTCCAGCGCCACGGTGCGGGTCTTGGCGATGCTCTCGCCCGTCTCCAGGTCCGCCGTGCGGTCGGTCACCTCGATGGGCGTGATCTCGTCGGTGAACTCGCCGGCCTGCTGCGCGGCCAGCGCCTTCTGGTGCGACTGCAGCGCGAAGGCGTCCTGGTCCTCGCGCGATACCTTCCACTGCTGCGCCACCTTCTCGGCCGTGAGGCCCATGCCGTAGGCGATGCCCACGTCACCGTCCTTGTCGAAGATGCTGGGCGACAGCGAGGGCGTGTTGCCCATCATGGGCACCATGCTCATGCTTTCCACTCCGGCGGCGATCATCACGTCGGCCTCGCCCACGCGGATGCGGTCGGCCGCCATCTGCACGGCCGACAGGCCCGAGGCGCAGAAACGGTTCACGGTGATGCCGCCCACGCTGGTGGGCAGCCCCGCCAGCACGGCGCCGATGCGCGCCACGTTCAGCCCCTGGGCGCCTTCGGGAATCGCGCAGCCGCAGATGATGTCTTCGATGGAGGCCGGGTCCAGCCCGGGCACCTGGGCCAGGGCCGCCTTGAGGGTGGTCGCCAGCAGATCGTCGGGGCGGGTGTTGCGGAAGAAGCCGCGGTGCGACTTGCCGATGGGCGTGCGCGTGGCGGCGACGATGTAGGCGTCCTGCATTTGTTTTGCCATGGAGAAGGCTCCTTCAATCGATCAATCGATCGGTCAGTCAATCAGTTACTTGGCGGGGCGGCTGGACGGAATCCAGGCCCACGTGAATTCGCATTCCACCGGCTCGATGCCGGCCTCGTCGGTCACGGTGACCTGCACCTGCATCTCGCCCTTGTCGCTGTCCTGCATGGCCTGGCGCTGCGCGTCGGTCAGCACAGCCACCGCGCGCAAGGCGCCCGTGGCGCGCTTGCGAAAGGCCATCTTCAGGTCCTTGGCCAGCGGCAGGCAGTCGTCGCGCACGTTCAGGCCCATCGCCATGCCCGTGGCCGTCTCGGCCAGCAGGTTCATGGCCGAGGCATGGATGCTGCCGACGTGATTGCGCACGCGGTGCTCGTTGGGCAGGCGCACTTCCACGCGGTTCGGCGACATCTCGATGAACTCCACGCGCGCCGTGCGGGTGAACGGCACGGCGCGGCGCAGCACCAGGTTGCGCACCCAGGGGCGCAGGAACTTCGGGAACTCGTCCACCTGTTCCAGCTGGAGCTGCATGCGGTTGGGCGGGAATGCGCCGGTGGAGGTCGTCATGCGGTCGTCCGATGGCACATCAGTTGCGCAGGGGCTTGCCGGTGTTCAGCATGCCCAGGATGCGCTCCTGCGTCTTGGGGTGCTGGATGAGCGCGCAGAAGGCCTTGCGCTCCAGCGCCATCAGGTATTCCTCGCTCACCAGCGTGCCGGCGTCCACGTCGCCGCCGCACACGATCTCGGCGATCAGGGTGGCGATGTGCTGGTCGTGGTCGCTGATGAAGCCACCGTCGCGCATGTTCACCAGCGAGCCGCGGATGGTGGCGATGCCGCTGCGACCGGCCACGGGGAACAGGCGCTTGTTGGGCGCGCGCCAGCCGCTGGCCGCCATCGCCTTGGCCTCGTTCAGGGCGACGAACAGCACCTCGTCCTTGTGCGGCACGACGATGTCGCTGTCCAGCAGGTAGCCGAGCTTCTTCGATTCCAGCGCGCTGGTGCCCACCTTGGCCATGGCCGCCGCGGTGAAGCCTTCGGTCAGGAAGGGCAGGATGTCCTTGCCCGTGGAGGCGGCGGCGTTCTCGGCCGCACGGCGCGCGATGTAGGTCAGGCCGCCGGCGCCCGGCACCAGGCCCACGCCCACTTCGACGAGGCCGATGTAGCTTTCCATGTGCGCCACGCGGCGGGCCGAATACACGGCCAGCTCGCAGCCGCCACCCAGTGCCATGCCGTGGATGGCGGACACCACCGGCACCTGGGCGTAGCGCAGGCGCAGCATGAGGTTCTGCAGTTCCTGCTCGACGCTTTCGATGGCCGAGATGCCGGCCACGACGAAGGCCGGCATGGTGGCGGCCAGATCGGCGCCCACGCTGAACGGCGCGTCGCCGGACCAGATCACCAGCCCGTCGTATTCGCGCTCGGCGGTGTCGATGGCTTCGACGAGGCCCTCCATCACGTCGGGGCTGATCGCATGCATCTTGCTCTGGATGCTGGCGATCAGGATCCGGCTACCGGAGGGGCCTCCATCCTTGTCCAGCGTCCAGGTGCGCAGCGCATCGGACTCGGACACCGTGGTGCCGGCCGTGCGCCAGTCGGGCAGCGCCTCGCCCAGCAGCTTCTCGGGGAAGTGCTGGCGCTCGTACACGGGCAGCTGGCGGCGCGGCACGAACTTGGCGCGCGAAGCGCTCCACGATCCTTCGGCCGTGTGCACGCCGCCGGCCTCGGCCACCGGGCCCTTGAAAACCCAGTCGGGCAGCGGCGCCTTGCTGAGCGCCTTGCCGGCGTCGATGTCCTCCTGGATCATCTTCGCTACCTCCAGCCAGCCGGCTTCCTGCCACAGCTCGAAGGGGCCCTGCTTCATGCCGAAGCCCCATCGCATGGCCTGGTCCACGTCGCGCGCGTTGTCAGCGATGGTGCCCAGGTGCACGGCAGCGTAATGGAAACTGTTGCGCAGGATGGCCCAGAGGAAACGGCCCTGCGCGCCCTCGGCATGGCGCAGCAGCTTCAGGCGCTCGCCGGCGGGCTTCTTCAGCATGCGGGCATACACCTCGTCGGCCTTCTGGCCACCGGGCACGTACTCGCCGCTTTCCAGGTCGAAGCGCAGGATGTCGCGGCCCACCTTCTTGTAGAAGCCCGCCTTGGCCTTCTGGCCCAGGTTCTTCATCTCGATGAGTTTGTTCAGCACCTCGGGCGTGCCGAAGCTGCCGTAGAACGGATCGCTCTCTTCGGTCAGGTTGTCCTGGAGCGTCTTGATGACGTGCGCCATGGTGTCCAGGCCCACCACGTCGGCGGTGCGGAAGGTGCCGCTGCTGGCGCGGCCCAGCTTCTTGCCCGTGAGATCGTCCACCACGTCGTAGGTCAGGCCGAAGTTCTCCACTTCCTTCATCGTCGCCAGCATGCCGGCGATGCCGACGCGATTGGCGATGAAGTTGGGCGTGTCGTGCGCGCGCACCACGCCCTTGCCGAGGCCGCTGGTCACGAAGGCTTCGAGCTGGTCGAGCACCTCGGGCCGGGTCGTCGGCGTGTCGATCAGCTCCACCAGCGTCATGTAGCGCGGCGGGTTGAAGAAGTGGATGCCGCAAAAGCGCGGCTTGATGGCGTCGGGCAGCGCCTCGCTCAGGCGCGTGATCGACAGGCCGGAGGTGTTCGAGGCCACGATGGCGCCGGGTGCGACGAAGGGCGCGATCTTCTTGTAGAGATCGAGCTTCCAGTCCATGCGCTCGGCGATCGCTTCGATGATGAGATCGCACCCGCGCAGCTGCTCCAGGTGCTCTTCATAGTTGGCCTGGCCGATCAGCGCGGCGTCTTCCGCCACGCCCAGCGGCGCGGGCTTGAGCTTCTTGAGCCCCTCGATGGCCTTGGTGACGATGCCGTTCTTCGGGCCTTCCTTGGCAGGCAGGTCGAACAGGACGACCGGCACTTTCACGTTGGCGAGGTGGGCGGCGATCT
This sequence comes from Acidovorax sp. SUPP2825, assembly GCF_030158995.1. Lineage (NCBI taxonomy): Bacteria > Pseudomonadati > Pseudomonadota > Betaproteobacteria > Burkholderiales > Comamonadaceae > Acidovorax > Acidovorax sp. SUPP2825. Next base: position 215,303 of record NZ_BQXK01000007.1, on the reverse strand, counting down.
GCGCACCCATCACGCCCGCGCCGAGCACGGCGACTTTCTTCACTTGGAATCGGGACATGGTTGGTTTCTTTGGAATGGGTTACTGCATGCGCTGCCAGACCTGCGTGCGCCAGAACGGGCCGAGGTAGCCGCGCACCTCCAGCTTGGCGCCGCCGTCGATGGGCGTGAAGCTGGCGCGGTATTCCTTGCCGTTTTCGGGGTCGAGGATCTTGCCGCCCTCCCACACGTCCTTGCCTTCGGCCTTCTTGCCGCCCCGGATGATCTCCAGGCCGGCGATGGGCTGGCCCTTGCGGTCGTCCTGGCATTCGACGCAGACCGCATCGGCGGGCGTGTCCTTCTTCAGCGACTTCTCGATGCGCCCGGTGAGCGCGCCGCCCGTTTCGGCGATGCGGATCTCGGCCTTGGCCTCGCCCGTCTTGTCGTCGATGCTGCGCCACCCGCCCACGGGCGACATCTGGGCCCACGCGGGGGCGGCCACGGCCACACACAACATCGCTGCTAGCGTTTTATTCATAACGGCTCCAGTGCAAAAAAAGGCGGGGAAGGGGGCGGCCGGTGCGGTCAGGCCAGCGCGGCGTCGGTGTCCATCAGCGGCTTGGCGCCGGCACGCGCGGTGCGCATCAGCGTGGCCGTTTCGGGGAACAGCTTGGCGAAGTAGAAACGCGCCGTCTGCAGCTTGGCGACATAGAACGGGTCGGTGTTGCCATTGGCAATCTCGCGCAGCGCCACCTGCGCCATGCGGGCGAACAGGTAGCCGAACACCAGGTGGCCGGCCACGCGCAGGTAGTCCACGGCGGCAGCGCCCACTTCGTCGGGGTTCTGGAAGCCCTTGAAGCCGATCTCGGTGGTGAACTTGGTCATCTGCTCGCCCAGGTAGGCGATAGGGTTGATGAACTCGGCCATCTTCTCGTTCACGCCCTCTTCCTGCACCAGCTGGCCCACCAGCTTGCCGAACTTCTTGAGCGTGGCGCCGTTGTTGCCCAGCACCTTGCGGCCCAGCAGGTCCAGCGACTGGATGGTGTTGGTGCCTTCATAGATCATGTTGATGCGGTTGTCGCGCACGAACTGCTCCATGCCCCATTCCTTGATGAAGCCATGGCCGCCGAAGACCTGCATGCAGGCGTTGGTGGCGATGTGCCCGTTGTCGGTGATGAAGGCCTTGACGATGGGCGTGAGCAGCGCCACCAGTTCGTCCGCCTCCTGGCGCACCTTTTCGTCGGGATGGCTGTGCGATTTGTCGAGCAGCAGTGTGCAGTAGATCTGCAGCGCGCGGGCGCCTTCGGCGTAGGCCTTGGCGGTCAGCAGCATCTTGCGCACGTCGGGGTGCACGATGATCGGGTCGGCATCCTTGTCCTTGGCTTTCGTGCCCGACAGGCTGCGCATCTGCGTGCGGTCCTTGGCGTAGGCCAGCGCGTTCTGGAACGCCACTTCGGTCAGGCCCAGCGACTGGTTACCCACGCCCAGGCGCGCGGCATTCATCATCACGAACATGGCCTGCAGGCCCTTGTGCGGCTGGCCCACCAGCGTGCCGATGGCGCCGTCGATGGCGATCTGCGCCGTGGCGTTGCCGTGGATGCCCATCTTGTGCTCCAGCCCGGCGCAGAAGATCGGGTTGCGCTCGCCCAGCGAGCCGTCGGCGTTCACGTGGTACTTGGGCACGATGAACAGGCTGATGCCCTTGCTGCCCTTGGGCGCATCAGGCAGGCGGGCCAGCACCAGGTGGACGATGTTCTCGGTGAAATCGTGTTCACCCGCGCTGATGAAGATCTTGTTGCCGGTGATCTTGTAGGTGCCTTCGGGCGCGCCGGCCACGGGCTCGGCCTTGGTACGCAGCAGCCCCAGGTCGGTACCGCAATGGGGCTCGGTCAAGCACATGGTGCCGGTCCATTCGCCGCTGGTCAGCTTGGGCAGGTAGAGCTTCTTTTGCTCGGGCGTGCCGTGCGCGTGCAGCGCCTCGTAGGCGCCGTGCGACAGGCCGGGGTACATCGTCCAGGCCTGGTTGGCGCTGTTGAGCATTTCATACAGGCACTGGTTCAGCACGAACGGCAGGCCCTGGCCGCCGTATTCGGTCTCGCAGCTCAGGGCCGCCCAGCCGCCTTCCACGTACTGCGCGTAGGCCTGCTTGAAACCCTTGGGCGTGGTCACCTCGTGCGTTGCTTTGTCGAGCGTGCAGCCTTCCTCGTCCCCGCTGATGTTGAGCGGGAACGCCACGCCGGTGGCGAACTTGCCCGCCTCTTCCAGCACGGCGTTGATGGTGTCCACGTCCACGTCGGCATGCTTGGGCAGGGCCTTCAGTTCTTCGGTCGCCTTGAACACCTCGTGCAGTACGAATTGCATGTCGCGAAGGGGCGGCGTGTAGGTCGGCATGGGGAGGCTCCTTGGATGGAAAGGGTGGGAAATGAAAAGGAAAGAGGGAGAGAGAGAAAAACGCGAAACGGGTCGGTTAATCCTGCGCGGATGGCGGTGCGCCATAGCGGGTGAGGATGCTGTCGAAGCCGGCATTGGCCCGGTCGATGGAGCCGGGCGTCTGCAGGAAGCGCGCCTCGTAGTGCAGCGCCAGGATGAGGCCGTGGATCTCGAACAGCATCTGCTCGGCATTCACGTCGCCGCGCAGTTCGCCCTGCTCCTTGCACTGGTCGATGGCGCGCTTCATGGCGGCCAGCCAAGTCAGCACCGAACTGGCCAGCGCATCGCGCACCGGGCCGGTGCGGTCGTCGAACTCCACGGCACCGCTGATGTAGATGCAGCCCGAATCGATTTCGATGGAGGTGCGCTTCATCCAGTTGCCGAACAGGGCCCGCAAGCGCGGCAGGCCCCGTGGGGCGGACACGGCCGGGTAGAACACTTCCTGCTCGAAGCGCGCGTGGTATTCGCGGATGACGGAGATCTGCAGCTCCTCACGCGAACCGAAATGGGCGAACACGCCGGACTTGCTCATGCCCGTCACGTCCGCCAGCGCCCCGATCGACAGGCCTTCCAGCCCGATGTGCGTGGCCAGGCCCAGCGCGGCCTCGACGATCGCCGCCTTGGTCTGCTGGCCCTTTTGCAAGGCACGGCCTTCGCGGGTGCTGGCGGAGCGAACGGAGCGGGATGGGAGGGAGGTGACCGGCATGGAGAAAATAAAACGAACGATCGTGCTATTTTGCATGAAAACGCCGGGCCTGCCCATCCCGCGGGGCGATGAGGGGCTCCGCACCGGGAAAACCCCTAGCCGCGCGCGCAACGCTGGAACGGCGGGACGAAGCAACGCAGTGCGACCGCGCCAAGCGGCAACGCCAGCCCGGCCGGCCGGGCTGGCACGCTTCGGGGGAAGTAGAAAGTCTGGAATGCCTGGCGTCACCCAGGCAGCAGGACCCGCAGCCGGCCTGGGGCAGCGGGTCAGAGCAGCAGCGCGAGCGTGGCCTCGAGGTGCTCGCTGGGCGCGCGCCGGAAGCCCGAGCGCGCATGCCGCTGCAGCCGCCCCCGCACCAGGTCGCACAGCGCCGCGGCGCGCACCTGGGCATCGACCGTGGGCGCATCGGCCCCGGCGGCCTGTGCGGCGGGGCGCAGGCACTGCCGCAGGCTCGATTCGATCTTGTCGAAGAACTGGTTCATGCGCTGCTGCAGGCGCTCGTTCTCCAGCACCAGGGCATCGCCCACCATCACGCGCACCATGCCCGGGTTGCGCTCGCCGAACTGCAGCACCATGGCGATGATGCGCGCGGCCTGCTGCGTGCCCGAGGTGTCGGACTGCGCACCGCGCTCCATGATCTGGTTCACCAGCGTGAGGACCGATTGCTCGATGAAATCGATCAATCCCTCGAACATTTGCGCCTTGCTGGCGAAGTGCCGGTAGAGCGCAGCCTCGCTGACCGAAAGGCGCGCCGCCAGCGCGGCCGTGGTGATGCGCTCCGAGCCGGGCTGCTCCAGCATGCCGGCCAGCGCCTGGAGGATCTGCACCCGCCGCTCCCCCGGCTTGGGACGTTTGCGGACCGCAGGGACGTCTTGCGCCACAGTGGTGGCGACAGGTTCAGGCAGGGACTGGAGTTCAGGCATGGGCAACAGATGTATGCAATTGATTCTCGCACACGGGTCCTGCCGGGCTTCGTGGAGACAGCCCCCATCATTTCCAGCACCACGCTGCGCCGTCAGAGCGGTGAAACCATCAGCGCAACAGGCGGCTACCGGACCTTGCGCGCCGGCGCGAAAAACACCGTCACCACCAGCCCCCGGCCGGCCGGCCCGCGCCCCAGGCCCAGCGCCGCGCCGTGCACGCGCGCGATCTCGTCGGCAATGGCCAGCCCCAGTCCGGTGCCCTCCCCCGCAGCCCCCGGCACCCGGTAAAAGCGCTGCAGCACCCGCGCCTGCTCCGCCTCGGGAATGCCCGGTCCGTCGTCCTCGACTTGCAGGAAGGCGCCGCCGTTCGCAGCGCCGCCGCAGCGGATGGTCACGGCACCACCGGCCGGCGTGTATTTGATGGCGTTGTCCACCAGGTTGGTGAGCAGCTCGCGCAGCAGCCAGCCGTGGCCCACGGCGCGGGCCGGCGCGACCTCCAGCCCCAGGTCCAGCCCCTTGGCGGTGGCCGCGTCGAGGAACGCCTCCAGCAGGCTTTCGCACAGGTCCTTCAGATCCACGCTCTGCATGGCCTGCGCGTCCAGGCTGCGGGCATCCGCGCGCGACAGGGCCAGCAACTGGTGCGCCAGCTTGGAGGTGCGGCGCGTGGCCTGCCGCAGCTTCTCGATCTGATCCGCTCCTAAATATATAGCACCATGCCCTAGTACCATTTGTGCTGGAGCCTGTTTTGATCCATGACCCTCCCGACCGCTGCCCGCCTGCGCGGACAGCGCCCAGGCTTCCACCTGCGCCTGCAGGCTGGCCAGCGGCGTGCGCAGCTGGTGCGCGGCGTCGGCCACGAAGCGGCGCTGCCCCTCGGCCTGCTCGTTCACCAGGGCGAACAGCCGGTTCAGCGAATACACCAGGGGCCGCACCTCCACGGGTGACGCGGCTTCGTCGATCGGGTTCAAGTCCCGGGGCGAGCGCCGGGCGACGGCCTCGGCCAGGTCCACCAGCGGCTTGAACGCGCGGCGCACGGCCCAGTGGATCGCCAGCGCCGCGGCCGCCACCAGCACCAGGTTGGGCAGCAGCACGCGCAGCAGCATCTGCTTGCCCCACTGCTGGCGCGGATCGGATCCGTCGGCCAGCGCCACCACCAGCTCGCCCGCCCCCGTGCGGCTGCGCTGGACGGCCACGCGGTAGGTGACGCTGTCGTACTCGACGCTGTGGAACTCGGGGTCGTGCGTGGCCGGCACGGCGCTCTGCACCCAGTCCTCGCCCAGCAGCACGCGGCCGGACAGGTCCTGCACGCTGTAGCCGGCAAAGCCGCTGTTCTGGCGCAGGAACTCCTCCACCGGGGGCGCGAGCAGCAGCAGCGGCGGGCCGCCGTCGCTCACGGGCGGGGCCACCACCGAGTCGGCCAGCGCCGGCAGCAGCCGCAGAAGGCGCTGGTCGTGCCGGCTGGCGGCCTCGTCCGCCGAACGGTAGTCGAGCCACGCGCCCGCCAGCGCCAGGGCGCACAGCGGCAGGATCAGCAGCAGCAGCAGCCGGATGCGCAGCGCGGAGGTCATGGCGGCGGCCGGGGTGTGCGGGTGTAGGGGTGGGCGGGCGCGGAGACGGCGGGGTGCTCAGCCGCGCGGGGGCTGCAGTTCCAGCCGGTAGCCGAAACCCCGGATGGAGCGCAGCGCCACGCCATTGGGCTCCAGCTTGCTGCGCAGGCGCGACACGTACACCTCCACCGCATTGGGCGTGATTTCCTTGTCCCAGCCGGTCAGGGCCTGCAGCAGCTTTTCCTTGCTGGCCGGCTTGGGCGCGTGGATCAGCAGGTATTCCAGCACCGTCCACTCTCGCGGGCCCAGCTCGATGGGCTGGCGCGCATGGGGATCGCTGGCGGTGCGGATGCTCACGGTGCGGCCGGCGGTGTCCAGCTCCAGCGGCCCGAAGCTCAGGATGGCCGTGGTCGCGGCCTGAGAGCGCCGCAGCAGGGCACGCAGCCGCGCCAGCAGCTCGGGCAGCTCGTAGGGCTTGACCATGTAGTCGTCAGCACCCAGGTCGAGCCCCTGCACGCGGTCGTGCAGGGCGTCGCGCGCCGTGAGGATGAGCACCGGCATGGCCGGATGGGCCATCTCGGGGCGGCGCAGGCAGCGGGTGAGTTCCAGCCCGTCCATGCCCGGCAGGCCGATGTCGATGATCGCGGCGTCGAACGATTCGGTGCGCAGCACCTCTTCGGCCCGCTCGCCGCTGCCCACCCAGTCCACCGCATAGCCCGCATCGGTCAGGCCCAGCTTGATGCCGCTGGCCAGCATGACGTCGTCCTCGACCAGCAGCAGGCGCATCGCCCTGTCACCCGCTCAGGAACGGACCGGCGCGGCACCGCCGGGGGCGGCGCGCTGCACGGCGGGCGAGGCGCAAACCGGCATCTCAGTGGCTGCGGATCATGGTGCCGTAGGCCTGCTCGGTCAGGATTTCCAGCAGCATGGCGTGCGGCACGCGGCCGTCGATGATGTGCACCGCGTTCACCCCGGCCTTGGCGGCATCGAGGGCGCCGGCGATCTTGGGCAGCATGCCGCCGGAGATGGTGCCGTCGGCGAACAGCGTGTCGATCTCGCGGGCGGTGAGGTCGGTGAGCAGCTCGCCCGCCTTGTTCAGCACGCCCGGGATGTTGGTGAGCAGCACGAGCTTCTCGGCCTGCAGCACGGTGGCGAGCTTGCTGGCCACGACGTCGGCGTTGATGTTGTAGCTCTCGTTGTTCTCGCCGAAGCCGATGGGGCTGATGACGGGGATGAACGCATCGTCCTGCAGCGCCTTGACCACGCTCGGGTCGATGGAGACGATGTCGCCCACCTGGCCGATGTCGTGCTCGATGCTCGGGTCCTTGTTGTCCACCATCTTGAGCTTCTGGGCGCGGATCATGCCGCCGTCGCGCCCCGTGAGGCCCACGGCCTTGCCGCCCGCCTGGTTGATCAGGCCCACGATGTCCTGCTGGACTTCGCCCGCCAGCACCCACTCCACGACTTCCATGGTTTCGGCGTCGGTCACCCGCATGCCCTGAATGAACTGCCCCTTCTTGCCCAGGCGGTTGAGCGCGGTCTCGATCTGCGGGCCGCCGCCGTGCACCACCACCGGGTTCATGCCCACCAGCTTGAGCAGCACCACGTCTTCGGCGAAGTCGGCCTGCAGCGCCGGGTCGGTCATGGCGTTGCCGCCGTATTTGATGACCATGGTCTTGCCATGGAACTTGCGGATGTAGGGCAGCGCCTGGGCCAGGATTTCGGCCTTGTCGCGCGGAGCAATCGAAAGAAGGTCGGTCGTCATGAAGAGCTCGCGGCTGAAGGAGCGGTTAAGCGATGGAGATGCGCATTGTGCCTTGCCCCGGCGCCCTGACGGCGCTGGGGCGGGACGGGCGGGGGCGAGGGCCCGGGCGGCGCCGTTCAGCAGCGGCCCGCGGGCGGTCTTCAGTGCCGCAGCCAGCTGGGCACCTTGAAGCGCACGATGGCCAGGTAGGCGGAGACGTAGGCGATCATGAACAGGGCGCAGAAGATCGCCAGCACGACCGTATTGCTCCAGAACAGCACCGCGGGCACCACCGTCAGCAGGGTGAAGCCCCACAGGTAGGGCGAGGTGCGGTTGTTGCGCATGAGCACCCGGCGGGACTCGTCGTCGTGGAACACCCCGCGCACGATGCGCCGGTAGATGAGCTGATGGAAATGCAGCGCGTCCGCCACGCCGGGCGAGACCCCGCGCACCAGCTTGCGGTAGATGGAAAAGACGGTCTCCCAGACCGGGTAGATCAGCAGCAGCATGGGGAACCAGGGCGACACGTCCTGGTTGCGCTGCACGAGCGAGATGCTGCCCAGCGCGATCACCACGCCCCAGATGTAGGAGCCCCCGTCGCCGGCGAAGATCATGCCGCGCGGGTAGTTCCATACCAGGAACCCGGCCGTGGCCGCCGCCGTGCAAACGAACAGCGTCGCGAGCGACCGGTCCCCCACCTGCAGGCTGACGTGCGCCAGCGCCAGGCAGACGATGAACGCCACCATGCCCGCCAGGCCGTTGTAGCCGTCGATGATGTTGAAGGCGTGCGGCAGCCCGGCCACCGCCAGCACCACGATCACCATGCCCAGCCAGGGCGTCTGGGCCAGGAAGCCGTCCAGCCAGGGCAGGCCCATGCGCTGCACGTTCAACTGCAGCACCATCAGCGCCAGCCCGCCCGACAGCGCCGTGAGCAGCAGGCGGTAGCGCACGGTCAGGCGCTGCGTCAGGTCTTCCACGATGCCGCCCACCGCCGACGGCAGGAGCGCCACGATCCACCACACCACCCAGGCGCCGAGCCGCAGCGAGCCCGGATCGCCCATCCACGACGTCTGAACCACCCCCAGCATCCAGCTGCAGGCCATGCCAGCCAGCAGCGCCGCCCCGCCCAGCCGGGGAATATCCCCCAGGTGGAATCGCTGCGGCATGGTGTCGCCGTACACGGACGCGTGGTCGCGCCCCCATCGGACGATGCCCGCAGCCACCAGCGTGGAAACCAGAAACGCAACCAGAGACAACCAGATCATGGAGCGCCGATGGTATGCGGGCCGCGGGGGCCCTCCGGTAACAAAGATCGTGCCTGCCGGTACACCGGCGAGCGCCACAGCCGCCACAGGCTTCGCACATGCCAGGCGAGGTAGGCCATGCGGCGCTGGCTGTCGCGCTGCCCGACGTGGCCCACGCGGGCCGCGCCCTTGTGCAGCCGCAGGCCCCTCAGCCGCATGCGCAAGCTCAAATCCACATCCTCGCAATACATGAAATACCCTTCATCGAACCCCTCCAGCACGTCCCACACCGCGCGCCGCATCACCAGGAACGCCGCGTTCACCCAGTCCACCCGGTGCTCCCGGTGCCCGAGCACGCGGCGGCGCCACAGCGCGGCGGGCGAAGGCAGCTCGCGCTCGGAATCCTGCAACTGGCCGCGGCCGTCCACCTGCTCCGGGTAGGCGCAGCCCACGTCCGCCGGCAGGGCGGCCTCGCACAGCGCAGGAAACGGGTTCGCGCCGAGCAGGCTGACGTCGGGGTTCAGCACGCAGACCATCGGCTCGACCGCCCCGCGCAATGCGCGGTTGTGGTTGGCGCCGAAACCCAGCGGCGACGCATTGTGGCGAATCTCCAGCACGAAGGGCCAGCCCGCGGCGGGGGCCTGCGGCTCGGCCTCGGGCAGGTTGAGCGTGAGCACCACGCGCGACACGCTGGCCCCGCACAGGCGCGCCAGATCCTGCAGCAAAGCCTGCACCCAGGGCCCGTGGCCGTGGCTGATCAGCGAGACCACCAGGCCCCGTTCCGCATTGAGAGATGACGTCATGAACCCGGTATTGTCGTCTGCCTCGCACACCGTCCTGCCAGGCGGGCCGCTGCCATGCGCCCGTCATAATCCGGGGATGACCCAAACAATCGAGGATTTGCACGTCTATCTGCGCACCATCAAGCAAGACGAACGCACCTCCCTTTCCGTGCTGGCGAGCCTTGTCCGCGAGGGATCCACGGTGCTCGACCTGGGCTGCGGCAGCGGCGCACTCGGGCAATATCTGGCAGAGACCCGGGGCTGCACCAGCGATGGCGTGACGCTCAGCGAAGCCGAGGCCGAACACGCCCGCCCCCACTACCGGCGCGTGGAAGTGTCCGATCTGGAGACATGCGATCTGGTTACCCTTTTTACCGGCCAGCGCTACGACTACATCGTGTGTGCCGACGTGCTCGAGCACCTGCGCCGCCCGGAGGGCATCCTGACCCAGTGTCGTGAGCTGCTGGCAAACGGTGGTCAACTGCTGATTTCGGTACCCAACGCCGGCTACTGCGGCCTGGTGGCCGAATTGCTGCAGGGCGAATTCCGCTACCGCGAGGAAGGCCTGCTGGACCGCACCCACCTTCGCTTCTTCACCCGGCGGTCGCTGGGACGGTTCCTGGGCGAGCAGCGCTGGGCCGTCGACCAGATCGACACCGTGCGCCGCGAGGTGCCTGAATCGGAGTTCAAGGCCGCCTTCGACCTGCTGCCACCGGCCGTGTCGCGCCATCTGCTCGGCACACCCGATGCCATGACCTACCAGTTCATCGCCGCGGCGCAGCCTGTCGCCCAGGCCATCGCCCTGGACCAGAGCGGCACGCCGGACCCGGAGGAAGCCCATGCCCTGTTCACGGCCCAGCTCTACCTGGGCCAGAACGGCGAATACGCCGAAGACCGCAAGCTGACCGCCACCGGCATCATCGGCCACGAACGACAGACAGTGCGCTTCGCCCTGCCCGAGACGCCCAGCCCCCTCACCAACCTGAGGCTCGACCCGGCGGACCGCCCCGGCTTCATGCACCTGCACGGCATCACCCTGCGCAATGCCCAGGGCGATGCGGTGTGGACGTGGCAGGCCGACACTGCATCGCGTTCGCTGCTGGCCCGCTCGCCCCACAGCCAGATCGTGTGGGAGCAGCCCATGCCGGCTGCCTCCCCCGCCACCCTGCTGCTGCTCACCGGGGACGACCCCTGGCTGGAGCTGCCGATCCCCCGGGATGTACTGGCCGCCCACGCCGGCCCCGGGGCCGCACTGGACATCGACCTGGGATGGCCCATGTCCGCCGACTACCTGACGCTGTCGGGCGCCGTGTTCCCCTTGCAGGACCGCATCGCCATGCTGGAAAAGGACGCTGCCCGGGCCCGGCACGAGGCCGAGCAACGGCTGAACCAGACCCGCGAGGCGCTCGAACTGGAAAAGCGCGCTTTGGGCGAGCAAAAGGAAGTGCTCGAGGGCGACAAGCGCACCCTGGAGTACACCAATCAGGCCTTGCAGGAACACAACGCCACGCTCAAGGACAGCACCCAGACGCTGCTGCGCCAGCGGGCCGACCTGCAGCAGGAATCCGCCCAGTTCCAGCGCAACGCCACCCGCCTGCAGCATGAACTGGGCCGCCTGCAGCACGACTACGGCGCCCTCGCCCACCACTTGAAAACGATCGAAAACTCCACCGTGTTCCGCGCGACCCGCCCCCTTGTCCACACCAAGATGCGCGTGGACCGCCTTCTGGGCCGTGCGCCCAAGCATGCCGCCGCAGCGGCGGCAACGCAGGGGCCCGTGCAGGTCACGCCGCCGCCGCACCCCGTGGATGTGATCGTGCCCGTCTACCGGGGCCTGGCCGACACACAGATGTGCGTCGATTCCGTGCTGGCCAGCCCGTGCGCCACGCCCTACCGCCTCATCGTCATCAACGACGCCAGCCCCGAACCCGAAGTCACCGCGTGGCTGCGCGAGCGGGCCACGCAGGACGAGCGCATCGTGCTGCTGGAGAACGAGGAGAACCTCGGCTTCGTCGGCACCGTCAACCGCGGCATGGCGCTGAGCGGCAGCAACGACGTGCTGCTGCTCAACAGCGACACGGAGGTCGCCAACGACTGGCTCGACCGCATCCGCAATGCCGCCTACGGCGACGCCAAGGTGGCCTCGGTCACCCCGTTCTCCAACAACGCCACCATCTGCAGCTACCCGCGCTTTTGCAAGGACAACGACCTGCCGCCCGGCTACGACACGGCCCGTCTGGACGCGCTGTGCGCCAGGACCAACCCGGGCGCGGTCGTGGACGTGCCCACGGGCGTCGGCTTTTGCATGTACATCCGGCGCGATTGCCTGGTGCAGCTGGGCCTGTTCGATACCGAGCACTTCGGCAAGGGCTACGGCGAGGAAAACGATTTCTGCCAACGCGCGCACGCGGCCGGCTGGCGCAACCTGCACCTGCTGGACACCTTCGTGCTGCACACCGGCGGGGTCAGCTTCGGCGACAGCAAGAGCCCGCGCGAACTCGCGGCCATGGAAACCCTGCGCCGCCTGCATCCGCGCTACGAGCGCGACGTGCACGCGTTCGTGCAGGCCGATCCGGCGCAGCCCTACCGCCTGGCGCTCGACGTGGCCCGCATCGCCGAGGCCGGCGTGCCGGCCGTGCTCGCCGTGCTGCACGACCGGGCCGGTGGCACGGTCCGGCATGTGCGCGAACTGGCGGTGCGCCTGGCGGACCAGGCCACCTTCCTGACCCTCACGCCCGCGCCCGGGCACAGCGTGCGGCTGCGCATGGCGGGGCAGGACGAGGGCTTCGAGCTCACCTTCCGCCTGAACGACCAGTACGACGACCTGCTCGGCGTGCTGCGGCAGTTGGGCGTGCGGCAGGTGCACTTCCACCACCTGCTGGGCCACGGCCAGGAAGTGCGCAATATCCCGCACCTGCTGGATGTGCCCTACGACTTCACCGCGCACGACTACTACAGCTATTGCACGCACATCTCGATGACCGACACGACCAACCGGTACGCCGGCGAGATCGGTCCCGGGCAATGCAAGTGCTGCACGCCAGAAATGCATTCCCCCCTGGGCGGCACCGTCGCCGAATGGCGTGGCGCGAATGCGCGCCTGCTCACCGGCGCACGCCGGGTGCTGGCGCCCAGCCACGACACGGCGCGGCGCATCGCCGGCTTCGCGCCGGCGGCGCACGTGCACGCCGTGCCGCACACCGATCTGCCCGACAGCGCGGCGCTGCCGCTGCCCGCGCCGCGCACGCTGCAGCCTGGCCAACGGCTGCGGGTGGTGGTGATCGGTGCCCTGAGCGCCATCAAGGGCGCGGACGTGCTGGAAGCCGTGGCCGCCGAGGCGGCCCGCCGCAACGCCCTCGTGGATTTCCACCTGATCGGCTACGGCTACCGCCACCTTCAGACACAGCCCCGCGCCCGCCTGACCATCCATGGCGAGTACGAAGAAAAGGACCTGCCCGGCCTGCTGCAATGGCTGGAGCCGGACCTGGTCTGGTTCCCCGCCCAGTGGCCGGAGACCTACAGCTACACCCTGAGCGCCGCGCTGCTGGCCGGCCTGCCGGTGGTCGTGCCCGACATCGGCGCCTTCGCCGAGCGGCTGGCGGGCCGGCCCTGGAGCTGGGTGCACCCCTGGGATGCCACGCCCGCCCAATGGCTGGCCTGGTTCACCGAGGTCCGCGACCGGCACTTCGCCCAGGGCGAGGCCCCGGCCCTGGCCGAGGCGCAGCCGCAAGCACCCGTGCCGCACGAATCCTCTGCTCCGTTCCGCTATGCAACCGATTACCTGGCAGACATCGCGCCCGCCAACGCCCTGCCCCCCATGACCCTGGCCGACCTGCAGCCCTACCTGCCCCAGGCCACGCCCAGCGCCGCTGCCAAGTCGGGCATGCTGTCGGCGGTGGTCTATCTGCGCTCGCTGCCGGTGCTGCGCGGCGTTGCACGGCGCATCCCGGCGCAGTGGCAACGCCGGGTCAAGAACTGGTTGCAAGCCTGAGCCGGCTTCGCGCCGCGCGGCGCCGGAACGAAAAAGGGCTGCCCTCTCCGGCAGCCCTTTTTGTTTTCGGAAGACCCGTCGGCGCCCTCGTGCGATGGATGGCGGCGAAGGTCGATCCGGGCCCTATTTGCCCAGCAGCAGAAAGATCTCGTTGTTGAGCAGCAGTTCGTCCGGGTATTGGCCGTGCAGGGCTGCTGGAATGTCCATCTGCACGCTGCGCCGCTCCTGGCGGATGACGTGGAAGCCCGCCCGGGTCATCAAGGCCACCAGCTCGTCCGCTGTCAGCCGGTTCAACGCCTTGTACTCGTTGAAGACGAATTGCTTGTACCCCTCGACACCGAAGTCGTCGAAGCCGAAATCACGTTCGGCGCCATCGATCGGCCCTTCGTGCGCCTGGATGATGGCCCACAGCTCGTCATCGCTCACCAGCAGGTGGTGCCAGGGCACCTCGTCATAGCGCCGCAGGTGCGAGCCATAGGGAGAAAAATACAGCGGCTCGATCTGCAGGAAGAACACGCCCCCGGGATTGAGCGCCGCGTACAGGTCGCGGGCGATGGGTTCGAGTTGGTCCTGGCTCACATGCTCGAACGTGGACCAGCTGAAAATCCCGTCCACCGGCCGCCGGCCCGCCAGCGGCGTGGCGGGTGCGATGGTCTCGAAGCTCAGGGCCTTCGGCACGCGGCGAAGGCCCAGCTGCTCCTTCGCGATGCGCGGCAGCTTGGCGTACTCCTGCCGGATATCGATGCCATGGATCGACGTCGCTCCGTGGCGCAGGGCCAGCGCCAGGTCGGTGATGCCGTCGCCGCAGCCGAAGTTGAGCAGCCGCGCCGTCTTCACATCCAGCGCCGAACCCAGCCAATGCTGGACCACGTCGGCCGCATAGTGGAAGTGCGCCCGGAACCACTCGTCGGAAATGCGCTCGGCATCCCACTGGGGCGGTCCCCAAAATCGTTGCTGGATGCGATCGAACAGAGTGGTCATGGAGAAAAACGCCTGTCGCGGGATTTCAATCAGTCAGAAGGCTCGGTGCCAGGAAGGGGGTCAAGCCCACCACACCCTGCGCTCAGGGCTTGGCGAGCACATAGGCATCCTGGTGGTTCCAGAAATGCACCAGCGAGCGATGAACGAGCTTGTCCGCACCCACCGTCTCCGCGATGCGCGCGAGAACGAAGTCCTCGGACGTGAACGCGGTGCCGTATTCCTGCACGTCGATGGCCTGGGATTCGCTGGAGGGAGCGAAGAAGAAACCGTCCTCGTCCAGCGCAACGCTGTCGTGCGCCGCCGCTTTCAAGCCATGGGTGGAGAACACCAGAACCCCTCCAGGTGCCACGCCGTCGTACAGGCACTGCAGCCAGCGGGCCCAGGTGCGGCGCGGCAGGTGGCTGAACAGCGACAGCACGAACACCACGTCGTACTGCTGATCCCACACCAGGCTTTCCGGCACCGTGGAAGACAGCACGCTCCGCACGCCGAAAGTGCGCTGCGCGAACGCCATGGCGTCCGGCACGACGTCGGACACCGTCACCCGGTCCGCGCCCAGCGCCTTCACCAGGTGCCGCGTGAAGCGGCCGTGCCCGCTCGCGAATTCCATGAACCGCGGGGTCTTGAGCAAAGGCCGGTCCACGGCCTCCAGCAGCGTCATCAGCTCGGACAGCGTGCGCCAGCCGTCCGCGAGATAGTCCCGCAGGGGGTTGGTGCTGGAGGGATGGCCCTCGAAGAAACGGAAGATGTCGTCGGCGCGCGCGATCTCGCAATTCAGCCCCATCATCTGGGAGAAGGCGCCCGGCAACGTGTGCTGCTCGATGAGCTGGTGGGCGGTGAGGCGCGTTTCGCGGTCCTGCAAGGCATGGCGCAGAGCCTCTGCGGCCAGGACGCGCTCGTCGCGCTCGAGGTGCTGGATTCCGAGGGCCAGCCAGTCGGAGGCCTTTTGAGGAGGGGCGGTCAGATCATTCATGGGGTCAAGGGCCGGGAAAATTCATGCCGAAAGGCGGAAAACCGCCATTGGCAAAAAATGGCTCCAGCGCATATTCTACTAGGGCATTAAGCTATTAAAAATATAGCATCTCACTGGAGGTAGATTCCGGCCGTCCACGGCGGCAGAACGCAAGCGCCCTGCAGTGGGCCGGCCGGCACGCTCACCCCCAGTGGTGCGGCAATTTCACCAGCCCCGGCATGAGGGTCGGTGCGACCCAGTTGAAGTTCAGGAACTGGAACCACTCGTCGTACACCACCAAGCCGCTCTCGTCGAAGAGGAAGGCACTGATCACGTAGTCCCCGCTGTGCAGCGGCAGGCCGGGAAACGTCAGCACCGAGCGCCACAGTCCATCGCCCAGCGACACGGGCGCCGCACCCTCTTCGTGGGTGGCCAGCGACGTGATGCCGACCCCTTTGGACTGCTCGATCATGAAGCCGACATTGGGCCGCTCGCTCCCCCGGCCGCGCACGGTGATGTGGGCGACCAGGTCTTTGCCGGACAGCCGGCCGTAGCCGCCGTCCTGCGGCTCACCCAGGTTCTGGATCTCCACCGAGAGAATGCGGGCGGAGCCATCGTCGCGGGCCGGGGCATTGCCATTGCGCTGCCGGCGGCCGGCGGCGGAAGCCGCCTCGGCGCCCGAAACCTTGGAGGCGGCTTCGCCGTCGTCCAGCGGAGCGCCGTTGTCGGGCGCGGGCGCATCGCTGGCACCCTCCTGCCCCGCTGCCGCGTGGTGCTGGCTCTCTGCATTGCGCAGGCGGGAGTGCACGTCATAGGCGCCCAGCACGGGCTCCGTCAGGCCGAACTGCTTGACGCGCCCCCCGTCCAGCCAAAGCGCCAGATCGCACAGATGGCGGATGTGGTACGGGCTGTGCGAGCAGAACAGGATCGTGCAGCCGGCATTGCGGAACGCCATGATCCGGTCCACGCATTTCTTCTGGAAATGCTGATCGCCCACCGCCAGGGCTTCGTCGATGATCAGCACGTCGGGCTGCACCGCGGTCACCAACGCGAAGGCCAGCCGGACCGACATGCCCGAAGAGTAGGTCTTGACCGGCCGATCCAGCGCCTCGCCCAGCTCGCAGAATTCGATGATCTCCGGCTCCAGCCGCTCCATCTCTTCGCGGTCGATGCCGATCAGGCTGCCGCCGAAGTACAGGTTGTCGCGGCCGCTGAAGTCGGGGTGGAAACCCGCGCCCAGCTCCAGAATGGCGGTAACCCGGCCCACCCGCTCGATCAAGCCCGTGGAGGGCTGCAGCGTGCCGGCCAGCAGCTTGAGCAGCGAGCTCTTGCCCGCGCCGTTGTCGCCGATGACGCCGATGCACTGGCCGCGCTGCAGCTCGAAGGACACGCCCTTCAGGGCCCAATGGCTGCGGTGCGCCGATCGCCCGGTGATCAAGGACTTGAGCCGCTGGCGGGGAGAGGTGTAGAGCTTGTACTCCTTGCCAACGTCCTGCACTTTCAGAACGGTCTCGGAGGTGCGTTCGATCATCGTCATAGCCAGTCCACCAACTGATCACGGCTGCGTTTGACCAAAGTGTTCAAAGCCAGCGCCAGGACGACGAGCCAGACCACGCCCGCCACCCACACACCCATCGGTGGCCAATTGCCCTGCAACAGCACTTGCTGGTAGCCGATCACCAGGGCCGTCATGGGATTGAGCCAAAGCACCCAGCGCCAGTTGGCCGGGAACATCGTCAAGGGGAAAAGAATGGGCGTGAGATAGATCCCCACGGACAGCAGGAAGCCGACGATCTGAACGGTGTCTCTCAGTGCCGCTGCCAGGATGGCCAGCAGGTAACCCAGCAGCACGCAAAGAACCAACTGCAGGGCCATGAGAGGCACCATCGCCAGCATGGCAGGGCGGAACCCGTGCAGCGGCGTGTACACCAGCGCCACAAGACACAGGAGCGGCCCGAAAATCACCGCGCTCGCCAGCACTGAGCGGGTCGTGAACAGCACCGGGGGAAGCGGGTTTTTCTGCAGCATGCTGCCCGCCTCGATGAGGCTGTTCATGCCACGCGACACCGCATCGCAGAAAGCCATCCAGGGCAGCGCACCCACGACCAGGAACGTGCCCACGGCATGTGTCGGCGCGCCTTCTCCCAAACGCATGGAAAAGACCACGTCGAAGACAAGATAGTAGGCAGCCACCGTCAGCAGGGGCTGAAGATAGGGCCAAAGCACGCCGACAGCAGTGCCTGCGTGGCGCGCGGCCACCTCGCGTTGCACCAGAACCCACACCAGAGAGCGCGCGCTCCAGATCGCGCGCCATTCATTCCACAAAGTTTGCATGCAGCTTGTTCAGAGGATGGCAGTCGGTCCACCAGAAATAAAAGAAGCAAGTACCCGAAAGGGCACTTGCTTCACCTCCACCAACGTGGAGCTTCAGGGAGCGATCTTAGTGGGCGGAATTTTTGCCGCGTAAGACTGGGAGTAAGAAGCGATAGCGGAGGCATCGATCTTTGCTTCTTTCTGCATCTTCTGCGCTTCGGCAACACGCGCCTCCTGGCGAACGTTGTTGCGCACTTCGTTCATCAACTCTTCACGAACTTCGCTGAACGCCCGGGTGCGCGCAGGAATGCGTTCTTCGAGCTTGAGGATGTGAAACCCGAACTGGGTCTCGACGACATCGCTGAGCTGACCGGGCTTGGTCAACGCAAAAGCGGCTTCATCGAATTGTGGTGCCATACGGCCACGCTCGAAGGCGCCCAAGTCTCCACCCTTTTCGGCAGAGCCCTTGTCCGCGGAACGCTCTTGGGCCAGCTTGGCGAAGTCTGTACCGGCTTTGAGCTCCTGCATGATTTTTTCGATCTGTGCACGAGAATTCGCGTCGGAACCCTCGACAAGAATGTGCCTCACCCGAACTTGTTCCGGCACCTTGAAACGCTCAGGCTTGGCCTTGTAGATGTCTCGCGCCATGCCTTCGGCTGCGACATCGTTCGGCGTGCTTTGCTTGTCGATTTTTGCGATGTAAGCATCTGACAGCACTTTGTCCCGTGCAATCTTCAGGGCTGCTGCAACCTCTGGGTCCTTCTCCACCCCTTCCGTTTCGGCCCGTGCGGCCATCACCCGGCGTGCGTACAGGTTAGAGGCAATCTGCGTGACGGTCTGAGGACGTGCCAGAACGGTGTCGCGCATCTCGGGAGGCATGCGCAGAGAGTCCGCTTGAATGTCCAGCGTATCGATCGCGACTTTCGGCCCCTGAATCAGCACCGGAGTTTGTGCATGGACCGAAAGAGCGGTTGCGGAAAGTGCTGCCAAGGCAAGCAGGCGATAGGTTGAGCGAATCATGTGCAAATCCAACACTCCATCAAAAAAGCATTAAAAAAAAAGGCGGGGTTGCCCCCGCCTTTTTTGGTTCACATTACTGTGAAAAGTGCCGCACGAATTACGGAGTAACCGTAGGGAACGTGAAGCGGTGGGGCCACGTGATACCGTAGGTACCGGACGTGCCAGCCGCAGCGCTGGGGTTCGACAGCTTGATGAACGAAGCGCCCAGGATTGGCAGACCCAGGGATTGGCCAGCCACCGTGTTAGGCACATCCACGCGGCTCCAGCCGTTGGTGAACGAACCGCTCGACAGATCTTGACGAGCCACCGAAGCGCCCAGCACAGAGGTACCGCCATCGCGGAAGCTCAGCACGCTGGTTTCGCCGCAGAAACGGGTCTGCGTGATGGAACCAGGCGAGAACACAGCGCCGGTCGTGGTCGTGGTTTCTTCGCGGTCGAAGAACGCTTGGCCCGTCGAGCTCACGCAGATGGCACCACCGGTGGTAGCCAGCGACGTGTTAGCTGGGTTGAAACGCTCGTCAGCAACACCGTTGCCGGTGGCGATCAGGTCGGAGAAGTAGCGAACTTGAGCAGCATTGCCACCGGTTTGAGCAGCAGCGTAGTTAGACGCCACGTTGTAACGGCGGGTAGGCATGGAGAACACCCAGTCCGTCTTGGCGGAGATGCTCGTGTCGTTAGCGTACTGGTTAGCGATCGACGTCACAGCCAGGGCGTTCGTCAGCAAGCGAGCTTGCGTCAGAGGAGCCGTTGCGCTAGGAGCCGTCACGTAAGGCGTCGACATGTCGGGCAGGTCGTAGTTCGCAGCAGCGATTGCTGGCACGGTCGTAGGAGCCGTCGTACCCGTGGTGAACACGTTCACCGTACGGAACAGCGGGTCAGCCGTGTACGTGTCAGGCGTAGGTGCAGCGCTGGCCGATTGCGGGAAGTGCACGAAGTTGGCAATGGCTTGAGCGCCATTGTTTTCAGCACGGATCGCGGTAGCGCCACCCGAGAACGTCGTCGTTTGAGCAACGTTGATGATGTACCAGTCGCCCAACAGGCCGGTCGAAGGCGTATCGAAACCAGCTGCAGCCACGGCGGCAGGCGTCGTGAGGTTGGTCAGCGTAGCGTTCAGGACGGAAGACGTGCAAGGTGCAACGCCGTTCACGTGCTTGATAGCCGTGTACAGGGGGTTGGCCGTGGTCGTGCCAGCCAGTTGCTGAGGAATGTCAGCCATGTTGAAGATTTCAACGTAGCCTTCACGCGTGTTGTTGGCCTTGTCGGCTTCGGAAATACCAGGATTCAGACGGTCGGTCACGAAACGTTGGTTCACACCCTTGGCCAGCGCAGGCAACGTGCAGGTACCGTCAGCAGTCACAATTTGTGCCACGCCATCGGAGCCAGCCGTCACGGCAGCAGTCCACACGTCACCAGGCGACATGAAGACTTGGAAGTCAAGAATGTCGTCGGAGTTCAGGGCGCCGCGGAAACGAACCTTCACGGCCTTGCCGTTGGAGGTGTCGGTGTTCACAACGTGCATCACGGTCATGTTGCCGTTTTGAGCGTTGAAGTAAGGAACCAGCAGTGCATGACCCACGCCGCCTTCCGCGAACGACATCGTCGTAGCGGTCGTCGCCTTCAGCGGAGCCGTACCAACGACCACATCAGCAGATGCGGCGCCAGCAAAGCCCAGGCCACCAATCATGGCAGCAATGCTCAGGGCCAGAACATTTTTTCTCATATCAAGAACTCCAGTTAAAAAGTTGGTAAGCGCAACTACCACGATTGATTACGCTAAGGGATGGTAGCACAGCGCTCTGACGTGTTGTACAACGGAACCGTTGTAACAAAACCTGTTGTTGAGGAAATGCAACACCGTCTGCGGCTGGGTGAATCTTGCTTCGCAAACTGCTTGCAAACGGCTTCCAAGACAGCTCTCAAAGATCTTGGTAGTGCCACCATTGGCCGTCTTCAAGGAGCCATGTTTCGTCCAGATAGCTGTCGATCGTACCAAGCTTCGCCCCCACCATCGCAGGCTGGACGCCTAATTTCACCTGAGTGATGCATTTTTCACTCTCGCAAGTGACCTTTGTGACTTCCACGCTCTTGATGGCGACGCCTGCACCGAACTGCATCCTGAATTGATCTGCCGTCCTGGTTTTGCGGTAGGCGGGCGTGGACAGAGCGTAAGCCTTCTCGAATTGACCCGCCACACGAGCCTGCCAGTACTCTTTCGCCCGTTGTTCGACGATCTGCTCCGGGGTAGACGGCTTGAAGGCCGCGCAACCTGACAATGCAAGTACACCAGCAGCCAGCAAAAGGGCTCTCATCCGACGGCCAGGGACGATGTTTTGATTCATGGTTGTTTGATCTCCTATTAACAATCTAGAGTGATGGGACTTTTCTGACTCAATTCGGTTGGGCAGGTTGCACCGGCGCTTGCGGGGAAACGGGGGGGGTCGTAGCCCCTCGCTCCTTGAGCTCAATGACCCGCAATCCCTTCATGCGGTCACGCAAGTCTTCGCTCACTTCACGAATGTCAACGTCAGTACGCACCACGCGTGGTGTGAGCACAATCAACAATTCCGTCCTAACACTAGTATTGCTATTGGTTCCGAAGAGATTCCCGAGCACAGGAATGTCTTGCAGCAGAGGGACTCCAGCTTTACCAACGGTGCTGTTGTCCTTGATCAAACCACCAAGCACGATGGTTTCGCCAGAGCGAACGGCCACCTTGCTGCTGATCTGTCTTTGTAAAAAGGCGGGTTGATTGTTGGCATTGGTTCGGTTGGCGCCCAGATCGGTGACTGTCTGGTCCACTTGCATATTCACGATGTTGCCAGCGTTCACAGATGGCGTAACGACAAGGTTGACCCCTGTGTCCTTGTACTGAACAGAGCTTGTGGAAGCATTGACATTGTCAACAAAATTGACTGTAGTGGTGCTGACCGGCTCCTGATTGCCTACATTGATCGAAGCAGTGTGATTGTCCAACACCATCAAAGAGGGACTGGAAATCACCTTCAAAAGCGATTTGTCAGCCAGAGCGGTAAGCACAGCCTGTACGCCGGTGGAACTGCTGAGTACATAAGAGAAGCCTCGAGAGGCCCCACCCAAAAGGGTCGTTGGAGTGACCGTGGTGGGATTGAGCCCACTCACAATCCCTTGGCCGGTATACCCATTGCGACTGTTGTTGAACGCCCATTGCAAACCGTACTGGAGGTCATCGTTCAACGTCACTTCTATGATGCTGGCCTCAATCAACACCTGCGTTGGAGGCAGATCAAGCCTCTTTAAAGCAGCTTCAATCTTTGCGTACTCTGAACGGGTGCCCCAAATAAGCACCGAATTGTTCAGCTCATCGGCCATCACGCGAACGCTTCCCAAGTTGGCACTGAGCACTCCTTGCTGCTGCGCACCCTGAGAGTTAGTACCGCCGCGGTTGCCAAACGCACTGCCTCCCCCTCCGGAAAAGCTGCTACCCGTCAAGCCAGAAGACCTTACGCTGCTACCGGTGCCACCTTGATAGCTGGATCCTCCACCACTAAAAGTATTGCCGATCCCGCTAAAGCCACTTTGTTGCTGACCAAAAGAATTGCCGGTCGCAGTTCCGAATCCAGGCGCTACACCACTGTTAGCGACGGTAGATCCACCGGCCTGCCCACCAAAAATTCCGCTGAGCACGCTTGCAAGATGCTTGGCGTTGACGTTTTGAACCTGATAAATAAACAGTTGGGGCTCAGACCCGTTGTCACTCGGCTGGTCCAGCTTCTCGATCCAGCGCCGAGCCTCTTCCAGGTAGGAAGCACGCGGGGTCACCACCAAAATGCTGTTGAGTCGCTCGATGGGCATGATGCGTAAAGCGCCAAAAAGAGGATTGCCCTCCCCCAACATTGCCTGTGCCGCTCCTGCCGCATTGGCTTGGGCTGCACCAGGCGTTCCGGTGGCGACAGCACCTCCTGCAGCAGAAGAAGTTGACGGAGCGCTTCCACCTCCACTGACCAGACGCAGCGCGGTTTCCACTTCCTTGATCGACGCATGCTTCAATGGGAACACTCCAACCGACATGCCTTTGAGCAGGTCGATGTCAAAGGTGTTCACCAGATCAAGCCACCCCTCGGCCTGGGTACGTGTGCCACTCAGAATCAGCAGATTGCGCACGTTGTCTACCCGCACGACGGCATCGGGGGGCATCATCGGCCGAAGGATGGAAGCCATTTCGCTCGCACCGATGTATTGCAACGGCACGATGATGGCGCCCGAGCCCGGGGGCAAAGGACCGTTGCCTACCTGGCGCACGGACCCGCCAATGCTCCGCAATGCATCAGGCCGCCCGACGTGATAAGTGCCGCGGGCATCGCGCAACATGGCGAGTCCGTTGGCCTGCAAGGAACTCTCCAGCAGGAAAACTGCCTGATCCGGCGCAATGGGCGTGCGTGTCGCCAACGTCACCGTTCCGCTCAACGGCGGGTGAAGTACGTAGTCCGTCTTGAGGATATCTCCCAAAATGGTACGCACCACCTCTGCCACCGGCGCCTCTTCGAAATTGAAGGACAACGGAGCGCCTTGTACGGCAGCCACCGGCTTGGCCGGGGCGATCACACGATCGTTTCCGATGATGAAGCGCGGCTCTGCTGCAGGAAGCTCGCCCTCTGCGGAAGGCTTGTCCGCCTTCTTCGACGCCGCATTGGCGGACGAATCAGATGCAGAGCTCGGCATCACTGCACCGCTCGACTCCGTGACGAGGTTGCTGCTACCGGTTGCGGGTGCGGACTGCTGCGACTGGGCTATGGCCAATTGACA
The DNA here is from genome assembly GCF_030158995.1 of Acidovorax sp. SUPP2825. Taxonomy (NCBI): domain Bacteria; kingdom Pseudomonadati; phylum Pseudomonadota; class Betaproteobacteria; order Burkholderiales; family Comamonadaceae; genus Acidovorax; species Acidovorax sp. SUPP2825. The sequence continues at coordinate 191,912 of NZ_BQXK01000007.1, read as the reverse complement.
AGTGGCCAGCGCAATAGCGGTGAGTGCGTGTCGGTAAGGGGTCATGACTGCTTGCCTGGAAACGGGGAGAAACGAACAGATAAGAGGCACGTTCATTAAGAACGACCGCCAAATGTTGCGCGAGGGGGGGCGGACCGGGCTGGAGGTTGAACCGCCCCTCGTCCGATCGATGTGGGAGCGCTGACCGGTGCTGCTGGAGCCATGCCCGTATACGAAGTAACGGCCGCACGAGGCAGCTGCAGAACACGGCTTTGGTCACCCTTGATGAAGGTGACATTGCGACCGTTGATGGACTGGAGCGTCCACCCTTCGATGTTGTCATTCAAGCGTGCACGGCGGTGCTTGCCCGCCACTTCGATGATGATGCCTCCCGCGCCATCGCCGACAAAGACACCTGACAGGCGGGCGGTGCTGAGGTTGTCGACCTGCACTTCCTCGGCGGCCTTGGGCGGCGGAGGCGGTGGAGGGGGCCTGCGCGTGAAAGCAAACAATGGGCGATCCAGCATCGCAATGAACTGACCGGTGTCTGCATTGGTCACCCCTGGCAATGCAGGAAGCATGGCAGCAAAATCCGTGCGGTGTGGCGTTGGTTCTTGCCAATGCACATTGCGAACGCTTCCATCCGGTGCAACCCACATCCATGCCAGAAGAATCAGCAACGCTGCATTGGCCAGCAGCAGCAGATGCAAGGCATACCGCTTCATGTGCGCTCCCGCAATACGCTGAGGCCGAACTGCGCCGACAGCCGGGGGGCGACCTTGGGATCCGAGTTGGCATAGCCGCCCTGAAGCTGAATGTCCAGATCATTGATGACGATGATGGGCATTTGACTGGTCAGAACAGCCAGTGCACTTTGCAGGGCCAGCATTTCGCCCTCGGTCCGCACCGTCAGCGGAATGCGATCAAAGCCCTTCTCGTCCTTGGCAGGCAGCACCTGGCTACTGATCACCTGCAAGCCCGCCGCGCTGAAGATATCCCGGATCCGCTGCTGGGCCGCGTTGCCAGTCTGGTTGGCATCCTGGGATGCCGGATAGATGTACTGCGTTCTTGCTGCATTGGCCTGCGCAAGCACGGCTTCAATATCCGTCCGCTGCGACTCCAACCCCAGAAGCCGCGCATAGCGCGGCTCCATTTGCGCCAGTTGAGATTCGGCACCTTGGTGCTTTTCAGCGATGTACCAGCCCAACATGACCAGGGGAAGGATCACCAGAGCCAGGGTACAGGCGAGGATCAGCCCCTCACGGGATGAAATGCGTTTCATGGCTTGGTACGGTTCGCAGGCGAAGAAGCGGGCAATGCAGGCGCAGTGGTGGTACGGCCGCCGAATGTGGCGACCGATCCGCCAAAGGCAGCGCCACCGGCCGATGGAGCGGCACTGGCCGGCGGCGGTGCGACTGCGCTGGAGGATGAATTGGCGGGCAACGAAGCGGGGGCGACAGGCACTCCGGCCACGCTGGCGCCCGAGGCGGCAGCGCTGGCAACGCCCCCCGAGGCAAGGACCGGCGTCACGGCCCCAGCGGAGGGCACTGCGGCCTTGCCTGTGGCCGCACTTCCTACCACCCCGAAAAACTGAGGATCCAGCGTGAATTCAATGGCAAACGTTTCCTTAGGGGAATTTCCCATCCGGGTGGCAGCGGATGGGGCACGGACCTCTCGCAACCCCGGCTCATTGCCCAGCACCTGCATCAGGGCGGCCGCATTTCCGGTCATTCCCACGATGGTCACTTTGGCGCCTTGCATGCGAAAACTCTGCAGATAGGTATCGTCCGGCAGCAGTTGGGTCAGCTTGTCCAGCACACGCAAAGGCTCAATGCGCGTGGCAAGCACTTCCGACAGCATTCCGAGCTTTTCTGCCGATTGCATGAGCGCATCCCGCTTGGCGACGACCGGGGCCGTGCGCTTGGCCGCATCCTGGTAGCTCTGCGCCGCCTCGATCGCGCGCTCACGCAATTGGAGCGTAGGGGTCACCGCAATGATCATGGCCAGTACGGCCATCGAGAGCAAAAGCCCATAGCCCGCACGCCTCCATCTCAGTGCATGCGCATGGCGCAAGCCTTCACCATAGCCACCAAGCACGATGGGGCGCTGTTGATTGCTGCGCACCCAGACTTCCGGGTTTGACACGCCGCCAAGGCGAGCGGCCTGGGAGGCGAGGTATTGGGCGACCTGCTTGCGAGATGCCAAGGCCAGCTCGATTCGGGAACTGCCCGTGGAGCCTTCGACCAAGCGATAGCCCCACACCAGATCCGCCTCGGGAAAGGGACTGATGGCACGCACTTCCAGAGCACCGGCCTTGGCGATGTCCGATTCAGCCATGGGCGGCAAGGTCAGCATCCTGCGAAGCACGAATTCTTCAGGCAGCTCAACGGCGGTGAAGCTGGCCTTGACCGGGCCCGCCACCTTAGACTGCTTTTCGTCCCCCAGCCAAAAAGAGAGACCGTCCTCGGGATGGAGCAGCACGACCGGCGCGGACGGCGTCAGCCAGGAGAACAGCGGCCACGCATGCATGCCCTGCCAGGGGCTGCGGACATCACGCCAGAGCGCGTGCAAGTCGACTCCCAGGAAACGGGCATCGGAGGAAATGGAAGGCATGGGTGGCTCAGGAGTTTTTACGTATCACGGGCTCAACGCCTGAACTGGCACGGAAGGTCTGCCACGGCAAACCGCCCTTCGCACGTGCGTTGAAATCGATGCTGCGCGATACGCGCAACCAAACACCGTCCGGCATGGGAACCCTTGCCTGGATTCGCAGCCGCCGAACCGTCGAGTTATCTAAAAATGCGGCCTCCAGGGCCGTGGTGTCGATGCCTTCAGCCCCGGCATCCCGGTCCGCTACGATGCGCATGGCGACTGCAGCGTTTCCTCCGGCAAGGACAGTCAACACTTCCATGGGCGCAGCCATCGGATTGACCAAGCCTCGCCCTCGAAGATCTGCAGTGATGAGCGGCGAAAGTCTAGCATAGAGGGTGTAGTCCACCCCGGGCACCTTGAGCAGGTCTTCTTCCGATTCGAAACGCTGCGGCACGCCGCGTGGATCACGCCGCTCACGCATTTCCACCGTGGCTTGAGCGAGCCCCTGGGCCGCCTCTGCAGGCATTTCGCCCGCAACGGAAAAGAGCCTCGCCAGCAAGGCAACAGGCGCACCATTGATGTCGATCAAGCCGTTCAAAGGCATGGCCTGGACCTGCATCGTGACCCCGCGATAGTCGATCTGTGCCTGCCGGGTGCGGGCCAGGGGGGTGTTGCTGGCCACCAGGGCCTGCAATGCCAGTTGAATCGCGGCATCGCCCAGCGCTTGGGCCTGGACATTCTGGCGGGACAAGGACATGACGCGCGCCTCTTCCCTGATGGACCGTGTCAGGCCAGACACGATGATGGTGAGGGCAGCGACCATCCAGAGCACGGCCAACAGCGCCATGCCGCGCTGTTTCTTGTTACGGTGCTTACCTGGCTTGCACTGATTCACGAGCGGCTCCCGCCAAAAGTGGCTCCGTCGCTGGCCGGATCGCTGGCTGGCAGAACGCGCATCGGAATGACGATGTCCGGCCAAACGCCTGCGGAGGTCCGGATCGCGATCGAAACCCGTTGAGGCAGCCGATCAACCGCCTTCCAGGGAGCACCCCAGACAGGAGGCTCCTCGTTGGCGTCTTCGTACCGAAGTGAAAAGCCGGTCACCCCATCCACCAGCACGTAGCTGGCGGCCTGGCTCCAATCCGGCGCCACGCCTCCATCGATCCAAGGCAAGTACCGCAATACCAAAGCAGGCCCCGATGCCTGGTCCAGCACGCCCAATCGAAAATGGTAGCGCCCACCTACACCGTAACGGGCTGGCATCACCCCCACCCAAGCCATCTCCTCGGGCAGCCCGATGAAAAAGTACGGGCTTTCGTCGATGGAGACGACCGCCGCCCGCTTTTGCAGAGACACCCGGCCCAGCACCGAGCGCAGAAACCCGTTGGCCACCCGCAGTTCATCGGTCCGCAGCATCCGGCGATCCACCCTCTCTTCCGTTTGTGCCGTGGTACGCAATGCGGACCCCAGGGCCAGCATCACGAGCGACAGCAAGGTGATGACCACCAGCAGCTCCACCAAGGTGAAGCCGTGCTGGCGCGGCGCCTTCGAGCCTTCGGGCAACCGCTTCATCATCCACGCCCCGGCTCGGGCGGCTTGCGCTGTGGCCGCAAGGTACTCAATTCGAAGTTGCGCAGGCGCACACCGTCCGACCAGGAGATGACGATGTTCAACTCGTGCAAAGGCGGAATGGTCGGTCCTTTGAACTCCGTCGCATAGGGCGCAGTGGTGATGCGCCACTGGTAGCCGGCGGACTCCCCCGACTGGTTCAATCCCTGTTCGGGTATGGCGTCGCGCAGGGCAAGCAGCGACTCGGCCAGCACCACTGCGCGTTGATACCGATCCACGTCCGCAACGCTGCGCGCGCTGCTGCCCATGGCGCGGTAAAGCATGCCGAGCGACAACGCCATGATGGCGAAGGCCACCAGCAACTCCAGCAAGGTCAAGCCCCGCTGTCGGCGATGCAGGCCCCGCATCATCGGGTGAGGGCCTCTTGCGTCACGCGCCCCGACAGCCAGTCCACCCTCAGCCGGGTGCCGATGCCGGGCGCCCTCAGGATTTCGATGCTGCCGCCCGTGGCGCCGCCACCCGGCAGGAAACGGATGGCCACCTGGCTCTGCGCATTCAATTCGGTGCCGGCCACGATGGCACGCAACTGCAACGGCTGCGGCAACGGCTTCAAGGCAGAGTCGTTGCCATACATGCGGTTTTTCAAGTCCACGGAGAAGCGGACCTCCCGCCCTTCCGCCATGGCGGTGACACGGGCGGCTCGCATCTGGCTGATCATCGTGCGGACCGTGTCACGGTACTGCGCCGAATCCCGCAGCCGATCGAAGGCCAGCGGTGCGAGGCCGATCACGAGCGCCAGGATCGCGAACACGACCAGCAACTCGACCAGCGTAAAGCCGCGCTCGCGCCGCATGGCAGGACGCCTGGGGATGCAGGCGATCAGGGCGTGTTGCGGATGTCGGCCGCTTCGCCTTCACCGCCAGGGGCGCCGTCGGAGCCGAGCGACAGGATCTCGATGCCGCCGTTCGGGCCCGGGTTGGCATAGCGGTACGGATGGCCCCAAGGGTCCGAAGGCACGCCGCCCTTGAGGTAAGGGCCTGTCCAGCCGTTCACTGAGCCGGGGCGCTTCACCAGCGCCTCCAGACCTTCTTCGGTCGAAGGATAGCGGCCCACATCGAGCTTGAACAACTCAAGCGATTTGTCCAGGTCGGCGATCTGCACGCCGGCCGTCTTGGCCTTGGCGCCGCCCAGTTGGTTCAGCACACGGGGGCCGACGAGGCCTGCCAGCAGCGTCAGGATGGCCAGAACGACCAACAGTTCGATGAGGGTGAAGCCGCGGGCGGATTTGCGTTGCATAGGGGTGCCACAGGAGCGGCCAGCACGGGAATGCGCCATGGAAGAGGACTCCTTGGACAAACAAAAATTATACGGCGAGGTCATTGATGGACAGGATCCCGAGAAGGATGGAAACAATGATGGCGGCGATCAAAATACCCAGCACCAGAATGAGCACCGGCTCCACCAGCGTGAGAAGGCGTTTGATACCGGTTTCGACTTCCCGGTTCAATATATTGGACAGCTCGAGCATCATCTGACCGATGCGGCCGGTTTCCTCGCCCACCCGGATCAGGTTGATCGCCAGCGGTTCGAAGATGCCCGTCGCGGCAACGGCCTGGACAACCTTACCCCCTTCTTTCACGATGGGAGCGACACGGGACAGGGCCTGCTGCAAGACCGTGTTGCTGACGGTTTCGGTCGCGATGTGCAGGGCCGTCAGCATGGGCACGCCATTGCCGAGCAGGGTGCCCAGGGAGCGCGAGAACAGCGTGAGCTGGTACTTCAGCGCCAGGCGGCCCATGAGCGGCAGCTTCAGCAGCCGCGCCTGCCACCATTGGCGACCGGCGGGGGAGGCCGCCCAGCGGCGCACCATCAGGCCCAAGCCCAACGCCACGATGCCGATGAACAGGCCGTAGCGCGTGAAGGCGTGGCCCAGCGCCATGACGATCTGGGTCGGCATCGGGAGCGCATCGCCCATGTCGGTGAACAGTTTTTCGAACTGCGGCACCACGAAACCCAGCATGGCGATGAGCGACAGCACGGCCACGCCCAACAGAATCGCGGGGTAGATCGTGGCGGAGATGACACTGTCGCGCAGCGCGCGCTGCCGTTCCATGTGCTCCACGAGCCGCTCCAGCACCGACGACATCTGGCCGCTGGCCTCGCCCGAGCGGATCATGTTGATGTAGAAATCGCCGAACAGCTCGCGGTGCTGCGACAAGGCGCGGCTGAGCGGCGTGCCGCCCTTGACCGCGTCCAGAATGCCTTGCAGCAGTTCGGCCATGCTGGGCTTGTAGCTCATGTCGATGAGCACGCGCAACGCGTTGTCCAGGGCCAGTCCGGCCCGCAGCATGATGGACAGCTCGGAGGTGAGCGCGAGCACATCGGCCGCCTTGACCGGCCCCTTGCCGCTGCGCCCCTTGGGCACGGCAGCGGCCCCGATGGCCTCGTTGGCGGAGGCGGTGCCCATGGCACTGCTGGCGCCCGCGCCGGCCGAAGCACCGATCGAGTCGCTGATGGTCAATGGCGTGAGACCCTGCGCCCTCAGTTGCTTGAGCGCCTGGGCTTCGTTGATGGCCGTGAGCCGGCCCTCGGCCACCTTGCCCGAAGCGGCGGCGGCCCGCCAGACGTAATCAGGCATCGGCTTGGTCCTGCGTCACACGGGCGAGTTCGTCGAGCGTGGTCATGCCGGCGGCCACCTTGCGCAGCCCGTCCTCGTACAGGTTGAGCATGCCGCCCTGCGCCGCCAGCGCATTGAGCGCGTTGGCATCGCGGCCTTCGATGATGGCGCGGCGCATGGGCTCGTCCAGCACGAACAGTTCATGGATGCCGGTCCGGCCCCGGTAGCCGGAGCCTCGGCAGTGCTCGCACCCCACGGCCCGGTAGATGGCCTGGCCGACGCCGCTGAAGCGCGCCAGCCCCGTGCTCTGGCGCACGTCCTCGCCCGGCTCGAAAGGCTCCTTGCATTGGCCGCACAGCGTGCGCACCAGGCGCTGGGCCAGCACGCCGTTGACGGCGGAGGTGATCAGGTAGCCCTCCACGCCCATGTCCTTCATCCGGATCACGGCGCCGGCGGCCGTGTTCGTGTGCAGGGTGGAGAGCACCAAGTGCCCCGTGAGCGCCGATTGCACGGCGATCTGGGCGGTCTCGCCGTCGCGCATTTCGCCGATCATGATGATGTCGGGGTCCTGGCGCAGGATGGAGCGCAGCGCATTGGCGAAGGTCAGGTTGATCTGCGGATGCACCTGGATCTGGTTGATGCCTTCCAGCTGGTACTCGACCGGGTCTTCCACCGTGATGATCTTGTTGGCCCCCGCATCGATCTTCGACAAGGCCGCATACAGCGTGGTCGTCTTGCCCGAACCCGTCGGGCCGGTGACCAGCAAGATGCCGTGGGGCCGTGCGAGCAGGCTGTTGAACCGCTCCAGCGTGTCCTTTTCGAAACCCATGGTTTCCAGCTGCAGGCGCACGCTCGCCCGGTCCAGCACCCGCATCACCACGCTTTCGCCGTGCACGGTGGGCACGGTGGACACCCGCAGATCGAGCTCGCGGCCCTTGACGCGCGTCTTGATGCGGCCGTCCTGCGGCAGGCGGCGCTCCGCGATGTCCAGGTGGGCCAGCAGCTTGACCCGCGAGTTCACGGCGGCGCTCAGGCGCGGCGGAACCAGTTCGCCCGCATGGATCACGCCGTCCACCCGGTAGCGCACGTGCAGGCCGTCGTCGAACGGTTCCAGGTGGATGTCCGAGGCGCGCAGATCGATCACGCGGCCGATGATGGCGTTCACCAGGCGGATGACCGGCGCTTCGCTGGCCAGGTCCTTCAGATGCTCGACGAAGTCGCCGCCATCGGAGCCATCGCCGAAGCCGTCGTCGGCCTCGTCGTCTTCGGCCCCCTGCTCCACCACGGGCTCGGACAGGGCTTTCTCGATGTCGCTGTCCAGCGCCAGGTGCGGAACGATCACATGGCCCGTGGCCAGATGCAGCGCCTTGACGACGAACGCATCCTGCGGAACGGCCATCGCCACGTGCATGCGACCTTCGCTGACCTGCAGCGGATACACGCTGTTGGTGTGCAGGAATTCCGGCAACAGCCCCTCGACCTCGGGCATGAGTTCGGGAAACTCGCCGGCCGGCACGATGGATATCCCCAGCTGGCGCGACAGCGACTGGATCACGTCCAGCTCGGACACCAGTCCCAGCCGAACCAGCACGCGGCCCAGCAGTCCGCCCATTTCCTGCTGCGCGGAGAGGGCACGCTCCAGGTCGCGGGCGCTCAGCTTGCCCGACTGGACAAGCAGCTCTCCCAGCGGAGGACGCGGCGCGGGCGTCGCGTCTGCCAGCGGTTCGATGCGGTCGGGAAGGGTATTCGTCGTCATGGAGGTGTGGGATGGCGCCGCGAGCGGCGTTGCGCGCCCTCGGGCGCGCGCAATGGGGCCCAAGTGTAGCCGCGACGGCCTGGAGCCCACTCCCGCCAAAGCCATGGCCTTCGCACACCCCGCGGACCAGCTGGGCCTTCGCTTAAAGTCGCGGGCCTCCCCCGATCAATTGATGCGACTGCCCGCCCCGCCCATGCAAAACCCTCCCCGACGGACTGCCCTGCACGTTTCCATGGCCCTCGCAGCCCTGGGTGTTCTTCTGGCCGGCGCGGGCGGCCTGGCGCTGCTCCAGCCGCATACGCCTGCGCATCCGCTCCGTGCGGATCGCCTGCTGCTGGCCCCGATGGTCAGTGTCGTCGAGCCCTGCGTGCTCTCGCCCGAAACCCTGCCGGCCGCGATGCAGGACCTGGCCGAGCGCTGCCAGGGCCCGCAGGGCTCGGCCGCAGCGCTCATCGAATCCACGCTGAAAACGCTGCAGCCCACAGCGCCGCCATCGCCCCGCGAAGCCCTGGGCTACACCCTGCCCGTGCCGCTGCTGCGTCTTTTCCACCAGACGGCGGACGGGGACTGGCGCATCGACGACGAAAAAGTGGGGCGCCTGGTGCGCACGTTGCGCGACACACCCCGGCCGGCGATCCTCTACCTGTTCTCCACGCATTTCTCGGCGGAGGCACCGATCGAGGCCGCGCTGGCCTCCGACCCGGCCAACATGGGCCACACCCGGGATGGCGCATTGGGCACCGACGACTATTACGACTCCAAAGTCTTCAACTGGACGTTCGCCACCACCCGCAACACCCTGACGCAGCGGCGCGCCCAGGCCATGCAGGCCGTGCTGGACGCGGCCTGCCAGCTGCCGGCGCAGGACCGCGCCAAGATCCGGGGCATCACGCTGCTGGGGGAACTGCACCACCTGTTTCCCAATTTCCAGGCGGGCATGGGCTTCGATGGCGCCTACCGGGTGACCGACTACAGCGCGGCCTCGATCGAAGGGTTTCGGCGCCACCTGCAGGCCGAATTCGGCCGCATCGAGGCGCTCAACCGTGCCGTGGGCGGCGACTACGCCGCGTTCTCCGAGGTGGAGCCCCCGTCCCGCGACATCCGCACCGAGCCGCTGCGCCGCTACACCGAGCACATCGATGCGTTCGCGCAGGGCAGCCTGCCCATTTCGGGCTGGGCGCATGTGCAAGGAGCCACCCCGGAACACCCCGCCTGGATCCACATCTACCGCAACGGCCGCCTGGTGGGCAAGACCGCTGTGCGGCTCGGGCGACAGGACGTGCTGGCGGCCAAGCCGGAGTTCGGCGATGCCAACACCGGCTGGCGCATGGACCTGGACTTCCGGCGCCTGCCGGCCGGGGTGCACCGGTTGGACATCTTCCTGGAAACGCGGCCGGGCGCCCTCACCCACCTGGGCCGCCGCGACGTGGCCATCATGGACCGGCAGCAGAGCACGCCGCAGCCGCAGCCCCAGGCAGCGCTGCCGGCCAGCATGCCTACCGGGCCCGGCGTGCAGGCGCACATCGACACGCCGCGGGACGCGTCCTCGTACTACTACAACCCGCTCGTGCCGCTGTGGCATGCCTTTCGCGCGAAGCAGGTGGTCGACTATCTGCGGTATTTCGATGGCGAGGTGGCACGCTCGTGCCTGGCGGACGTTCCCCGCTACACCCACCAGATCGTGCCGTTCACGAACCCGGGCTGGGACGAGAACAAGTTCGCGATCCAGGCATCGCTGCGGCCGCTGGGCTCCATCCGGCTGGGCGTGAGCCTGTACGGCGAGCCGACCTATGGGCATTCCTACTTCGACTGGCTGGGCCGCAGCGGCCACACCCGCTACGGCATCACCGAGTTCCATCCCTTGAAGGCGATGGACGCGACCGCCCTGCAGCGCGTGTTCGATGCCCATGCAGAGCGGGGGGCGGACTTTCTCTCGTTCTTCGCCGAGCCGCGCTGGCATGGCGCGCTGGTGCCCCGGGGGCACAACATGTTCTCGTTCGATCCGGACAACCCGAAGTTCGGCTCCGACCACCTGTACCGGGCCACGCAGCAGACGCTGGAGCCCAAGGGCCCGTGAGCCGCTGCGGACCGGGCCCTGCCCTGCACAGCCCGCCGCAGGCAGGCGTCAGTCAAACACCTCGGCCTGGTTGAGCGGCAGGCCCTTCATGTCCTTGGCGGACAGGCTGGGCGCGCCGTCGAAGCGCCAGTCGATCGCCAGGGCGGGATCGTTCCAGGCAATGCAGCGCTCATGCTCGGGGGCGTAATAGTCGGTGGTCTTGTAGAGGAAATCCGCGCTCTCGCTGAGCACCACGAAGCCATGGCCGAAGCCGGGCGGCACCCACATCTGGCGCTGGTTTTCCTCGCTCAGTTCTTCGCCCGTCCATTGGCCGAACGTGGGCGAACTCTTGCGCAGGTCCACCGCCACGTCGAACACCGTGCCGCGCACCACGCGCACGAGCTTGCCCTGGGGCTGGCGCAACTGGTAATGCAAGCCCCGCAGCACGCCGCGGGCGCTGCGGCTGTGGTTGTCCTGCACGAACGCATGGCGCGTGCCGGTGGCCTCGTCGAAGGCACGCTGGTTGAAGCTCTCGAAGAAAAAGCCCCGGGCATCGCCGAACACCTTGGGTTCGAGAACGACGACATCGGGCAGGCGGGTGGGAATGACGTTCATGGAGGAATTGCCAACAACGAAAGGAAGAAGAAAACCGGCGGAAGAACAGGACACGCGCGACGGACGCCAGCCTGGCGCGGCGGCGCGCCGGGCCTGTTGCGATCCTCGCGTTACTCGCGCGGCTCCCGCAGCAGCCGCTGCAGGTATTGGCCGTAGCCGTTCTTGGCCAGGGGCTGCGCCAGCCGAGCCAGCTGGGCATCGTCGATGAAACCGTTGCGCCAGGCGATTTCCTCGGGGCATGCGATCTTCAGGCCCTGCCGGTGCTCCAGTGTCGCGATGAACTGCCCGGCTTCCAGCAGGCTTTCATGCGTGCCGGTGTCGAGCCAGGCATAGCCCCGGCCCATGATTTCGACGTGCAACGCGTCCTGCTCCAGGTAGAGCCGGTTCAGGTCGGTGATTTCGAGTTCGCCCCGGGCGGACGGCTTCAGGCGCCTGGCCAGTTCCACCACCTGCGCGTCGTAGAAGTACAGGCCCGTCACGGCATAGCTGGACTTCGGGGCCTTGGGCTTTTCCTCGATGGACAGCACCTTGCCGCGGGCATCGAACTCGGCCACGCCGTAGCGCTCTGGGTCCTGCACGTGGTAGGCGAAGACGCTGGCCCCCTCCTCGCGCTGCAGCGCGCTGCGCAGCAGGTCCTCGAAATCGTGCCCGTGGAAGATGTTGTCGCCCAGCACCAAAGCGCTCGGGCTGCCCGCCAGGAATTCCTCGCCGATGAGAAACGCCTGGGCCAGCCCATCGGGGCTGGGCTGCACGGCGTAGCGCAATTGAATGCCCCACTGGCTGCCGTCGCCGAGCAACTGCTCGAAGCGCGGGGTGTCCTGGGGCGTGCTGATGACCAGGATCTCCCGGATGCCCGCCAGCATCAGCGTGCTGAGCGGGTAATAGATCATGGGTTTGTCGTACACCGGCAGCAATTGCTTGCTGATGGCGAGCGTGGCCGGGTGCAGGCGGGTGCCCGAACCTCCGGCGAGGATGATGCCCTTGCGTGCGGTCATGTGGTGCTCTCTCTGCCCTGGGTGCTAAAGGATTTCGGCCAGCATGCGCGAGACGCCCGCTTGCCAATGCGGCAGAACGAGGCCGAAGGTGGATTGCAGCCGGCGGGTGTCGAGCCGCGAGTTGTGCGGGCGCACGGCCGGCGTGGGAAACGCGCTCGTCGGCACGGCCGCCACGTCGTTAGCTACTATTTTTATAGCGCCACCCCCTAGTACCGATTGCGCCAGAACGTATTTTGCATAGGCATGCCAGTTGGTCTCGCCCCCGGCCACCAGGTGGTAGAGCCCGGCATCCTCGGGGCGCCGCTCCAGGTGGCGCAGGGCATGCGCCGTGACGTCGGCGATCAGGTCGGCGCCGGTGGGGGCGCCCCACTGGTCGTCGATGACCGTCAGGCGCTCGCGCTCCTGGGCCAGGCGCAGCATGGTCTTGGCGAAGTTGCCGCCGCGGGCGGCGTAGACCCAGCTGGTGCGCAGGATGAGGTGGCGGGCCCCGCTCTGCTGGATGAGCCGCTCGCCCTCGAGCTTGGTGCGGCCATAGACGGACAGCGGCGCCGGCGTGTCGGTCTCCACCCACGGGCGGTCGCCGCTGCCGTCGAAGACATAGTCGGTGCTGTAGTGCACCAGCCAGGCCCCGCTGCGCGCGGCCTCCTCGGCCAGGACGCCCGGCGTGGTGGCGTTGAGCGTGCGTGCGAACTCCGGCTCGCTCTCGGCCTTGTCCACGGCCGTGTGGGCAGCCGCATTCACGATGACGTCGGGGCGCAGCGCGCGCACGGTGTCCACGATGCCGGCGGGATCGGCGAAGTTGCCGCAATGGTCGGTGCTGTCGTGGTCCAGCGCCGTCACGGTGCCCAGCACCGACAGGCTGCGCTGCAGTTCCCAGCCGACCTGGCCGCCCTTGCCGAAAAGCAGGATGTTCATGCGCTGGCCGCCACGGCGTTCGGTGCCGCAGCGGCTGCGCCGGGCACGGCCTGGTACTGCGTCTGCACCCATTCGCGGTAGGCGCCGCTGGTCACGGCCGCCACCCACTCGGGGTTTTCGAGGTACCACTGCACCGTCTTGCGGATGCCCGTCTCGAAGGTTTCGGCGGGCTTCCAGCCCAGTTCGCGCTCGATCTTGCGGGCGTCGATGGCATAGCGCCGGTCGTGCCCCGGGCGGTCCTGCACGTAGTGGATCTGCGCGGCGTAGCTCTGGCTATCGGCGCGCGGGCGCAGTTCGTCGAGCAGGCCACACACCGTGCGCACGATCTCGATGTTGGGCTTTTCGTTCCAGCCGCCCACGTTGTAGGTTTCGCCCAGTGCACCGCCTTGCAGCACGCGGCGGATGGCGCTGCAGTGGTCCTTGACATAGAGCCAGTCGCGGATCTGCATGCCGTCGCCGTACACCGGCAGCGGCTTGCCCGCCAGGGCGTTCACGATCATCAGCGGGATCAGCTTTTCCGGGAAGTGGTACGGCCCGTAGTTGTTGCTGCAGTTGGTGGTGAGCACCGGCAGGCCGTAGGTGTGGTGCCAGGCACGCACCAGGTGGTCGCTCGCGGCCTTGCTGGCCGAATACGGGCTGTTGGGCTCGTAGGCATCCGTTTCGGCGAAGGCCGGATCGCTGGCCGACAGCGTGCCGTACACCTCGTCGGTGGAGACGTGCAGGAAGCGGAACGCGGCCTTCTCGCCCTCCGGCAACGCTAGCCAGTGGTGCCGTACGGCCTCCAGCAGGCGGAAGGTGCCGACCACGTTGGTCTGGATGAAATCCTCCGGCCCGTGGATGGAGCGGTCCACATGCGACTCGGCGGCGAAGTTGACGATGGCGCGGGGCTTGTGCTCGGCCAGCAGCCTGGTCAGCAGGGCCGTATCGCCGATGTCGCCTTGCACGAAGACATGCCGGGGGTCGCCCTGCGCGCTCGCCAGGTTCTGCAGGTTGCCTGCGTAGGTGAGCTTGTCCAGGTTGACCACGGGCTCGTCGCCCGAAGCCAGCCAGTCCAGAACGAAGTTGGCGCCGATGAAGCCTGCGCCGCCGGTGACAAGAATCATGGGATGGGGGGTCGCGCGAAGGCGCCGCTGTGTCAAAGCGGCGGATTATCCCATCGCGTGCCGGGGCCCTGTTACGAGCCGCAGCGGGCCCGCCGCGCCGTTTAGAGGGCGCACACTACCCACGGCGCGCGCCGCGCACGTAAAGTCTCGAGCGATGCCGCCGCAAACCACCCGGCCCGCGCGGCACCATTGCACCACTTGCCCCAAGGAAAGCCATCCATGCCCCGATCCACCAAAAACCCCGACGCACCGGACGATGCCGACCCGGCCGGCAGCGGCCCGTTCTACGGCAGCAAGGCGCGCGACTCCGCGCAGCAGATCTGGCAGGCGGGCCTGGGCGCGTTCGCCAAGGCGCAGCAGGAAGGCAGCAAGGTGTTCGAGGCGCTGGTCAAGGAAGGCGCGGCCATGCAGCGCAAGGGCCAGTCCACAGCCCAGGAGCGCCTGTCCGAAGCGGCCGAACGCATGACCAGCGCGGCCAGCGAGTTCGGCACGCGCGCGGCGGGCCAGTGGGACAAGCTGGAAACCATCTTCGAAGACCGCGTGGCCAAGGCGCTCGCCCGGCTGGGCGTGCCCACCGCGCGCGATGTGCAGGCGCTGCACGAGCGCATCGATGCGCTCACCCGGGCCCTGGAGGCCGCCACCCAGGCACAGGCTGCCCCCCGCCCCGCCGCCAAGCGCGGCGCGGCCAAGCCGCCCACCGGCCGCGCCACGGCCGCCCGCAAGACCGCCGCCGCGGCCCGCCCCAGGGCCCCCAAACCGCCGGCCGACTGACGATCCGGGCGGTGCGGCCGCCCTGCAGGAAGCGGGCATTCCAAAGGATTGCCTATTCCTTGCATGATGCACTGCAACACCGTGCGGGCAGACCACCTCGGTTAGAGTGGGTGAAAGAGACAACCACCCACGCACCGGGAGGCCGCCGATATGGTGAAAAAAGCGCCGCGCCGCACTGCCGAGCGCATTCTGGAATCCACGCTGGAGCTGTTCAACCGCTTTGGCGAACCCAACGTGTCGACGACCGCGATCTCCGCCGAGCTGGGCATCAGCCCGGGCAATCTCTACTACCACTACCCGGCCAAGGACGAGCTGGTCAACGTGCTGTTCTCGCGCTACGAGGCGGCCCTGAACGAGCTGCTGGATGCGGCCGACAGCGTGCGCGACGTCGAGGACGCCTGGTTCTTCCTGCACACGCTGTTCGAGCTGATCTGGCAGTACCGCTTCCTGTACCGCGACCTGAACGACCTGCTGTCGCGCAACCGCCGCCTGGAGACCCACTTCCAGACCCTGCTCGGGCGCAAGACCCAGGCCCTGCGCACGCTGCTGGGCGGCATGGAGCGCACCGGCGCGCTGCGCCTGGGCACCCGCGATGCCGGCTCCATGGCCACCAGCATGGTGGTGGTGCTGACCTACTGGCTCAGCTTCGAATACGTGAGCGATCCACGGCACGCCCTGGAGCCCGAGAGCGCGCAGAGCGCGCTGCTGCGCGGCGCACACCATGTGCTGGACCTGCTCATGCCCTACCTGGAAGACAGCCAGCGCGAGCACCTGCAGGCGCTGAGCGGCGCCTACAGCACCCAGGCCCTGGCCGCCTGACCGACGCAACCCCACCCCGAGGAGACGCACCGTGAAGCCCTGGACGCCCTTCCCGTACTCCGACGCCTACCCCTTCACCGCCGCTTCGGTGCGCAGCCAATGGAAGCGCCTGCATGCGGGCGATGCCGAGCCCTGTCCGGACGATGCCGCCGTACTCGACGCCTGGGTGCTCTTTCACCGCGGCGCCTTCGAGGAGGCCGCCCGCGCCGGGCTGGCGGCCGGCGGTGCCGGCATCACGGTGGCCAACAAGGCCACCATCGTCTACGCGAACTACCTGGAGCCGCACGAGGACCGGCGCCTGGCACTGCTGACCGAGGCGGCCGAGCGGGCCAGCGAGCAGATGCGGGCGGAACCCACCAACCCCAACGCCTGGTTCTGGCATGCCTACGCCATCGGCCGCTACAGCCAGGGGATCAGCGTGGCCAAGGCCATGGCGCAGGGCCTGGGCAGCCGCGTGCGCAAGACGCTGGAGCAGGCCATCGTGCTGTCGCCCATCCATGCCGATGCACGGCTGGCGCTGGCCGTGTTCCATGCCGAGATCATCGACAAGGTCGGCGAGATGGTGGGCAGCATGACCTACGGCGCCCGCAAGGCCAGCAGCCTGCGGCTTTTCGAGGAGGCCTTCGCCATCAACCCGGACTCGGTGATCGGCAAGATCGAATACGCCAACGCGCTGCTCATCCTGGAAGGCGACCAGCGCATGGGCGACGCCACGCGCCTGTACGAGGAAGTCGCCACCACCCAGCCCGCCGACGCGCTGGAGCGGCTGGGCGTGGAGCTGGCCCAGACCGAACTGGCCGAAGGCTAGCCCCCGCCTTTCAGCGGCGGTCCCGGCCCTCGTCCCGCTCCGCGGCGGTCTTTGCGAAGCGCTGCGCGGCGATGGCCAGCAGGCCGTCGAAGATCAGGTTCTCGACCAGGTCGAACGGCCGGGTCATGCTGGGCGCCATCTTCCAGCCTGCGCCGCCGGTCATCATGCAGGCGGGCGCTTCGCCGCAGTGCTGCGTGATGTGCTGCACCATGCGCTCGACCGCGCCGGCGATGGCGTAGGTGCCACCGCTCGTGAGCGCATCGCTCGTGTTGGTGGGAAACAGGCTCACCTCGCCCGTGGGCACATGCAGGCCCGCCGTGCCGGACTCGAGCGCCCGCAGCATGATCCCGTGGCCGGGCAGGATCAGCCCGCCCAGGAAGCGGCCCTGCGCGTCGATCGCTTCGACCGTCACGGCCGTGCCGACCATCACCACGATCAGCGGCCGCGCCGGGCCCTGCGCCAGCAGGCGATGGCGCGCGCCGATCATGGCCACCCAGCGGTCCGAGCCCAGGCGCGTGGGATGGTCGTAGCCGTTGACCAGGCCGGCCTCCTGCGCGGACGACACCACCCATTGCGGCAGCACGTCCCACAGCTCCATCTGCTCCATGACGCGGCGGCGCACCGCGTCGCCCGCCACCACGCAGCCCAGCATGCGCTCGGGCACGGGCAAGCCGGCCCACGAGCTTTCCGCCAGCCGTTCGATGTTGTCCAGGAATTCAGCGCCGTGGGCGAGCACTGCGGCGCCCGGCTGGGGATCGTCGTACATCGCCCATTTGAGGCGGGTGTTGCCGACGTCGATGGCCAGAAAAGTCATGCGGGATTATCACGAGTTTTACAAATCGCCTTGACGCGCATGTTTACCCGCACGCGACGCGCGGACTCTGCGGCGCCGGCGCACTTCCATCGCGGCACCCGGCACCGCGCGCGGGAGCTGCCTGGCCCTTCGGGCGGCTGTCCGACACGGCCCGGACTGACGATGGCGCTACAGTGGCCGGTCCAATCCACAGACCACACCAAGGAGCCAGCACATGGGACTTTTCAGCTTCATCAAGGAAGCCGGCGAAAAACTGTTCGGCGGCAAGGATGCCCAGGCCGCAACGGCGGCAGCCCCCACGCAGGACGAACTGAACGCCAAGGCGGGCAAGGCCATCGAGACCTACATCGCCTCGCAGAACCTCGGCGTGAGCAACGTCCAGGTGGTGTTCGCCGGCCCTGAGGGCAAGGTCACCGTGAAGGGCGAAGCCCCCACGCAGGCCGCCAAGGAGAAGGTGACCCTGTGCTGCGGCAATGTGGCCAGCGTGACCAGCGTGGACAACCAGATGTCCGTCACGAATCCCGAGCCCGAAGCGCAATACCACGACGTGGTGCGCGGCGACACCCTCTCGGCCATCGCCAAGAAGTTCTACGGCGACGCCAACAAGTACCCCAAGATCTTCGAGGCCAACCAGCCCATGCTGACGCACCCCGACAAGATCTACCCCGGCCAGAAGCTGCGCATTCCCGCGCTCTGACAGTCCTTCAAAGCGCGCTGCGGCGCGCCTCCCAACGGGCCCTCACGGGCCCGTTTTCGTTGCGGCACGCGAGGCGGCGAAAGACGGGAAGGCAGCGAACCCTTCGCGCTCAGCCCTGGCGCCACGGCAGGCCGCGAAAGCGCCAGCCGCCCTTCACGTTGCGGTGCGCGTTCTCGTCGGCATCGCCCTCGAAGCCTTCGAGGATGTTGTACGCGGTGAGCCCCAGTTCCGTGGCCCGGCGCGCCGCCGCCACTGAGCGCACGCCGCTGCGGCACAGCAGCACGGCCTGGCCGTCCGGCGGCACCGCGGCCTGGATGGCGGCGTCGAACTGGGGGTTGGGTGCCATGCCGGGCCAGTGCTTCCAGGGCACGGCCACGGCCCCGGGGACAAAGCCGACCCAGTCGCGCTCGGCATCCGTGCGCACGTCCACCAGCACGGCCCGGCCCGACTGCACCCACTGCCATGCCAGCTCCGGCGACACATCGCCCGCGTAACCCTCGGCCGGCTGCGGCCGGTCCGAGGCAGAAGAGGAGGAGGAAGAGGAAGAAGAAGCGTTGGAAGTCATGCGGGGCATTCTGTCAGCACCGGCGGCGGGCCGCACGGGGTTCAAGCACTGGCGTCAGGGGCTTGGGCCGCCGGTCAATCCCAGGGCGGCGCGGGCTCGTCGCGCAGGCGCCCGCGCAGGTCGGCGTAGTCGGGCACGACGCTGCGCACGGTGTCCCAAAAGCGCGGGCTGTGGTCCATCACGCGCAGGTGCGACAGCTCGTGGGCGACCACGTAGTCGATGACCGCGGGGCGGTAGTGCAGCAGCCGCCAATTGAGGCGGATGGAGCCGTCGCTGCGCGCGCTGCCCCAGCGCGTCTGGGCGCTGGACAGGCGCAGGCTGCTCCAGCGCACGCCCAGCAGCGGCGCGAAGTGGTCCAGCCGCGCGGTGAAGCGCTGGCGCGCATCGCGCATGAGCCACGCCTGCACCGCATCGCGCACCTGCGCGGGCGAGGCGGCGCGGGGCAGGCCGATGTGCAGCTGGCGCTGCCCCTCGGGGCCCTCGACCAGCGCGCCGCCCGTGCCGCGAAAGCCGTGCATCGGGTCCAGCACCACGGTGAGCGGCTCGCCCAGGTACGGCAGCACGGCGCCGTCACCCCAGGCGATGCGGGCGCCGTCCACGCGCTGCTGGCGGTCCTGCGCCTCGCCCAGCTTGCGCAGGATCCAGGCGGATTTTTCCTGCAGCGCCGCATCCACGGCCGCCAGCGACACCCAGCCCGGCGCGCGCACCGCCAGGCCGTCCGCCCCCACCGTGAACCCGATGGTGCGCCGCCGCGCCCGCTGCAGCGCATAGGCCACGACGGCATCGCCCAGCAGCACCTCGCGGCTCGCGCGGGGGTGGCGGAAGATCGCGGGGCTGAGCAGCGTGCCCAGGGGAACGGGCGGCGCTTTCACCACCGGTGGAGCGGGCGATGGCGTGGGCTTGGCAGCGTCACTCGCTACTAAATTAATAGCACCATCGGCAATCGAACCGCCGGCATCCGCGGCATTCGGCCTGGAATTCCTGGCACGGGGCGCGGAGGCAGGCGCAGTCGGCGGCTCGGCCGGCGCCGCGCCGCCGAACAGATCGAGCGCCAGCTGCACCAGCCGCTGCATCACCGGCCCGGCGCGTAGGCCTCGGGGTCGAGGCGCTGCATTTCGGATTCGATCCAGGCCTCGACCTCGCGCATCAGCTCGTCGGGCTTGCGGCCTTCGGTCGGGATGGGGCGGCCGATGGACACGTCCACCGTGCCCGGCCGCTTGATGAAGGCCTTGCGCGGCCACACCTTGGCCGACGTGACGGCGATCGGCACCACGGGCACGCCCGCCTCGATGGCCAGCCGCGTGCCGCCGCTCTTGTACTGGCCCTTGCGCCCGCGCTCCACGCGCGTGCCCTCGGGGAACATGATGACCCAGGTGCCCTTGGCCAGCAGCGCGCGGCCCTGCTGCAGCACCTTCACGAAGGCCCGGGCGCGCTGGCCGCGGTCGATGTGGATCATGTCCAGGCTGCCGATCGACCAGCCGAAGAACGGCACGTACAGCAGCTCTTTCTTGAACACGTAGGCCAGGGGGCGCGGCATGATCGCCGGCATCAGGAAGGTTTCGTAGGTGGACTGGTGCTTGACCAGCAGCACCACGCCCTGCGTGGGATCGGTGGGCAGGTGCTCCATGCCCGTGATGCGCGTGCGGATGCCCATGATGACGCGGGCCGCATCGGTGCTGAGCTTGAGCCACGCCCGCGCGATGCGGTAGCGCGTGCGGCTGCTGGCGCCGAACAGGCGCACCAGCAGGATGAGCAGCGTATAGGGCACCACGGTGATGCCCATCCAGAGCAGGTGGGCGATGGAGCGGATCAGGGCCATGGCAATCAGGAAAAAATGGGTGTTTTCGGGCTCATGCCCTAGGAATATATGCCGTTGTAGCTATTGAATTAATAGCACATCAGACGGCGATGTTCAGGCCCGGCGCCGCCACGGCGGATTGCGCGGCCACGTGGTCGGCAAAGTCGGCCAGGCTGGCATGGACCTGAGTGCCTTCGGGCCACGGGCTGGGCAGCAGGGCATCGCCCGAGGCGACCAGGGTCGCTTCGGCGGCCTGGGCCGCACCGACCCGATGCAGGCGCGCACCGATGGCCGCGCCGGCCCGCAGGTGCTCCACGCAGTTGCCGGCCACCAGCACCTCGTCACCCTCCACGCCGTAGCGGTCGCGGATCTGCTCCATCAGGCCCGGCGCCGGCTTGCGGCAGGCGCACAGGTCGTCGGGTGCGTGCGGGCAATAGAACACGGCGTCGATGCGACCGCCCACCGCCGCGAGCTTGCGGTGCAGCTTGGCGTGGATGGCGTTGAGCGCCATCACGTCGAACAGCCCGCGCCCCAGCCCGGGCTGGTTGGTGGCGACGACGACATGCCAGCCGGCATGGTTGAGCCGCGCCACGGCCTCCAGCGCCCCGGGCAGCGGGGTCCACTCGTCGGGCGAAGCGATGAAGCTCTCGCCCGAGGGGTTGAGCGTGCCGTCGCGGTCGAGGATGGCGATTTTCATGGTGTGGGAGCGCCTGGTGAAAGACTGCGCCAGCCTACCACCAGCGCGGCACCCTGCCTCAGGCCGCCAGCCGGGACAGGTCGGCCACGCGGTTCATGGCCACGTGCAGGCGCTTGAGCAGGCCCTGACGGTTCAGGCGCAGGTCCAGTTGCTCGGCGTTGACCATCACGTCGTCGAAGAACGCATCCACCGGCGCGCGCAGCACGGCCAGCGTCTGCAGGCTGGCGGTGTAGTCGCCCGCGTCGAATTGCGCATCGGCCTCGGGCACGAAGCGCTGCAGCGCGGCGTAGAGGTTCTTTTCCGCCTCTTCCTGCAGCAAGTCGGGGTTGACGTGCGGGTCCACGGGCCCGGCCACCTCGGCCTTCTTGAGGATGTTGCCCACGCGCTTGTTGGCCGCGGCCAGGGCCGGGCTTTCGGGCAGTTCGGCAAAGGCGCGCACGGCGGCGAGCTGCTTTTGCACCAGCGACAGGCGCTGCGGGCGCAGGGCGATGACGGCATCGACCTCCTGCGCGCTGTAGCCCTGCTCGCGCAGGCTGCCGGCGAGGCGGTCGTACATGAATTCTTCAAGCGGCTCAATTGCCGATCGCTCGACTCCGACAAAAGCGCCGGCGGCATTGTCAAGCAACGTCGTTAGGTCCAGCGGCAACTCCCGCTCGACCAGCATGCGGATCACGCCCAGCGCGTGGCGGCGCAGCGCGAACGGGTCGCGGTCGCCCGTGGGCAGGTTGCCGATGCCGAACATGCCGACCAGCGTTTCCAGCTTGTCGGCCATGGCCACGATGACGCCCACGTTCTCGCGCGGCAGCTCGTCGCCCGCGAAGCGCGGCTTGTAATGGTCTTCGATGGCGTGGGCCACCTCGTGCGCCAGGCCGTCGTTGGCGGCGTAGTAGCCGCCCATGATGCCCTGCAGTTCGGGGAATTCGCCCACCATGTCGGTCACCAGATCGGCCTTGGACAGCCGCGCGGCGGTGTCCACGCACGACAGCAGGTAGTCGCGGGCGATCTCGCCCTCGGCCGAATCCAGGTCCGCGTGGTGCGTGCCGATGCCGGCGAACAGCTGCTCGGCGATCGCCTTGGCTATTGTCCTAACGCGCTCCACCCGCTCGCCCTGCGTGCCCAGCTTGTTGTGATAGACCACCTTGGAGAGGCTCTCCACGCGCGACAGCAGCGTCTTCTTGCGGTCCTGGTCG
Source organism: Acidovorax sp. SUPP2825 (assembly GCF_030158995.1). NCBI lineage: Bacteria > Pseudomonadati > Pseudomonadota > Betaproteobacteria > Burkholderiales > Comamonadaceae > Acidovorax > Acidovorax sp. SUPP2825. The sequence continues at coordinate 169,556 of NZ_BQXK01000007.1, read as the reverse complement.
AAGAAGAACTTGGCGTCGGCCAGGCGCGGGCGCACCACGCGCTCGTTGCCCTGCACCACCGCGCTCGCATCGGCGGGCGTGATGTTGCTCACCACCAAGAATTGGTGCGACAGCCGGCCATCGGCCTGCAGCAGCGGGAAGTACTTCTGGTTGGCCTTCATCGTGAGGATCAGGCACTCCTGCGGCACATCGAGAAACTCTTTTTCGAACTCGCAGACCAGCACGTTGGGGCGCTCGACCAGCGCGGTCACCTCGTCGAGCAGGGCGTCGTCCTCGATGGGGCGCACGCCGCCGCCCACGCGCGCGGCCGCGGCCTGCAGCTGGCGCACGATCTCGGCGCGGCGCTCGGCGAAGCTCGCGATCACCGCGCCCTGCTCGGCCAGTTGCTGGGCGTAGCTGTCGGCACTGGTGACGACGACCGGGTCCACGGTCGCCTCGAAGCGGTGGCCGTGCGTGGTGTTGCCGGCGGTCAGGCCCAGCGCCTTCACCGACAGCAGCACCTCGGTGCCGTGCAGGGCCACCAGGCCGTGCGCGGGGCGCACGAAGCTCACGCTGGTCCAGCCGGGCTGCTCGCAGCCGGAGGCGAGCTGGTAGCGCATCACCTTCGGGATGGGCAGCTTGGCGATGGATTCCTGCAGGGCCTTCTGCAGGCCCTCGGACAGCGTGGCGCCGCGCACGGTGCTGTCGTGGAACAGCACCTCGGCCTTGCCGTCCGGCACGCGGCGCAGCGCGGCCACGGCGGAGGCGTCGGCACCCAGCGCGGCCAGCTTCTTGAGCAGCGCGGGCGTGGCGTTGCCGGCGGCATCCAGCCCCACGGCGACGGGCATGAGCTTTTGCGAGACGGCCTTGTCGGCGGCCTGGGGCGCCACCTCGGTGATGTGCGCGGCCAGGCGGCGCGGCGAAGCGAAGGCCGTCAGGCGCGAGCCCGGCGCGGCCAGGCCTTGAGCCTGCAGCTGCTCGAACAGCACGCCCGCAAAGGCGTCGCCCAGCTTTTGCAAGGCCTTCGGGGGCAGTTCTTCGACGAACAGTTCAACGAGAAGATTCGGATGGGTCATGGTGGTCTGTGTTCCTTCCTGATGCGCGTGCGTGCCTCAGGCCGCCTTCTTCTGCTGTTGCTGCTGCTGGTCGGCGCGGGCCAGGTCGGCCAGCACTTCGGCGGCCCATTCCTGGGGCGCCATGGGAAAGCCCAGCCGCGCGCGGCTGTCGAGGTAGCTCTTGGCCACGGCGCGCGCCAGGTTGCGGATGCGGCCGATGTAGGCCGCGCGCTCGGTCACGCTGATGGCGCCGCGCGCATCCAGCAGGTTGAAGCTGTGCGCGGCTTTCAGCACCTGCTCGTAGGCCGGCAGGGCGAGCTGCTGCTCCATCAGGTGCTGGGCTTGGCTTTCGTGCGCGCTGAACGCGGTGAACAGGAAGTCGGCGTCGGAATGCTCGAAGTTGTAGGTGGACTGCTCCACCTCGTTTTGCTTGTACACATCGCCGTAGGAGAGGCCGTCGGTCCAGGTCAGGTTGTAGACGTTGTCCACGCCCTGCAGGTACATCGCCAGGCGCTCCAGGCCGTAGGTGATCTCGCCGGTGGCGGGCTTGCAGTCGATGCCGCCCACCTGCTGGAAGTAGGTGAACTGCGTCACCTCCATGCCGTTCAGCCACACCTCCCAGCCGAGGCCCCAGGCGCCGAGCGTGGGGTTCTCCCAGTCGTCCTCGACGAAGCGGATGTCGTTCTTCTTGAGATCGAAGCCCAGGGCCTCCAGCGACCCCAGGTACAGCTCCAGGATGTTGGCCGGCGCGGGCTTGAGCACGACCTGGAACTGGTAGTAGTGCTGCAGGCGGTTGGGGTTCTCGCCGTAGCGGCCGTCCTTGGGGCGGCGGCTGGGCTGCACATAGGCGGCCTTCCAGGGCTCGGGGCCCAGCGCGCGCAGGAAGGTGGCGGTGTGCGAGGTGCCGGCGCCCACTTCCATGTCGTAGGGCTGCAGCAGCGCGCAGCCCTGTTCGGCCCAGTACGACTGCAGCTTCAGGATGATTTGCTGGAAGGTCAACATGCGTGTGTCTGGCATGGCGGGGCCATGCGGTTGGTAGAGAGGGTTTGCACGCAGGCGCGCGCAAAAGCGGTCGATTTTACGAGGCGCGCCCGGCGCATCGGCCACGCCCGGCACGGGGCCGCCACGCCCGCATGCAAAAATAGCCGCCACCGCTTACTTATCAAGCGCTGGCAGCTATCATATTCATAGCAATGCACCGCGGTTGCACCGCGGGCGTCCACTCAATCTTGCCAGCGGCGCAGCACCAGGCTGGCGTTGGTGCCGCCGAAGCCGAAGCTGTTGGACAGCACGGTCGTCAGCGATGCATCGCGCGAGGTGCGCACGATGGGCATGCCCTCGGCGGCCGGGTCCAGGTTTTTGATGTGGGCCGAGCCGGCGATGAAGCCGCCCTGCAGCATGTACAGGCAGTAGATCGCCTCCTGCACGCCCGTCGCGCCCTGCGAGTGGCCGGTGAGCGACTTGGTGGAGGAGAACGGGGGCACCGCGTCGCCGAACACCTCGCGCAGCGCGCGCAGCTCGGGCAGGTCGCCCACGGGGGTGGACGTGCCGTGCGTGTTCACATAGTCGATCGTGCCGCCGCCCGCTTCGGCGATGGCCTGGCGCATGCAGGCGATGGCGCCGTCGCCCGAGGGCGCGACCATGTCTTCGCCGTCCGACGACAGGCCGAAGCCGACGATCTCGGCCAGGATGGTGGCGCCGCGGGCCTGGGCGTGCTCCAGGCTCTCCAGCACCAGCGCGCCGCCGCCGCCGGCGATCACGAAGCCGTCGCGGTCCACGTCGTAGGGGCGCGAGGCCGTCTCGGGCGTGGCGTTGAATTTGGCCGACATGGCGCCCATGCCGTCGAACAGCGTGGCCAGGCCCCAGGAGAGTTCTTCGCCGCCGCCGGCGAACATCACGTCCTGCAGGCCGAAGGCGATCTGCTGCGCCGCCATGCCCACGCAGTGCGCGGAGGTGCTGCAGGCCGAGGTGATCGAGAAATTGATGCCCTTGATGGCGAATGCCGTGGACAGGTTGGCCGACACGGTGGAGCCCATGCAGCGCGTGACCTGGTAGGGCCCCACGCGGCGAATGCCCTTGGAGCGCAGCGTGTCCGCCGCCTCGATCTGGTTGGCCGGCGAGCCGCCGCCCGAGCCCATGATGAGGCCGGTGCGGGGGTGGGATACCTGGGCGGGCGACAGGCCGGACTGGGCGATGGCGTCCTTCAGCGACAGGTAGGCGTACGCCGCGGCATCGCCCATGAAGCGGCGCTGCTTGCGGTCGATGAGCGCGTCCAGATCGATCTGCGGCGCGCCCGCCACCTGGCTGCGCAGGCCGAGTTCGGCGAACTCGGGTATGGCGCGGATGCCGGACTTGCCTTCGCGCAGCGACGTGGTCACTGCCTGCTGGTCGTTGCCGATGCACGAGACGATGCCCGCACCCGTGATGACGACGCGCTTCTTCATGGTCATGCCGTGGCTCCCGCTGCGGGTGCTCCGTCCTTCCCGTCTTCACGCTTGAAAAGGCCCACGCGCAGGTCGTTGGCCACGTAGATCTCCTGGCCGTCGGCCAGCAGGCGGGCATCGCCGATGGCCATGACCAGCTTGCGCTTGATCACGCGCTTGATGTCGATTTCGTAGGTGACGAGCTTCACGTTGGGGCCGACTTCGCCGGTGAACTTGACTTCGCCCGCGCCCAGGGCGCGGCCCCGGCCCGGCAGCTGCAGCCAGGTGAGGTAGAAACCGATGAGCTGCCACATGGCATCCAGCCCCAGGCAACCCGGCATGACCGGATCGCCCTGAAAGTGGCAGTCGAAAAACCAGAGGTCGGGGCGCACATCGAGTTCGGCCCGGATTTTCCCCAGCCCATGCGCCCCACCATCGCTGTCGATGTGCGTGATGCGGTCAAACATCAGCATGGGCGGCAGCGGCAGTCGTCCGCTGTCAGGGGTGAACAGCTTGCCCTCGCCGGAGGCGATCAGTTGTTCATAGGAAAAGGAATCAGCCATTGTCAGTCGTGCTCCAGATCGGCGGTGCGCCCGCCGGATTTTGATTGCGCGCCACCGAGGTCTTTTCGGTGGCGGGGCATCCATTATCAAGGCACACGGAGGGCCGACTGTGACACAGGGCCAAGGGTGATTCCCTAATTTCATGAAAGCGGACCGCGCCGGACCGCGTCAGCGCAGGCCGCACGGGCGTGCGGCCGCGCGGATCGGGCCCCGGTCAGTACTGCCAGAAGATGCGCTGCAGGTCCTTGCTGGTCTGGGGCTTGGTCAGCGCCACGGCGGCCAGGATGCGGGCCTTCTGGGGGTTCAGGTCGTGGGCGACCACCCAGTCGTACTTGTCGTCGGGCTGCTCGGCGTTGCGCAGCACGAAGCCGTCGGCAATGCGCGAGGAACGGATGATCTGCACGCCCTGGCCGCGCAGTTCCTGCAGTGCAGGCACCACCCGGTCGGCCACCGAGCCGTTGCCGGTGCCGGCATGGATCAGCGCCTTGACGCCCGAGCGGCCCACGGCGTCCACCGTGGAGCGCGGCACGTTGCCGTAGCCGTAGACGATCTCCACGGGGGCGAGCGTCTCGATCTCGTCGATATTGAACTCCGATTGCGCGGTGTGGCGCTTGACCGGCGCGCGGAACCAGTAGTTGTTGCCCTCCACCACCATGCCCAGCGGGCCCCACTGGCTGCGGAACGCCTGCGTCTTGATGTTGACGCCCTTGACCACGTCGCGGCCGCTCTGGATCTCGTCGCTCATGGTCACGAGGACGCCCTTGCCCGAGGAATCCTTGCTGGCCGCCACCGAGACGGCGCTCAGCAGGTTCAGCGCGCCGTCGGCCGACAGCGAGGTGCCGGGGCGCATGGAGCCCACGACCACGATGGGCTTGTCGGTGCGCACCACCAGGTTCAGGAAGTACGCCGTTTCCTCCAGCGTGTCGGTGCCGTGGGTGATGACGATGCCGTCCACGTCGGCCTGCTTGGCCAGGGCCGACACGCGCTTGCCCAGCTTGAGCAACTGCTCGTTGGTGAAGCTCTCCGAAGCGATCTGGAAGACCTGCTCCCCCTTGACGTTAGCCACGTTCGCCAGCTCGGGCAGGCCCGCGATGAGCTTGTCCACCGGCACCTTGGCCGCGGCGTATGAAGCGCTGTTGGTCGCCGAGGCGCCCGCGCCGGCGATGGTGCCGCCCGTGGCCAGGACCACGACGTTGGGCTTGGCGGCGGGCTGGGCCGCGGCCACGACGGCCCAGGCTGCGAAGGCGGCGCCGGCCAGCAGGCGCTTCAGTTTCAGAGGGGAAAGCATGTGAGTCTCCGTAATGAATGACACTTTTTGTGCCCGCGGCATTTCCGCGGGTGCCGTATGGTAGGAAGCCGCATGGCGGGCTGTGGGGAATAATCGCCGGCCGGGTGTGACTTCCGGTCATATTCTCGTTTTCCCTCCCCTGCGATGAATCTCCGCCAACTCGAAGTCTTCCAGGCCGTCATGCAGACCGGCAACATGAGCGCGGCTGCCCGGCTGATCAACATCACGCCGTCGGCGGTGAGCAAGACCATCGCGCACGCGGAACTGCAACTGGGCTACGCGCTGTTCAGCCGGGCCCGCGGGGCCCTGCTGCCCACGCCGGAGGCGCAGGCGCTGTTCACCGCCTCCAGCCAGATCCACAGCCAGCTCGACGCACTGCGCCGCACTGCGCACAACCTGCGCCAGCCCGAGGGCGGCCTGGTGCGGCTGGCGGCGATTCCGTCCGTCACGCACGAATTCCTGCCCGCGGTGCTGGAGCGCCATGCCCAGCAATCGCCCCGGGTGCGCGTGGAAGTGCGCACCCTGCACCAGGACCAGATGGCGCAGGCGCTGCTCACCCGCTCGGTGGATTTCGCGCTGGGCTTCTACGACCACCCGCACCCGCAGCTGGAGAGCAGCATCCTGGTGAGCGGGCCGCTGTTCATCGCCGTGGCGCGGGACATCTGGCTGCGCGCGGTGCGGTTGAACCGATCCGACCCGATCACGTTCCTGGCGAACACGCCCATGATCCAGTTGCTGGGCGACGAGCCCATGCGCCAACCCATGGCCGAACTGGCACAGAGCCTGGGCGTGCACACCGAGCTGGGCATCCAGATGCAGACCTCGCAGCTGGCCCTGGCGCTGGTCAAGCGCGGCATGGGGTGGACGGTGGTCGATTTCCTGACCGCACGCAACCTCGACCCGGCCGCCATCACCGCGGTGCCGCTGCGCGACCTGCCCCCCATGGCGCTGCATGCCTACCACGCCGCCAACCGCCCGCCGGACCGCCATGCCGCCCGCATGCTGGCCCTGCTGTCGGACGTGCTCATGCAGACGATGGCGCGCGCGCCCTCCGAAGCGGCCGCGCTCTGAGCCGGCCCTTCGGTCGGCGCCAGGCGCGCGGGGGTTTCAGGTGGTGGCGGCTCTGCGGGCGCGGCGCCGGCGCACCCAGGCCCAGCCCGCCACCAGCGCGCCCAGCGCCCACAGCGGCCACAGGCCCCAGCGCGAGACCCAATACGCGTAGGGCGTGACCGCCCCGCTGCGCCCCAGCACCTCGCCGGTCAGCACACCGCGCACGTGCGACGGCAGGCGCTGCGTGACCACGCCCCGGTGGTCGATGATGGCGGTGGCCCCGGTGTTGGTGGCCCGCACCATGGGGCGCTCGAACTCCAGCGCGCGCATGCGGCTGATGGCCAGATGCTGGTCGATGGCCACCGAATCGCCGAACCAGCCGATGTTGCTCAGGTTCACGAAGATCGTCGGCGCCTGGGCGGGGTCGGTGAAGCGCGCGCCCAGTTCTTCGCCGAACAGATCCTCATAGCAGATGTTGGGCGCGATGCGCTCGCCCGCCCAGAGGAACGGTGCCTGCCCCACGGCGCCCCGGTTGAAGTCGCCCAGCGGGATGTTCATCATCTCGGTGAACCACCGGAAGAACGGCGGGATGAACTCGCCGAAGGGCACGAGGTGGTGCTTGTCGTACTGGTACGGCGCGGCCTGGCCGGGCGCGAAGCCCATCACCGAGTTGGTGTAGCCCAGCGCCATGTCGCCCAGCGGAATGCCCAGCAGCGCCGCCTGCCGGCCGGCGCCCTGGCCCGCCGCGGGGGCCTGGGTGTAGCGTGCGGTGACCGAATCCAGGTAGCCCGGCACCAGTTGCTGCGGCAGCAGCGGGATGGCGGTCTCGGGCGCCACCACCAGCGCGGCCTGGGCGCTGCGCAGCTGCTCGGCATACCAGCGCAGGGCGGTCGGCACGCCGCTACCGGCCTGGAATTTCTCGTCCTGGGGAATGTTGCCCTGCAGCAGCGCCAGCGACAGCGGCGCGGGGCGCTGCATCGGCGTGTGGCACAGCTCGACGGCGCAGTGGCGCTGCACCGCCAGCCCGGCCCAGGCCAGCACGGCCAGCCCCACCAGGGCCCATGCCTTCAGGCTGCGCAGGTCGCTGCGCCGCCCCTGGGCCAAGAGCATGGCCAGCACGGCCGCGACGCAGCCGATGCCGTACACCCCGACCGACCGCGCCAGCACGGCCAGCGGGCCTTCGATGTGTGCGTAGCCGCCGGCGCCCCATGGAAAGCCTGTCCACCACTGGCCGCGCGCCAACTCGGCCAGCAGCCAGAATGCTCCGAAAACGATAGCAGCATGCCGGCGATTTGATTGCCCCAGGGCCTTGAAACACCCCGCAGCCACCGCGTAGTAGCTGCCCAGAAACGCCGCCAGCCCCACCACCGCGAGCGCGGCCAGCGGCGCGGCCAGCCCGCCGTAGGTGTGCATGGAAATGAAGAGCCACCAGAAGGTGCCCGTCAGCCAGGCGGTGGCAAAGAGCCACCCCAGCACCGCGGCCTGCCGGGCACTGCGGCTGGCCAGCAGCAGCCACGCGAAGCCGCCCAGGGACAGGAGTTGCAGCCACCACACCGGCTCGCCGCCGAAGGGCCAGGCGATCGAGGCGGCCTGCGCCAGGCCCGCCAGCAGCGCGAGCCCCCCTGCCAGCGCCACCGGCCCGAGCGGGCCGCGGCGCGCGCCAGCGGCGCCCATCAGTGCGCAGCCCGGTCGTCTTCGGCGGGAACCGGCGACACCTTGAACCAGCGCACCGCGCCGCCTTTGGTGTGCAGCACGACGAACCGCAGGCCGCCCAGGTCGAGCGTCTCGCCGCGCTTGGGCGCACGGCCCATCTCGTGCGCGATCAGGCCGCCGATGGTGTCGAAGGGCTCGGTCCGGTCGGAGCCCGCGAGCACCGCGCCGAACGCCTCGGCCACCCGTTCGACCGGGGTGTCGCCGCTCACGCGGTAGGTGCGGTCGGCCAGGCCGAAGATGTCGCCCTCGTCCTCGGGGATGTCGAACTCGTCCTCGATCTCGCCCACGATCTGCTCCAGCACGTCCTCGATGGTGACCAATCCGGCCACACGGCCGAACTCGTCGATCACCACCGCCATGTGGATGCGGTTCACGCGGAACTCGCGCAGCAGGTCGTTCAGCCCCTTGCTCTCCGGCACGAAGGCGGCGGGGCGCAACAGCGCGCGGATGTTCAGCTCCGGCGCGCGCTGCAGCTTGAGCAGGTCCTTGGCCATCAGGATGCCGATGATGTTCTCGCGCTCGCCCTGATAGACGGGAAACCGCGAGTGCGCGGTGTCGATCACCTGGTGCAGCAGGGCATCGAACGGCGCCTCGATGTCGATCAGGTCCATGCGCGGGGCGGCCACCATCACGTCGCTGGCCCGCATCTCGGCCATGCGCAGCACGCGCTCGAGCATCACGCGGGCATCGGCGTTGATGATCTGGTTGTCTTCGGCTTCCGCCAGGGTGGCGATCAGCTCGTCGGTCGAATCCGGGCCGGGGTGGATGAACTCGACGAGCCGCTGCAGGAACGTGCGCTTGTCCTCTCGTTCGGACGGGCGCGCGGAATGGGGGTCGGACACGGTCTTGGAATGCAGGACGTGCGGTGGTTGATCAGGCCCCAAGGATAGCGGAAGCGCCGCGCTGGCGGCCCTGCCGGGCGCCCGTTGACGTCATTCGGCCGACTGGTGGCGCCCGTCGCGCACGCCGCGCCGCACTTCCTGCAGCCCGGCCAGGAGCCGCCAGAACTGGCGGGCCTGCTTCTTGAAGCGGTAGTCCATCTCGGCGAACTGGTGCACCACCATCTGCGCCATGCGGGTGTCCAGGCCGGCGCGCGGCAGCTGCAGGTAGGCCTCGGACTCCGAGCCGTCGCGGCGCACGGTGGCGCCGGCATTGCGCGCGATTTTCAGCATGGCGGTGTTCTCGCTCAGGGCATGGATGAACACCATGCTCACGCCCTGGTTGCGCGCGTGCATCACGGCGCGATCGAACAGCCGCGCGCCGAAGCCGCGCCACCGCGCCTGGCCCAGCACGGACACGCCGAACTCGGCGCAGCTTTGATGCTCTGGCGAATCGGCGTAGGCGAGGTGGGCGACGGCGATGAGTTCCAGCCGCCGGTTGTAGATGCCGAAGATCTCGTCGCGCACGAAATCCAGCTGGTCCACATAGCGCTGCACCTGTTCGTCGCTGGCGGCGTAGCCGAAGCGCAGGTAGCGGTCCGCAGGCTCCAGCCGCAGCAGGTGGGCGGCGATGCGCTCGCGGTGCCCGGGGCCGAGCGAGCGGATCGGCACCATGACCGGCGAGCTGCCCCGCCGGTGCGGCGGACGGGGCGCTTCGCTGCGCAGCACAGTGCCGCCTGCATCGGGGGACGCGCGAAGCCAGCCTTGGGTGGGGATCATGATGGCGAGATTTTAGGGTTTTCCCTTATATCTGACCAAACTTTTTGTTGCACTGCGGCGCGGCGGGCGAAGGCCCCTGCCTTGAAACGACGCCACCGATGGGCCCGAGGGCCTGGGCAGCTATGGATTCATGAGCGCCTGCGCGCTACACCGGCACGGCGGTGGTGGCCTTCACGCGGTCCAGCACGAAGCTCGTCTTGCAATCCTGCACGCTGGGGTGCTTGAGCAGCGTGTCCATGATGAAGCGGCTGTAGTGCGCCATGTCGGCCACCACGACGCGCAGCAGGTAGTCCATCTCGCCCGTGAGCGCGGCGCACTCCACCACCTCGGGCCAGGTCTGCACGCTGGCGCGGAACAGGTCCATGGGGTTGCGCTTGTGGCTCTCGGTGTGCTTTTCGAGGCGCACGTTCAGATAGGCCGTGAGGCCCAGGCCCACCGACTCGGGCCGGACCAGCGCCACGTAGCGGTCGATCACGCCACTGTCCTCCAGGCGCTTGGCGCGGCGCAGCACGGCGCTGGGCGACAGCCCCACCCGCTCCCCGATTTCGTCGTAGGTCTCGCGTCCATTTACCTGTAAACAGCGCAAGATGGCGCGGTCGAGCTTGTCGAGTGCGTGGTCAGCGGTCATGGCGCAGGATTCTACGGAGATTGGGGCCAGCTGCGAAGGTGGATTCCACAGCCGCCGGATGCACGTATTTCCCGATGTGGAAGACGGCGCATCGTCGCAAAATCTCAAAAAAAGAACGGTCGTTCTTTTTTATAAGAGAGAGTGTTTTTCACACCACCACCGGAGACAAACCATGTTCGTTGCATTCAGCCGCCTGCTACGCGGTTTCGCTTTCGTCCTGGCCGCGTTCGCATTGCAGGGCTTGCAGGGCGCCAGCGCCCAGTCCGGCTACGCGCAGACCCGCTACCCCATTGTTTTGGTACATGGCCTGTTCGGATTCGATTCCGCGCTGGGCGTGGATTACTTCTACCGCATTCCGCAGGCGCTGCAGCGCGATGGCGCCCGCGTGTTCGTGGCGCAGGTATCGGCGGCCAACAGCACCGAGGTGCGTGGCGAGCAGTTGCTGGCCCAGGTGAAGAACATCCGGGCGCTCACGGGCGCCGAGAAGGTCCACCTGATCGGCCATTCGCATGGCGGCCCGACGGCGCGGTACGTCGCCGGGGTGGCGCCGCAGTGGGTGGCGTCGGTCACCTCCGTGGGCGGCGTCAACCGCGGCTCGCGCGTGGCGGACGTGGTGCGCGGGGTCGCGCCCAAGGGCAGCGTGAGCGAGGCGGTGGCCAGCCAGGCGGCCTCGGCGCTGGTGGCGCTCATCAACCTTTCTTCGGGCGGCAGCGGCCTGCCGCAGATGCCGACCGCGGCGCTGGATTCGCTCACCACCGAAGGTTCGGCGCGCTTCAACCAGCGCTTCGGCGCGGGCGTGCCCACCAGCGGCTGCGGCGACGGGGCCGATCTGGTCAACGGCGTGCGCTACTACTCATGGACCGGCGTGCGCACGGTCACCAACGTGCTGGATGCCAGCGACGCCCTGCTCGCCACGACCGGGCTGGTGTTCAACGAGGCCAACGACGGCCTGGTGTCGGCCTGCTCGGCACGCCTGGGCAAACACCTGGGCGACTATCGTCAGAACCATCTGGACGAGATCAACCAACTGCTCGGCCTGCGGGACTGGCTGTCGGTGGACCCGGTCACGCTGTACCTGGACCAGGCCAACCGCCTCAAGAAAGCGGGCCTGTGACAAGCCGAACCATGACGCACCGGCCAGTGACGCGCATCCCCGGCGCGGCACTGGCGGGGTGCGGCCTCGCCGCGGCCGCCGCCCTGCTCTGGTGGACCGCGGGCGGCCCAGCGGCGCAGGCGCCCCGCACACCGGGCGCCGAGACCGCCTCGGCCATGGCTGCGGGCACCCGCGCTCGCAGTCCGGCCACGCCGGCGGTGTGGGACGCGCCCGCACCGCCCGTGGCCGCCGCCAGCGACGACCCGCTGCTGGGACCCGGCCTGCGCGACACGCTGGAAGCCCTGCTGCACGCGGCGGGCGAAGCGCCGGAGCCCGGCCTTCTCAAGGCACGGCTGGAGGGCCTGATCGGCCAGTTCTTCCCGCCGCAGGTCGCCACCCGCGCATTGGCGCTGGCCCACCGCTACGTGGACTACCGCGTGGCGCTGGGGCGGCTGCAGGCGCCCGCCGATCTGCGCGATCCCCAGGCCCTGCGCCAGGCCCTGGCCGCGCGCCAGAAGGTGCGCATGGCCGCCTTCGAGCCGGACGAGTACCAGGCCCTGTTCGCCGCGGATGCGCAGATGGACGAGTACCTGCTGTCCCGGCTGGAGATTGAGCGCGACCCGTCGCTCACGGCCGACCAGAAAAGCGCGGCCCTGCAGCAGGCCGAAAGCGCCCTCGGCCCCGCGTTGCAGGCGCAGCGCAGCGAAGCGGTGGCGCACGTGGGCCTGGCCCGGCAGACCGCGGACTTCGACGCGCAGGGCATGGACGCCACGGCCCGCTTCAGCGCGCGCAGGGCGCAATACGGCGCCGAAGCCGCGCAGCGGCTGGCCCAGATGGACACGCAGGACCGGCAATGGCAGGGCCGGCTCGACCAGTACCAGGCAGCGATGGGCTCGGGGTCTTCTTCGGCACGGCTGGCGCAACTGCGGTCGGAGCTGTTCACCCCGCAGGAGCAACTGCGCCTGGAGGGCGCCATGGCGCTGCGGGCGCTTCCCACGCAGGCCCGCTGACCGCGGGCAACCTTCGGCTGCGGCATTGCCGCCATTCATGCAGGTTTCCTGCAAAACGGACCCGCCGGGGGCACGATTTCGCCCGAATGCTGAGTCTCTACGGCCTAAAGTGGATGGCAGACATCCATCCACGAACGGAGACGCCAATGAACGCAGCCTTGCCCGAGCAAGCCACGCAACAGACCGCCGCCTGGGAGAACCCCATGGGCACCGACGGTTTCGAATTCATCGAATACGCCGCACCCGATCCGCAGGCCATGGGCAAGGTGTTCGAAGGCATGGGCTTCAAGCCCGTGGCGCGGCACCGCCACAAGAACGTCACCCTGTACCGCCAGGGTGAGATCAACTTCATCATCAATGCCGAGCCCGACAGCTTCGCGCAGCGCTTTGCGCGCATGCACGGCCCCAGCGTCTGCGCGATCGCCTTCCGCGTGCACGATGCCAAGGCCGCCTACGAGCGCGCCCTGGGGCTGGGCGCCTGGGGCTATGCCGGCACCGCCGGCCCGGGCGAGCTGAACATTCCCGCCATCAAGGGCATCGGCGACAGCCTGATCTATCTGGTGGACCGCTGGCGCGGCAAGGGCGGCGCGCAGCCCGGCGACATCGGCAACATCGGCTTCTTTGACGTGGACTTCGAACCGCTGCCCGGCGTGTCGGCCGAAGAAGCGCTCAACCCCCACGGCCACGGCCTGACCTACATCGATCACCTGACGCACAACGTGCATCGGGGCCGCATGAACGAATGGGCCGGGTTCTACGAGCGCCTGTTCGGCTTCCGCGAGATCAAGTACTTCGACATCGAAGGCCAGGTCACCGGCGTCAAGAGCAAGGCCATGACCAGCCCCTGCGGCAAGATCCGCATCCCGATCAACGAAGAGGGCAAGGAAAAGGCCGGCCAGATCCAGGAATACCTGGACATGTACAACGGCGAGGGCATCCAGCACATCGCCATGGGCTCGGACGACCTGTACACCACGGTGGACGCGCTGCGCGGCGCCGGGGTGCGCCTGCTGGACACCATCGACACCTACTACGAGCTGGTGGACAAGCGGATTCCCGGCCACGGCGAGCCGCTGGCCGAACTGCACAAGCGCAAGATCCTCGTGGACGGCAAGAAGGACGCGCTGCTGCTGCAGATCTTCAGCGAGAACCAGCTCGGCCCCATCTTCTTCGAGTTCATCCAGCGCAAGGGCGACGACGGCTTCGGCAACGGCAATTTCAAGGCGCTTTTCGAGAGCATCGAGCTCGACCAGATGCGCCGGGGCGTGCTGAAGTCCGACTGAGACAACGCCTGTAACCGAATGCAGCTTCACGGCGACGCATCTCTATACTGCGGCACGTCTTAGAACCGGAGGAGATACCGTGAAGCTATTGAGTGCCAGTGCCTATCTGGGGGGTGCATTGCTGTGCATGGCAGGACTTGCCGCGCACGCGCAGACCCCTTCCGCGCCGCTGAAGATCATCGTGCCCTACCCTGCGGGCGGGCCGGTCGATGCCTCGGCCCACATCGTTGCCGAAGGCGCCAAGGCGGCGCTGGGCAACGTGGCGGTGGAGAACAAGCCCGGCGCGGGCGGCAACGTCGGTGCCGATCTGGTGGCGAAAGCCCCGGCCGGCGGCAACCTGCTGGTGATGGGCGCGGTGGCCACGCATGCGGTGAACCCCTGGCTGTACAAGAACTTTCCGTACGACCCGATCAAGGACTTCAAGCCGATCGCCCTCGTCGCGCGCACGCCCAACGTGCTGGTGATGAGCGCCGAGCAGGCCAAGAGCCTGAACATCGGCAGCACGACCGAACTGGTGCAATACCTCAAGAAGCATCCGGACCAGCTCAAGTACGGCTCGGGCGGCAACGGCAGCATCGGCCACATCGCGGCCGAGATGTTCAAGTCGCTGACCAACACGCGCATGGCGCACGTGCCGTTCCAGGGTTCGCCACCGGCGCTCAAGGCACTGCAGGCCCAGGAAGTGAGCCTGGTGTTCGACAACCTGGCTTCGTCGCTGCCGCTCATCAAGGCGGGCAAGCTGAAGGCGCTGGGCGTGACCTCGCTGGGCCGGGACGACGACCTGCCCGACGTGCGCAGCATCAACGACGAGGTGCAGGGCTTCAACGTGGTGACGTGGTTCGGGCTGTTCGCCCCGATCGCGCTGCCCGATGCCGACGCCCGCCGCTACGCCATGGCCTTCAGCGCGGGCATGAAGTCGCCGGCCAGCACGGAGCGCTTCAAGAAGATGGGCCTCGACCCCGAGGACCTGACGCTGGAGAGCTTCGGTCAGTTCGTGCGCTCGGAGCACAGCAAGTACGGTTTTCTGATCAAGGCCGCAAAGATCAAGATGGATTAGCCGCGGCCGGGGGCAGGACGCCCAGGGCTGCGGCATGGATACCAAAACCCAAGGAGCCAAGCATGGGACAGCCCCCCGTCGTCTACGGACAATCCGATCGCCCACCCCGCGGCGACTACGCCCGCGCCAACGCCGACTACACCTGCGCGCAGGACTACGAGGCCTACACCGCGGCCGACCACGACACCTACCGGCGCCTGTACGAACGCCAGTCGGCCCTGCTGCCGGGCCTGGCGAGCGATGCGTTCATCGAGGCCCTGCCCTCGCTCGGCGCGCGCGACCGCATTCCGCGCTTCGAGGAAGTGAACGAGCGCCTGTACCAGGCCACGCGCTGGGAACTGGTGGGCGTACCGGGGCTGATCCCCGAGGTGCCATTCTTCACGCTGCTGGCCAACCGCAAGTTCCCGGTGACCGACTGGATCCGCACGCCGCAGGAGTTCGACTACATCGTCGAGCCCGACATCTTCCATGACCTGTTCGGCCATGTGCCGCTGCTGTTCAACCCGGTCTTCGCCGACTACGTGCAGCGCTATGGCCAGGGCGGCCTCAAGGCCCACGGCCTGGGCGCCTGCGAGCTGCTGTCGCGCCTGTACTGGTACACGATCGAGTTCGGCCTGATCCGCCAGGACGACGGCCTGCGGGCCTATGGCGCCGGCATCCTGAGCTCTTCGGGCGAACTGGCCCATTCGGTGCGCAGCCCCGAGCCGCAGCGCATTCCCCTGCAGCTGGAGCGCACCATGCGCACGCGCTACAAGATCGACACCTACCAGCAGACCTACTTCATCATCGACAGCTTCCAGCAGCTGTTCGACATGACCGCGGCCGACTTCGCCCCGATCTACGAGCGCCTCAAAGGCCAGCCCGAGTTCGCGGCCGACGAGCGCGAGGCCGTGCCGGCCTGACGGCGCGCACCCGGCCGGCCGCCGCTTCTTCGCACGCGGCAGCATGGCTTCGCGCCGGGGGAGGGGCGGCCCCGTGCGGCGGCGGATGATCGACTCCGTCATCCGCCGCAAGGTCCAACTGGCGCCCAGCGCGAGGCACATTGGCGGCGGATTCCCCGAGGAATCCATCCATGTCGCGCATTTCTGGCATTTCGTCACCGCTGCGTCCCGCACCGGGCATCGTCGTCGATCCCTCGCCGGGGCTGCTGACGCCCGTCGCGCCCGTCCGGCGCAGGCGCCAACCGCCCTCCGCCGAACCAACGCTGCCCGAACTGGCCCGGCGCCTGTCCTCAGCCCCGATGCCGCCGCGTGCACCCCTGCATGTAGTGCGGCATTCGCTGCTGCCGCCGCAGTTCCAGTCGCCCCAGCGGCCCGGCACCGAGCCGCCTGAGACCTACCAGCGCCATTCGAAGCTGCCGCCCCAATACCAGTCGCCGCTGCGCCAGAGCTTTCTGCCGCCCCAGGCGTACCAGTCGCACTCGGCGATGAACACCTTCCAGTCGCCCTATGCGCCCGCGCCGCAAGGGGCGTTCGGCAGCTCGGTCCTTCCCCCGGCCCCAGCGCCGCAGGACCCCGCCCGGCCGGAGGCCGCCGCACAGCGGCCCCCGCGGGTGTCGGTGCTGCCGCAGGTGCGCCCCTCCATCCTGCAGGGCGCCAGCCCGCGCCCGCAGGGGCCCCGCCCTTCGGTGCTGCCCCAAAGACCGTCCTTCCAGAGCAGCGGTAGTGGCAGCAGCGCCGCCAGCGGCTCGGCCTCCGCCCAGGCGCCCATGGAAACGCGGTATTCGGTGCTGCCGGCCAAGCTGCAGGCGGCCTCGGCGGCCTTCCAGTCCGTGGCCCACGCCGCCGTGGCCATCGGCCTGGAGAGCGCCAACACCGTGCAGATCACGACCGCCGCCCAAGCCCAGGAGGTGCTGGCCCGGGTGCAGCGCCTGGCCACCCAGGCCGCACCGGCCTTGCATGCGCTGTCCGGCGCGCTCCAGCACATGGTGGAGAACAAGACGCGGCTGTCGCAGGAGATCCGCGAAGAACTGGCCGACATCGGCCAGTCGCTGCTGACCACCGGCCAGTCGCTGCAGAAGTTCCTGAACCACACCCTGGGACGGTTCGCCCCGCAAACCATGCCGCCCGCGGAGCCGCCGGCCGAAACCCCGGCCGACGCGGCCGCCGCTGCCGAAACGGCCGCCGTGGCCGAAACCACCGCCAAGGCCGAAGCCGAGGCCGCCGCCGCACCGCCGCCCCCGCCTCCACCGCCCAAGGCGCACCTCAAGCCCCGCCCGCAAAAGCACCCTGCCGCCAAGCCGGCGCTGCACCCGGTCCCCGCCGCGCCGGCGCCAACGGCCAAACCGGTGCCGGTCCATGTGATGGCCATCTCCACCGAAGAAGGCCGGGCGGCGCTGCGCGCGGGCTTCGGCACGCCCGAATCCGCCGATGCGGGGCTGCGGGAAATCGCCCTGGCATTCAAGGCCGCGCAAAACGGCTCGACGGACGACAAGCGGGCCTTCCAGCTGGCCTACCAGGACCGGCTCACGCTGCCCGACGATTTCAGCAGCGGCAACGTGGCCGCCGTGAAGCAGCTCAAGCGGCTGCTGGCTGGCGTCAACGTGGCCTATGTGTCGCCGCAGTACGGCAAGGACATGGGCGTGGGATCGGACGACTTCAACGCGCGGCGCTCCGCGGCGGCCGCGGCGTAGAAGCAGGCGGCAATGCCCTGCGGCCTACGGGGCCGCGATGAGGTCCAGGCACTCCCGCACCACCGGCGGATGGAATGCCATCTGCACGTGCGCCAGGCCCTCGCGAAGGCGGTTGTCCGCGCCGTCCAGGGTGGCCGTGGCGGCCGGGTACACCGCGTTGTCGCAGTTGGAATAAAAGCAGGTGAACAGCGCCGCGCGCCCGCGCGGCTCGTCCTGCGCCAGCTGCCGCAGCCATTCGCCCCCGGGCACCATCTGCCGGCCGTTGGCGGACCGGCTGAACCGCGCCGCCCACGCGCCCTGGTGGGGCGAGCCCAGCGTGATCACGCGGTGCACGCGCGCATCGGCCTGCCGCGCCCGCAGCCACGCCCGCACGGCCAGACCGCCCATGCTGTGGCCCACAACGACCGGAGGGCGGCCCGTGGCGGCGGTGACCCGGCGCACCGCCTCGTCCAGCGTGTCCACATAGTCGTCGATGGCGCCGAACGCGGGCTCCATCGTCACCGCCACGAACGGGTGGCCGCGGCTGCGCAGCACCTTCATCCAGGGCGTCCAGAACCCGCGGTTGCAGATGAAGCCGTGCACCAGCACCACGCCGCGCGCGGGCGGCGGGCCGCCGGTGACGGGGGGCGGCAGCCAGTCGGGCACGGCGGTGGAGCGAAACGGCTGCCACCATCCGAACACCACGCTGGCCCAGCGCGCCTCGGCCGACCAGGCGCGCACCACCTGCGCCAGCGACGGCACCGGCACCCCGTCGGCCCGGCTGGCCTGCCGGTTCACGCGGACCATGCACACGAACTGCAGCCCCATGAACAGCCGCAGCAGCAGCATCACCGCGGCCAGGCCCGCCACCGCCCGCAGGGGCGAGTGGGGCCATTGCCACACCAGCCAGCCGGCGGCCAGCAGCAGGTTGCACACCACCATTCCGCGTTGCCATCGTGCATTGGTCAAGACCGGTGCTCCTGAAAAAAACGAGTCCGCATCATGTCACTTGCGGGACGGGCATAGGACAAGCCCCCTGGACAGGGCGCGAGCCGCTTCCACAATCGTGCCCACCTCCACCCGCGCACGAAAGGGACGACCGCATGGAACGGATCTGGCTGAAAAACTACCCTCCGGGGGTGCCGCACAACGTGGAGCCCGAGCAGTACCGCTCGCTGCCGCACCTGTTCGAGGAGTCGTTCCGCAAGCATGCCGACCGCCCCTTTTCGGTCTGCATGGACCGGTGGATGACCTACGGCGAACTCGACCGCCTGTCGGCCCAGCTCGGCGCCTGGCTGCAGGGCCAGGGACTGGAGCCCGGCGCGCGCGTGGCCATCATGCTGCCCAACGTGCCGCAGTTCGGCGTGACCATGGTGGGCGTGCTGCGCGCCGGCTACACCTGCGTGAACGTGAACCCGCTGTACACCGCACGGGAGCTGGAGCACCAGCTCAAGGATTCCGGCGCCACCGCCATCGTGATCCTGGAGAACTTCGCCCACACCCTGGCCGAGGTGATCGACCGCACCGCCGTGCGGCACGTGTGCGTTGCCAGCATGGGCGACCTGCTGGGCGCGGCCTTCGGGCGCTGGATCACGTTCGCCGTGCGCCACCTGGCCAAGATGGTGCCGGCCTACGAGATTCCGCTCACCAACGGCCGCCAGGTGGTGCCGTTCAACAAGGCGTTGGCCCTGGGCGAGCGGCGCACGCTGGCGCCCAGCCACGCCACGCTGGATTCGACCGCCTTCCTGCAGTACACCGGGGGCACCACGGGGCTGTCGAAGGGCGCGGTGCTCACGCACCGCAACATCGTGGCCGCCACGCTGCAGGCCGAGGCGTGGTTCACGCCCGCGCTGTCCAAAGTGGGAGACGTGCGCCATGCCAACAGCATCGCGGCGCTGCCGCTGTACCACATCTTCGCGCTCACGCTGTGCCTGCTGGCGATCCGCCAGGGCTCGCACCTCACGCTGATCCCCAACCCGCGCGACATTCCGAAATTCGTCGCGGTGCTGAAGAAGCGGCCCTTCCACATGCTGCCGGCGGTCAACACGCTGTTCAACGCGCTGCTGCACCACCCGCAGTTCGCTGCGCTCGATTTTTCGCACCTGTGCGTGTCCCAGGCCGGCGGCATGGCCGCGTCGGAGGGCACGGCGCGCCAGTGGCAGAAAGTGACGGGCAGCACCATGATCGAAGGCTGGGGCATGAGCGAGACCTGCGCCATCGGCACCAACAACCCGGTGAACAACACGCAGTTCACCGGCACCATCGGCCTGCCCCTGCCGGGCATCGACATCGCCATCAAGGACGATGCCGGCGAAAGCCTGCCCATCGGCCAGTCCGGCGAGATCTGCATCCGCGGCCCCAACGTGATGACCGGCTACTACCAGCAGCCCGAGGAGAACGCCAAGGCCTTCACGGCGGACGGCTTCATGCGCACGGGCGACGTCGGCATCATGGACGAGGCCGGCTACACCCGCATCATCGACCGCAAGAAGGACATGATCCTGGTGAGCGGCTTCAATGTGTTCCCCAACGAGCTGGAGCAGGTGATCTCGCTGTGCCCCGGCGTGCTGGAATGCGCGGCCATCGGCGTGCCGGACGAAAAACAGGGCGAGGCGATCAAGGTGTTCGTTGTGAAAAGCGACCCGGCGCTGTCGGAGGAAGACGTGGAGCGCTACTGCCACGAGCACCTCACCGGCTACAAGCGGCCCCGGCACATCGAGTTCCGCGATGCGCTGCCCAAGACGAACGTGGGCAAGATCTTGCGCCGGGAACTGCGCAGCTGACTGAGTCCGGCCGGCGCACGCCGGGCCGTGGCAGCCCGCGGCGGATGACGTGCCGCCCGGCCGGGGTGGCACGCAGAAGTAACAGCTGCATCCGCTGATTTCAGCCCGCCCGGGTCCTGCTACCGGTCTCTCCCAGGCAGGCAAACACCCGTTCGCCCTCCGTCAGCCGGCCCGCGCCCCTGTGCGCGCACCCCGTTTCTTTTCCGGCCGCAGCCGCCCGCCGGCCCCCCTTCCCAAGCACCACCGCCCCCTGGGCTCAGGGATAATCCCACGCGCAAACGTTTGCGCAAACGTTTGCTTTCGCTACCATGGCGGTCCGCGGCGGTTTTTCCGGACGGCGATCGAGGCTCTTTCGACAGCCCCATCGGGTCCGCAACCGGCGCATTCCGTATCCCGACAACGCCCTTTCCAGGAGACACCATGCCCTTCACCCGCCGCTCCGTTCAAACCGCCGCCGCCCTCGCCGTGCTGGGGGGCCTGCTGGCCTCGCCCGCGTTCGCGCAGGACAAGCCCAAGATCGCGCTGGTGATGAAATCGCTGGCCAACGAGTTCTTCCGCACCATGGAAGACGGCGCCAAGGCGCACCAGAAGGCGCATGCCAGCGAATACACGCTGGTGGCCAACGGCATCAAAAACGAGACGGACACTGCCGCGCAGATCAAGATGATCGAGCAGGCCGTGGCGCAGAAGGTCAACGCCATCGTGCTGGCGCCGGCCGATTCCAAGGCGCTGGTCCCGGCCGTCAAGGCGGCGGTGGACAAGGGCATCCTGGTGGTGAACATCGACAACCGCCTGGACACCGATGCGCTCAAGGAAAAGAACCTGACCGTGCCCTTCGTCGGCCCCGACAACCGCGCAGGCGCCAAGCTGGTGGGCGACTACCTGGCCAAATCGATCAAGGCGGGCGACAAGGTCGGCATCATCGAAGGCGTGTCGACCACGTTCAACGCACAGCAGCGCACGCTGGGCTTCCAGGACGCGATGAAGGCCGCCAACATCAAGGTGGTGGGCGTGCAGTCCGGCCAGTGGGAGATCGAGAAGGGCAACACGGTCGCTGCCGGCATGCTGCGCGAGCACCCCGACCTGGTGGCGCTGCTGGCCGGCAACGACAGCATGGCGCTGGGCGCGGTGGCCGCGGTGAAGGCCGCCGGCAAGGCCGGCAAGGTGCAGGTGGTGGGCTACGACAACATCAACGCGATCAAGCCCATGCTGGCCGATGGCCGCGTGCTCGCCACGGCCGACCAGTACGCCGCCAAGCAGGCCGTGTTCGGCATCGAACTGGTGCAGAAAGCCCTGGCCGCCAAGACGCCGCAGGCCCAGTTGCCGGCCGAGGTCAAGACCGAGGTGGTGCTGGTCACCAAGGACAGTAAGTAAGCGCGCCCGCAGCGCCTGCCGACCTCCTCGCCTGCCGCCTTTGACCTGAGGACCGACCCCGTGCCCCCTTTGCCGCCCGCCGCCGCGCCCGCGTCCGCCCCCCTGCTGGAGATGATCGGCGTGGGCAAGGACTACCACGCCACCACGGTGCTCCACACGGTGACGCTGTCGCTGCATGCGGGCGAGGTGCTGGCCCTCACCGGGGAGAACGGCGCGGGCAAGAGCACGCTGTCCAAGATCCTGTGCGGGCTGGAGCCGGCCTCGCGCGGCAGCATGCGGCTCGCGGGCCACCCCTATGCGCCCGCCTCGCGCCGCGACGCCGAGGGCCAGGGCGTGCGCATGGTCATGCAGGAGCTGGGCCTGATTCCCACGCTCACCGTGGCCGAGAACCTGCTGATGGGCCGCCTGCCGCACCGCGCGGGCTGGCTGCGCCGCGGCGCGCTGCATGCGGCCGCCCGCACGCAGCTGGCCAAGATCGGCCTGACCGACATCGACCCGGCCACGCCGGTCGCGCGCCTGGGGCTGGGGCAGCAGCAGATGGTGGAGATCGCCCGCAACCTGCACGACGACACGCGCGTGCTGGTGCTGGACGAGCCCACCGCCATGCTCACGCCGCGGGAGACCAACTACCTGTTCGAGCAGATCGCGCGGCTCACGGCGCGCGGGGTGGCGATCGTCTATGTGTCGCACCGGCTGGAGGAGCTGCGCCGCATCGCCGACCGCGTGGCCGTGCTGCGCGACGGCGCGCTGGTGGACGCCCGCCCCATGGCCGGACTGAGCGAGGCCGATCTGGTGCAGCGCATGGTGGGCCGCGCGGTGAGCGATCTGGAACACCGCCCACGCCGCCAGGCCGGCCCGGTGGTGCTGCGCACCGAGGGCCTGGGCCGGGGCACGGCGGTGCAGGACGTGAACCTGGAGCTGCGCGCGGGCGAGGTCTTCGGCATCGCCGGCCTGGTGGGCTCGGGCCGCACCGAGCTGCTGCGCCTGCTGTTCGGCGCCGACCGGGCGGACCGGGGCACGGTGGTGCTGTCCGAAGGACATGATCCAAATCGGCCTCCAGCACAATCGGTACTAGGGCATACCGCTACAAATTCAATAGCAAACGATTCCCACGAGCCGCGCGAACGCCGCATTCCGCGCGGCTTCGCCTCGCCGATGCAGGCCATCGCGGCGGGCATCGGGCTGGTGGCGGAGGACCGCAAGTCGCAGGGCCTGCTGCTCACGCAGCCGATCCGCGTGAACGCCACGCTGTCCGACCTGTCGGCCGTCTCGCGCCTGGGCTGGCTGCGCCGGGCGCACGAAAGCAGCGTGGTGCAGGGCTTCATCCGCACGCTGGGCGTGCGCTGCCGCGGTCCCGAGCAGCCCGTGGGCCAGCTGTCGGGGGGCAACCAGCAGAAGGTGGTGTTCGCCCGCTGGCTGCACCGCGACGGCCGCGTGCTGCTGCTGGACGAGCCCACGCGCGGCGTGGACGTGGGCGCGCGCGCCGACCTGTATGCCGAACTCGACCGCATGGCGGATGCCGGGCGCGCGCTGTGCATGGTGTCGTCCGACCTGCGCGAACTGATGGCCATGGCCGACCGCATCGGCGTGATGAGCGCCGGGCGCCTGGTGGCCGTGTTCGAACGCGGCCAGTGGACCGAACAGTCCCTGCTCGCGGCCGCTTTTTCCGAACCCGGTGGCCGCACGGCCGCCCCCAAACCCCTTTCCGCATGAACACCCCCGCACCGGCGCCCCAGGCCGCCGCCCTTTCTTCTTCCGCCGCCACATCCGCCTCCGTCTGGCGCACGCAACTGGGCACCTTCCTGGGGCTGGCGGCCGTGCTGGTCGGCATGGTCGTGCTGTTTTCGTGGATGTCCGAGTACTTCTGGAGCCGCGAGACCTTCGTCACCATCGCCAACGAGATCCCGGCGCTGGCCGTGATGGCCGTGGGCATGACGTTCGTGCTCATCATCGCGGGCATCGACCTGTCGGTGGGATCGGTGATGGCGCTGTCGGCGGCCACGTCGGCCGCCGCCATCCTGCAGTGGAAATGGAGCGTGCCGGCCGCGGCCGCGCTGGCGCTGGCCACCGGCCTGATCTGCGGCACGGTGACCGGTGCGGTATCGGTGGCCTGGCGCCTGCCCTCGTTCATCGTCTCGCTGGGCATGCTGGAGGCGGTGCGCGGCGGCGCCTACGTGGTGACCGATTCGCGCACGCAGTACGTGGGCGACGCGATCTCGTGGCTGTCGGCGCCCGTGGCGGGCGGCGTCTCGGTGGCGTTCGTGCTGGCCCTCGTGCTGGTGGTGGTGGCGCAGCTGGTGCTGTCGCGCACGGTGTTCGGCCGGTGCCTGGTGGGCATCGGCACCAACGAAGAGGCCATGCGCCTGGCGGGCGTGGACCCGCGCCCCATCCGCATCGCGGTGTTCGCGCTCACCGGCCTGCTGGCCGGGCTGGCGGGGCTGATGCAGTCCGCGCGCCTGGAGGCGGCCGACCCCAATGCCGGCACCGGCATGGAACTGCAGGTGATCGCCGCCGTGGTGATCGGCGGCACCAGCCTGATGGGCGGGCGCGGCTCGGTCATCACCACCGCGTTCGGCGTGCTCATCATCGCGGTGCTGGAGGCGGGCCTGGCGCAGATCGGCGCGAGCGAGCCGAGCAAGCGCATCATCACCGGCTGCGTGATCGTGGCCGCCGTGATCGTCGATACCGTGCGCCAGCGCCGGGCAGCCGTTTAATCCCCGGGCCGCCCCGCACCTGCACCCCTGATCCCATGGCCACCATCAAGGACGTCGCCCGCCGTGCCGAAGTGTCGGTGACCACCGTGTCGCACGTGGTCAACGGCACGCGCCACGTGAGCGCCGAGGGCCGCGCGCGCGTGGAGGCCGCGATCCGCGAACTGGGCTACGTGCCCAGCGCCATCGCGCGCAGCCTCAAGCGCAACCACACGCGCACCCTGGGCATGCTGATCCCCAACAGCTCCAACCCGTACTTCGCCGAGGTGGTGCACAGCGTGGAGGACCGCTGCTTCGGCGCGGGCTACAACCTCATCCTGTGCAACACCAACGACGAGGCGCAGCGCCAGGCCTCCTACCTGCAGGTGCTGGCCGAGCGGCGCATCGACGGGCTGATCGTGGTCTCGACCGGGCACGACGCCACGCTGGCGCGGCAGTTGGAAAACCTGTCGATCCCCACCGTGCTCGTGGACCGCGAGATCGAGGTGCCCCAACCGCCCTGCGACCTGGTGGAAACCGCGCATGCCCAGGGCGGGCGGCTGGCCACCCGCCACCTGCTGGACCTGGGGCACCGCCGCATCGCCTGCATCGGCGGGCCGCAGGGGCTGGCGCCCAGCGAGCAGCGCATCGCGGGCTGGCGCGAGGCGCTGGCCGAGGCCGGTGCTTCCTCCGAGGGCATGCTGTCGCACGGCAACTTCACCAGCCAGAGCGGCTACGAGGCCATGCAGGCGCTGTTCCGTGCTCCTTCCGCACCGAGCGCCGTCTTCGTGTGCAACGACCTCATGGCCATGGGCGCGTTGTGCGCCGCGAACGAGCGGCAGCTGCGCATTCCCGATGCCCTGTCGGTCGTCGGCTTCGACGACATCGAACTGGCCGCCTTCA
Source organism: Acidovorax sp. SUPP2825 (assembly GCF_030158995.1). Taxonomy (NCBI): domain Bacteria; kingdom Pseudomonadati; phylum Pseudomonadota; class Betaproteobacteria; order Burkholderiales; family Comamonadaceae; genus Acidovorax; species Acidovorax sp. SUPP2825. The sequence continues at coordinate 144,395 of NZ_BQXK01000007.1, read as the reverse complement.
CCAGCCCGCCGCTCACCACCGTCGCCCAGCCCAAGCTGCGCATCGGCAGGCTGGCGGTGGACATGCTGCTCGAACGCATCGACGGCAAGCGGCAGGAGCCGCGCCAAATGCTGCTGCAACCCGAACTGCGCGTGCGGGCCTCCACGGCCCGGTATCTTTTTTCCTGACCCCAGCCCGGCTTCTTTCCCTTCCGTCCGCCCCTTCTTTCTGCTTCTCTTCGTCCCTTTTCTCCCGCGCATGAACGCCACCCCTCCTTCCCGCCCCCGCATCGCCGTCGTCGGCAGCCTCAACATGGACCTGGTGCTGCGCGTGCCCCAGGCGCCCGGCGCCGGCGAAACCGTCATGGCGCACTCGCTGAACCACATTCCCGGCGGCAAGGGCGGCAACCAGGCCGTGGCGTGCGCCCGCCTGGGCGCGGACGTGCACCTGTTCGGGCGCGTGGGCGCCGACGGCAACGGCCAGGCGCTGCGGGCAGCGCTCGACGCCGACGGCATCGACCACTCGGGTGTGCAGACCGACGACAGCGCCCCGACCGGTCTGGCCGCCATCGTGGTGGACGACGCGGCGCAAAACCGCATCGTCGTGGCCGCCGGGGCCAACCTGCAGTTCGTGCTGGACCCCGCCACCCTGGCACCCGCGGTGCAGGGAGCAGCCTGCCTGGTCGCCCAGTTCGAAGTGCCGCTGCCCCAGGTGCTGGCCGCGGCCGCCCAGGCGCACGCCGCCAGTTGCCGCGTGGTGCTGAACCCCTCGCCCATGCAGCCCCTGCCCGATGCGCTGTGGCCGCTGGTGGACACGCTGGTCGTGAACGAGGTCGAGGCCGCCGCCCTGGTGGGTGGTGCCGTCCAGACCCCGGACGAGGCGGCGCACGCCGCCCGGCGGCTGCGCGCGCGCGGCCCGGCGCGCGTCGTGGTCACGCTCGGCGCCGCCGGCGCCGTGGCGGCCGATGCCTATGGCTGCCGCCACCACCCCGGCATGGCCGTGCAGGCCGTGGACACCACCGCCGCCGGAGACACCTTCCTGGGGGCGCTCGCCGTCGCGCTCGGACGGGGCGAGGCGCTCGACCCCGCCGTGCAGGGCGGCATCCGTGCCGCGGCGCTGTGCGTGACCCGGCCCGGCGCCCAGCCCTCCATCCCCACGCGCGACGCCGTCGCCGCCAGCCCCCGCCCACCCGACTGGAGATTGCTATGAAACGCCGCGCTTTGCTGCACGCCGAACTCTCGCATGCCATCGCCTGCATGGGCCACGGCGACATGCTGGTCATCGGGGACGCCGGCCTGCCCATTCCCCCCGGGCCGCGCCGCATCGACCTGGCCGTCATGGCCGGCATACCCGCCGTGGACGAGGTGCTGTGCGCCGTCCTCTCCGAACTACAGGTGGAACGCGCCATCGTCGCTACCGAAGCCGTCGAACGCGCCGAAGGCCAGTTGCCGGACTGGTGCCTGCTGCCCGTGGCGCCCGAGACCGTGCCGCACGAGGAATTCAAACGGCTGTGCCAGCAGGCGCGGGTGATGGTGCGCACCGGCGAATGCACGCCCTATGCGAATGTCATACTCATCGCCGGCGTGACGTTCTAGACGGCCCGGGGCGGCGCGCCATGAAAGCCACCGCCATGCCCCCCCTTTCGACGCCCTCCGGCCCCGCGCCCCTGCCCCCCGGCATGACCGTGCTGGAGCGCGGCTGGCTGTCGGCCAACAACATCGTGTTCATCGGCGCCGGGCACACGGCGGTGGTGGACACCGGCTACTGCACCCATGCCGCGCAGACCGTCGCGCTGCTGCAGGGTGCACTGCAGGGCCGCGCGCTGGACCGCGTGCTCAACACCCACCTGCACAGCGACCACTGCGGCGGCAACGCCGCGCTGCAGGCGGCCTGGCCCGCCCTCGGCACCTTCATCCCCCCGGGCCAGGCGGCCCATGTGCGCCAGTGGGACGCCAACGCCCTGAGCTACACGCCCACGGGGCAGGACTGTCCGCCGTTTCGCATGGACGGCGTGCTGCAGCCGGGCACTGAAGTGATGCTCGGCGACCGGGCCTGGCAGGTGCATGCGGCCCCCGGGCACGACCCGCATTCGATCGTGCTGTTCGAGCCGGTCGACGCCGTGCTGATCTCAGCCGACGCGCTGTGGGAGAACGGCTTCGGCGTGGTCTTTCCCGAGCTGGAGGGCGACAGCGCCTTCGCCGACGTGGCGGCCACGTTCGACCTGATCGAGTCGCTGGCGCCGCGCACCCTCGTTCCCGGGCACGGCCGCGTCTTCACCGGCCTCGCCCCGGCGCTGGACACCGCCCGCCGGCGGCTGGACGGCTTCGTGCAGGCGCCCGAAAAGCACGCGCGCTACGCCGCCAAGGTGCTCGTCAAATACAAACTGCTGGAGTGGCAGCAGGCCGAGGCGCAGCGGCTCTGGGCCTGGGCCGCCGCGACGCCCTACTTCGCGCTGCTGCACGCGCGCTACTTCGCCGACCAGCCGCTGCAGGCCTGGCTGGAGGGCACGGTGCAGGACCTCGTGCGCTCGGGTGCCGCCGCCCTCCAGGGCACGCAGATCCACAACCGGTAGGGCAGAAGGCGCGGCCCCGGCCTTGCTGGCTCGGCACGCCTGTGCCGGGGCCGCTTTTACCTCCCACCTCTCGCCCGGCGCACCTCCCGTGCGGAATTTGTGGCGGAAATCTTACAAATTGTCAGATTCCACGCCGTGCCTCTGTCAGACAACACCTTAACGAGAGTGATTCGTATCAATAATCGCGGCTGTTTTTGGTTCTGACAACAAAATGAAACACTCCAACCCCGTCAAGAAACCCCGCAGCCTCCGCCTGGCCGAGGGCGTTGCCGCCAGCCTCTCCACCGCCGTGCTGCTACCCTGGGCCGCCATGGCCCAGACCGCACCGCCGCAGGACGCCACCGTCCTGCCGACCGTGACGGTGCAGGACCAGGCCATCGATCCCAACCCCAACGCCGAAGTGGGCGCGCCCTACAAGGCCAAGACCTCGGCCGACGTGCGCCACACGCGGCCCCTGGCGGAAACGCCCCAGACCATCTCGGTGGTGACCAAGGCCGCGATCGACGACTCCGGCTTCACCGACCTCAAGCAGATCCTCGCGGCCCAGCCCGGCATCACCCTGGGCACGGGCGAGAACGGCAACGCCTTCGGCGACCGCTACATCATCCGCGGCCAGGAAGCCCGCAGCGACGTGTTCGTGGACGGCCTGCGCGACCCCGGCATGACGACCCGCGAGAGCTTCGCCATCGAGCAGCTCGAAATCACCAAGGGCCCGAACTCGACCTTTGCCGGCCGCGGCTCGGCCGGTGGCGCGATCAACGCCATCACCAAGCAGGCCACGCTGGACTACGACTTCTCGCGCGTCTCCGTGGGCGCGGGCAGCGACGGCTACCGCCGCGCCACGCTGGATGCCAACAAGGGCTTCTCGGACCAGTTCGCGCTGCGCGCCAACGCGCTCTACAGCACCGAAGGCGTGCCGGACCGCGACCCGTCCAAGCGCCGCCGCGAGGGCCTGGCGCTGTCGGGCCTGTGGGAAGCCAATGCCAACCTGTCGGTCACGCTGGACTACTACGGCCTGCGCGCCAGGGACAAGTACCCCGACCTGGGCAGCTACCTGCTCGGCACGGTGCCCAACCGCGTGCCCGCCACCGGTGTGCCCGTGTACGCGCAGAACCAGGACTTCCTGAACTCCGACGTGGACGCCCTGACGGCACGCGTCAAGTGGCGCATCGCGCCCGACAAGACCCTCACCAGCCTGACGCGCTACGGCACGTCCGACAACGGCTACGTGGTCACCGGCGCCTCGGGCGGCACGCGCTACAGCAACGGCACGCCGTTCACCAGCGCCTCGCTGAGCACGCACAATGGCTGGCAGGAAGTGAAGTACTTCGCCCACCAGACCAACCTGCGCTGGGACACCGAGATCGCCGGCAAGAAGAACGAACTCATCTTCGGCCTCGAATACACGGACCACCAGGTGACGCGCGGCAACTACGCCGTCACCAACACCGGCGCATTCAATTGCCGCACGCAGGCGGGCACCGGCGCCAACACGGCCTATTGCCTATCGGGCCCCACGGGCGCCGTCACGCCGGGCCTGAACTCCATCATGGGCCGGCAGATCGCCCAGACACCCTGGGCCAACGACTGGCAGGTCAAGAGCTTCGCGCTCAGCGCCATGGACACGGTGGACCTGACCGACAAGTGGACGGTGTTCGGCGGCGTGCGTGCCGACTACACCGACTTCAGCCTCGTCACGCGCAACGCCACCACGGCCGCGCAGACGGGCAACTACACCTATACCGATACCCTGCTCAACGGCCACCTGGGCGTGTCGTACAAGATCAACCCCATGGGCATCGTGTACGCCAGCTACGGCTCGGCCCAGGACATCAACGGCGGCGAATCCGACACCGGCACCAGCAGCGGCTACGGCGGCCTGGTGGTCTATAACGGCAGCGCTGCCGGTGCCAAGCCCGAGACCTCGCGCAATCTGGAAATCGGCACCAAGTGGAACCTGCTGGACAACAAGCTGCTGTTCACGGCCGCGGCGTTCCAGACCACCAAGTCCGACGTGATGGAGGGCGCCAACTACGACTCGCTGGGCACCTTCAACACCGGCAAGAACCGCGTGCGCGGCGTCGAATTCGGCCTGGTGGGCAACGTGACCTCCCAGTTCACGGTGCAGGCCGGCGTGGCGTTCATGAAGTCCAAGGTGCTCAAGTCGGCCACGGCGGCCAACGTGGGCCTGCCGCTGTCGAACTTCGCCGACCGCTCGTTCTCGGTGCAGGGCAAGTACCAGCTGACGCCCGCGCTGTCCGTGGGCGCCACGGCACGGCACGAAAGCGACCGCTGCGGCGGCCAGCCCGACACCGGCGCGAGCTACACCAACGGCACCTGCGCGCAGCCCGTGCCCTCGTTCACCGTGTACGACCTGTTCGCTTCGTACCGCCTGAACAAGCACGCCGACATCCGCATCAACGTGCTCAACGCCGGCGACAAGGACTACTACACGGCGGTGTACCGCTCGGGTTCGTTCCTGTACAAGGGCGACGGGCGGGCGGTGCGCGTCACGCTCGACTACGAGTTCTGATCGGCGCGCTGGCAACGGCGCCCCGGGTCTGATCCAATGCCGGGCTCTGCCCGGCATTGCCGCTTTCAACGATGACTCCAGCCCTTCCCTCCACCGCACCTTCCCCGCCGCCGGACCGCATTCCACCCGGCGTGCACGGCGCGCTCGACTACGCACTGCTCGCACCGAAGCACATGGATGCCGCGCACCATGCCTACGTGGCGGGCGGCAGCGGCCTGGGCACGTCGGCACAGGCCAACCGGCGCGCCTTCGACGGCTGGGCCGTGCTGCCCCGGCTGCTGCGCGACGTGCGCCACGGCCATGTGCGGGCGGTGGTGGGCGGCGAGGCCTGGGAGCACCCGCTGGCCCTGGCGCCGGTGGCATTCCAGGCCCTGGCGCACCCGCACGGCGAGATCGCCACCGCGCGCGCGGCCGAGGCCACCGGCACCTGCCTGGTCGCCAGCACCCTGTCGTCCCGCACGCTCGAATCGATCGCGCAGGCCAGCGGCCCGGCGCGCTGGTTCCAGCTGTACTTCCAGCCGCGGCGGGAGGACACGCTGCAATTGGTTCGCCGCGTCGAGGCGGCCGGCTACCGCGCGATCGTCGTCACGCTGGACGCGGCCCTGCAGACCGCCGGCCGCCAAGCACTGGCGGCCGGCTTTCGCATGCCGCCGACCTGCGTCGCCGAGAACCTGCGCGACCAGCCCCCGATGGAGCCGCCCGCCCCGCAGCCGGGCCAGGGCCGGGTCTTCCATGCCATGCACTTCGCGCCCACCTGGGCCGACCTGGATTGGCTGATGGCGCAGACGCACCTGCCCGTCTGGGTCAAGGGCGTGCTGCACCCCGACGACGCCACCGCCTTGCAGGCCCGGGGCGTGGCGGGCATCGTCGTCTCCAACCACGGCGGGCGCGGGCTGGACGGCGCCCCCGCCAGCCTGCAGATGCTGCCCGCCGTGCGGGCGGCGGTGGGCCCCGGCTGGCCCGTGCTGTTCGATGGCGGCATCCGGAGCGGCACCGACGTGTTCAAGGCGCTGGCGCTCGGCGCCGATGCCGTGCTGATCGGCCGGCTGCAGGTCTATGCGCTGGCCGTGGCCGGCGCGCTGGGCGTGGCCCACCTGCTGCGCCTGCTGGTCGAAGAACTGCAGGCCTGCATGGCGCTGGCCGGCTGCGCCACGCTGGCCGACATCGGCCCGGGCGCGCTCGTGGCCCAGCCGCCGGCCTTTCCCTCCCTGTCCGAAGAAACGCCATGCTGATCACCCTCGAACACGTTCTGGACCCGGACGAAGTCCGTCACTTCCGCCAGCGCCTGGATGGCGCCGACTGGCGCAGCGGCAGCGCCACCGCGGGCACGCTGGCGCGGTCGGTCAAGCGCAACGAACAGCTCGACGACGCCAGCGAGGTGGCGGTGGAACTGGGCCAGCACCTGCTGCGGGTGCTGGGCCGCCACCCGACCTTCATCGCGGCCGCCCTGCCGCGCAGGATCCACCCGCCGAAGTTCAACCGCTACGCCGACGGCGGCACCTATGGCGCGCACGTGGACAGCGCCGTCATGCAGTGGCCCGGCACGCAGCAGTCGATGCGCACCGACGTGTCGGCCACGCTGTTCCTCGCCGACCCGCACGAATACGACGGCGGGGAGCTGGAGATCGAAGGCCCGTTCGGCGTGCAGAGCGTCAAGCTCGAAGCCGGCGACCTGGTGCTCTACCCTTCCAGCAGCCTGCACCGCGTGACGCCGGTCACGCGCGGCGCGCGCATCGCCTCGTTCTTCTGGATCGAAAGCCTGGTGCAGGACGAGGGCGACCGCACGCTGCTCTTCGACCTGGACCAGACCATCCAGCGCCTGACCCCCTCGCTGGACGCCGCCGACCCGCGGCTGCTGCAGCTCACGGGCGTGTACCACAATCTCCTGCGCCGCTGGGCGCAGACCTGACACGCTGCGCCGGCCGAAACCGTTCTGTCCTCCCATTCCTTTTCTTTGCAGGAGCTTCCCCATGAATTCCACCCCCTTTCGACGTGCCGCCATCGCACTGGCCCTGACCGTGGCCGCCGGCGGCGCCTGGGCGCACGGCGACGTGCAATGCCCCGCCCATCCCGCTTCGGAATGGCGCCCCCACACCGAGCTGCAGGAAAAGCTGGTCAAGGAAGGCTGGACCGTGCGCCGCATGGAAAAGACCCCCACCTGCTACGAGGTGTACGGCAAGGACCCGCAGGGCAAGCGCGTGGAAGCGTTCTTCGACCCCAAGACGCTGGAACGCGTTGAAGAAAAGTAATCCGCCCCACCCGCCCGTCCCCGTGTGGGACGCGGCGGTGCGGCTCCTGCACTGGTCGCTGGTGGCCTCGGTCGCCGCGGCCTGGATCACCCGCCACCGGCTGGGGCCCCTGCACGAAAACCTGGGCTACGCTGCCCTGGCCATCGCCTGCGCACGCGTGGCCTGGGGCTTCGCGGGCCGGCACCACGCGCGCTTCGCGCAGTTCGTGCGCGGGCCGGCCGCCACCTGGGCCTACGCGCGGGCCGTGGGTGCGGGGCGCGCGCCGCGCCACCTGGGCCACAACCCGCTGGGCGGCTGGATGGTGGTGGCGCTGCTGGGCTGCATCGGTCTGCTGGGGTTCACCGGCTGGCTCTACACCACCGACTTGTTCTGGGGCTACGGCTGGCTCGCCAACCTGCACGAGGGCCTGGGCTGGACCCTGCTGGGCCTGGTCGCCCTGCACGTGGGTGGCGTGCTGTTCACCGGGTACCAGCACCGTGAGAACCTCGTGCGGGCCATGGTCACCGGGCGCAAGACCCCGCCCACGGGCGACGACGTGCCCTGAGCGCCGGCAGGCCGGTGGACCGGCCGGCGGGACTTCAGAAGCGGTGCTGCTGCGCGCAACCCATCACGTGGTTGCGGTCGTTGGAAATGCACTGGTAGAAGTCGCGCTTGACGCCGGTGGCCGCCTCGCAGTCGCCGACCGTGATGTGGCTGCGCGTGGCGCGGATCTTGCCCGCGGTGGCTTCGTATTGCTCGCGCGACAGGTAGCCGTCGCGCGCGTTCTTGTCGCCGGTCTCCAGCATGGTGTCCAGGCCCGAGGTCGCGTTGCTCACCGCCCTGCCGCAGGACAGCGGCACCTTGCCCGGCTGCGTCTTGGTCAAGCCCTGCGCCAGGCCGTTCACCTGGTCCTGCACGTCCCGGGGCAGCTTGCGCGGCGCGGTGCCGGAACCGGTCCCGCCGCTGCTGCCGAACGGCACCGTGTTGTGCAACTGCGGCTGCTCGGCCGTGGACCGGTCCGGCGGCTGCTGGCCATACTGCGTGCGGCCCTGCGCATCCACCCACTTGTAGACCGGCTGCGCCGAAACGGCCGCGCACAGCAATCCGGCTGCCACGGCGATGGCCGCAGCGACCCCGACTCTCTTGTTCTTGGACATGGTTTTTTTGTGTATGAAACGGCCGCCCTCCGCGGCCGGGTGAAACCGCGGTGCCGGGCGCCCTCACACCCGGCACCGCGCAGGAATCAGGGCAGGTCCTTGTTCGGCTCCGGCACCGCGGCATCGCGCGGCCCCACGCTGCCCAGCCGCCCCTTGAGCGACTGCGGCTGGCCGCTCAGGATCGCCGCGTACAGCGTCGTGTTGGCCAGCACCTTCTTCACGTAGTCGCGCGTTTCGCTGAAAGGCACGTTCTCCGCCCAGATGGCCGCCTCCAGCAGCGGGCCGTTGCGCCAGTTGCGCGGGCGGCCCGGGCCGGCGTTGTAGGCCGCCGCGGCCAGGGGCATGGAGCCGTCGAAATCGTCCAGCGCCAGCTTGAGGTAGGCGGTGCCGATGGTGATGTTGGTCTCGCGGTCGTTGATCTGGTCGGGCGTGAAATTCGCCATGCCGATCTTGCGGGCCGTCCAGCGGGCCGTGGCCGGCATCACCTGCATGAGGCCGGAAGCCCCCACCCCCGAGCGCGCGTCCATGACGAAGCGGCTTTCCTGGCGGATGAGCCCATACACGTAGGCCGGGTCGAGCCCGATGGCCTGCGACCGCGCCACCACCGTGCTGCGAAACGGCATGGGAAAGCGCTGCGACGCGTCGAACGCCGCCTTGGTGCGCTCGCTGGTGTTGATGCAGCGGTCCCACACCTCACGCTGGCAGGCGAATTCGGCGGCGGCCAGCAGCTCGCGGTCGGCCATGCCGCCCGGGCTGTGCAGGTTGGTGGCGTAGTTCCATTCGCGCACGCCTTCGCCGCGAAGCCCCAGCAAGATGGCGTACAGCCCGCGGTTGAGCGACGGGTTGGCGCGCACGGCGGCCTTTTCCTCGGGCGTCGGCGGCAGGGGCGCGGCCGGCAGCACCACGCGCTGTCCCAGCTCTTCCAGGGCCAGCATTTCATAGAAGCCGTTGGTGCCCGCGATGCGTTCGAGCAGCTCGCGGGCGCGGGCCTTGTCTTCGTCGCCCGGGCGGTTGGACAGCCAGGCGCGGGCACGCCAGTAGGTCCAGGTGCTGTCCTGGCGGGCGGTGGGCGACATGGCGTCGATGGCGCGCGCCACCTGCTTCCACTGGCCGGCCCGCAGGGCGGCGCGCACCTTCCAGCCCAGGGTGTCGTCGGAGAGGTCGGCGTCCTTGGACACGTTGCCGAAGTAGCCCATGGCGTCCGGCGACAGCGCGATCGCCGTCTGCTTGCCGATCACGCCCCAGACCCAGTTGCGCTCCTCGGACGACAGCTGCACGCCCCACTTGGCATCCAGCAGCCGCGCCGCGGCGCCGGGATCGGCCATGGCCATCTTGATGAGCCCGAGCACGACCAGTTCCTGGCGCACGCGCCCGGCGGCCGTGGCGCGGCCGGCCAGGAACTTCACGGGCGAATCGAACACCTCGCGCAACTGCGGCAGCGCCTCGGGCGCCACGATCTCGACCGCGTTGCGCGTGGCGCGGGCGCGGTTGGCCTCGGCCGACAGGCGCGCCTTGCGCCAGATGTCCATGGCCGTGACCTTCTTGTCGGCATAGAACTCGGCCACCGCGTGCGTGCAGCCATCGTCGGCCTCGCGCTGGCCGTACCAGTTGCGCAGCACTTCGTCGATGGCGCCGGCCGGCGCCGTGCCCTTGATCTGCTCGATCAGCAGCGCGTAGCAGCGCACCTCGCGGTCGTCGCCCATGCGGAACTGCGGGTGCAACTCGGAAAACTGCACCCAGTCGCGGCGCTGGCCCACCAGCAGCAGCCAGTCGTTGCGCAGGCGGTCTTCCTGGTAGGTGCCGGCGTAGCGCTGCAGGAAGGCGCCCACCTCCTGCGGCAGGGCCTCGCCGAGGCGGGCCCGCAACTCCCAATAGGCGGCCCAGGGCTCGAGCACGTGGCCACGGGCACTCGGCAGCAACTGGGTGAGCCGTTGCCGGTCGCCCTTGCGGAAGGCCTGCTGCATCTCCAGCAGGGTATCGTCACCCCGGTTTTGCGCGACCGCAAGGGTCGCGCCACCGGCGAGCAAGGCGCCCGCGACGAGCGGTGTCAGAATCTTGAGCAATTGCATTGGGGGAATTATGTGATGGACAAAGCAGCCCTGCGCCGCGCACTGGTAGAAGAACGCCTGAACCTCTCCGACCGCCTACAGCGGGCGGACCTGCTTCAGCGCGTCATGCGAATCTGGCTGGTGGACCGGCCCGACACCGTCATCGGGGCCTACTGGCCCATCAAGGGCGAGTTCGACCCGCTCCCGGCGCTGCACCGCTGGAAGGAAGACGGCGAACTGCTCGACGAGCCCCAGCGGCGCCGCATCGGCCTGCCGGTGGTGGACAAGGTGCACAAGACCCTCACCTTCCATGCCTGGTACCCCGGCTGCCCGATGGAGGAGGACGCCTACGGCATTCCCAAGCCCAAGGACACCGAGGTGATCGTGCCTTCCCTGCTGTTCGTGCCCTGCGTGGGCTACGGCCCCGGCGGCTACCGGCTGGGCTACGGCGGCGGGTTCTACGACCGCACGCTGGCCACGCTGCAGCCGGTGCCCACCACCGTGGGCCTGGGCTTCACGCACGGCTACATCGACGACTTCGAGCCCGAGGCCCACGATCTGCCGCTGAATGCCATCCTGAACGACAACGGCGTGGTCTGGCCGATCTGACCGGCCAGGGTCGCCAGGCACCGCTGATGCGCGGCGCGCATCAGTCGCCGGGCGAAAAGGCATCGAAGGGCCGTGCGGCGGCGTCGTAGGATGCACCTCCCGTTTTCCGAGGTGAATCCCATGTTCCAGCTCTACATCGGCAACAAGAACTACTCCTCCTGGTCCATGCGCCCCTGGGTGCTGCTGCGCCAGGCCGGCATCGCGTTCGAGGAAGTGCCGCTGCGTTTCGACAGCTTCGACGAGGGCTCGCAGTTCAAGCAGAAGATCCAGGCGGTCACGCCCACCGGCAAGGTGCCCGTGCTGGTCGACGGCGACCTGGCCGTGTGGGACACCCTGGCCATCGCCGAATACGTGGCGGAAAAGCACCCGGACAAGGCGCTGTGGCCTGCCGACGCGGCCGCCCGCGCACGGGCCCGCAGCGTCTGCGCCGAGATGCACAGCGGCTTCTCCGCGCTGCGCGGCGCCTGCCCCATGAACATCGAGGCCCGCCTGCCCGACACCGGCGCCCTGCTGTGGCGTGACCGCCCCGCCGTGCGCGCCGACGTGGCGCGGCTGATCGAGATGTGGACGGCGCTGCTGCAGGCGCACGGCGGCCCTCTGCTGTTCGGCGGATTCACCATCGCCGATGCCTTCTTCGCCCCCGTGTGTTCGCGCCTGACCACCTACGCCCTGCCGCTGCCGGCGCACATCGCGGGCTATGTGGAGCGCGTGCTGGCGCTGCCCGGCGTGCAGGACTGGGTGCGCGGGGCCGAGGCCGAAGCGGACTTTCTCGACTTCGAAGAGCCCTACCGGCTCGGCCGCACGGCGCGCTGATCGGCGAAGCGCCCGCGAGGGGGCGCTTCGCAAAATGGAACATCGCTTCCGGCCTGCGGCAGGGGCGTGGCGGGAGCGGCGGCACGCTGTGAACGCAGCCACTCCAGGACCAGAGTTCCATGCGTTCCACCTACTTCAGCACCCCGCCCGATCCGTCCCTGATGGGCGTGGACCGCCCCGGCCGCCCGCCCACGCGGTTCGCCATTCCGCCCCCGCCGTTCACGCCGGGCCACGGCACTCTGCCGGACAGCGATTTCGGTCCGAGGGCAGACGGCAGCCTCTCGTTCGACAGGGCCGTGGCCGCGCGCCACCACCCCGAACTGCTGGCCTGCCTCGACCGGCTGCAGGGCGATTTCGAGGCGCGCGCCATCTCGGGACCGCACGGCATCAAGACCCTGCGCTACAGCCATTCCTACGAGGCCCAGCGCATCGAGGTGATCCGCGGCGCGCTCGCGCGGCTGACGGCCGACAAGCGCTGAGCGGCGCGAGGGCGGCGACGCCCCGCAGCCCCCGTGCGCCAGCCAGTGCCAACTGTCGTTTGCTATATTTTCAATAGCGACACAGGCATGAAATCCGCCGGCATGGCACCGGTTTGGCCTTGAACCGATCGGTCTGGCCGCTGGGGGGATGCCTGCCGGGCCCGCAACGCCGCGCCGTACACTGCCGCCCATGCAAATCTACATGGTGGGCGGTGCGGTGCGCGACAGGCTGCTGGGCCGCCCGGTCAACGACAGGGACTGGGTCGTCGTCGGCGCCACGCCCGACGAAATGGCGGCGCAGGGCTACCTGCCTGTCGGGCGCGACTTCCCGGTGTTCCTGCATCCCCAGACGCACGAGGAATACGCCTTGGCGCGCACCGAGCGCAAGAGCGGGCGCGGCTACCGCGGCTTTGCGGTACAGGCCTCGCCCGAGGTCACGCTGGAGGAGGACCTCTCGCGCCGCGACCTCACGATCAATGCCATCGCGCAGCCGGCCGATGCGGCCGGCGCCTCCGCCTCCGCCTCCGATCCCTCGGCAACGCATGGCCTTTGCGACCCCTACGGCGGCGTGCGCGACCTGCAGGCGCGCGTGCTGCGCCACGTGACCGACGCCTTCCGCGAAGACCCCGTGCGCATCCTGCGCGTGGCCCGCTTCGCCGCTCGCTTCACCGACTTCACCGTGGCCCCCGAGACCCTGGCGCTCATGCGGGAGATGGTCGAGGCCGGCGAGGTGGATCATCTGGTGGCCGAGCGCGTCTGGCAGGAGCTGGCCCGCGGCCTGATGGAGCCTGCGCCCTCGCGCATGTTCGAGGTGCTGCGCGCCTGCGGGGCGCTGGCCGTGCTGCTGCCGGAGCTCGACCGCCTGTGGGGCGTGCCCCAGCGCGCGGAGTACCACCCCGAGGTCGACACCGGCGTGCACGTGATGATGGTGCTGGACATGGCCGCGCGGCTGCAGGCGCCCCTGGCCGTGCGCTTTGCCTGCCTGGTGCACGACCTGGGCAAGGGCACCACCGCGGCCGACGTGCTGCCGCGCCACATCGGCCACGAAACCCGCAGCGCCGAACTGCTGCGCGACGTGTGCGAGCGCCTGCGCGTGCCGGTGGACTGCCGCGAAACCGCCGACGTGGTGGCACGCGAGCACGGCCACATCCACCGCAGCGCGGACCTCAACGCCGCCGCCCTGGTGCGGCTCCTGGAGCGTTGCGACGCCCTGCGCAAGCCGGCGCGCTTTGCCGAGGTGCTGCTGGCCTGCGAATGCGACGCGCGGGGCCGGCTCGGCTTCGAAGAGACGCCCTACCCCCAGCACCCCCGGCTGGCAGCCATCCTCGCGGCGGCGCAGTCGGTGGTGACGGCGGAGATCGCCGCCCGCGCAGCGGCGGCCGGCGCCGCGGGCCCGCAGGTGGGCGAATGGATCCGCAAGGCGCGGGTGAGCGCGGTGGCCGACTGGCTGGCCGCACAGGGCTGATGCCCTTTCTTTGCCCCAGGCGCCCGCAAGCGGGCCGTTGAAAGCGATCGCCTGCCGAACAGTCAGCGGGTCGCGGTGCGCACCCAGCGCACGATGTCCGCCGCCCCCAGCGCGCCGGAGATGCGCGCGGACTCGCGGCCGTTCTGGAACAGGATCATCGTCGGGATGCTGCGGATCTGATGGCGCGCAGCCAGCGCCGGGTGGGCCTCAGTGTCCAGCTTGGCCAGGCGCACCTGCGGCTCCAGTTCGCGCGCGGCCTGCGTGAACGCCGGGGCCATCGCGCGGCAGGGGCCGCACCAGGGCGCCCAGAAATCCACCAGCACCGGAATGTGGCTGCGCTGCACGTGGCGCTCGAAACCATCGGCATCCAGTGCCAGAGGGGCGCCGGCGAAGAGCGGCTGATGGCACTGCCCGCAGTCGGGCGCGCTCGCCAATTGGTCCGTCCGCACGCGATTGGTGGTGTGGCAATGGGGGCAGACGATGTGCAGGTGCGAGGTGTCGTTCATGGAAGGCCGCAATGAGGAAGGGTGGTGGCCCAGGCAGGCACAGGGCACCGGGGCAGGCCCATCGCACATGGGCGCTGCGGCGGGGGTTTTCAACCCGCCTACAGCCGCCCTGCCTTGGCGCCTACAGCCCGCGCGAAGGCTTCTGGTAAGGTGGCTGGCAATGCAAAATCTACCGCTACTGACTGCGAGATACGCACTTTTCCTCGATTTTGACGGCACGCTCGCCGATATTGCGTCCCACCCCGATGCGGTGCAGGTGCCCCCGGGCATCGTGCCGGCGTTGCAGGCGCTGCACGAACGGCTGGGCGGTGCCCTGGCCATCGCGACGGGCCGCACGCAAGCCGACATCGACCGCTTCCTGTCCCCCCTCCAGTTGCCGCTGGCCTGTGAGCATGGCGCCCAGTACCGCCTGAACAGCGGGCTCGTGGGGGCCGTGCCGGCCATGGATTTGACGGCGGTCATCCGCACCATCGAGGCACTGCGCGACCGCTATCCCGCCCTGGTCCTGGAACGCAAGAGCGCCGGCGTCGCACTGCACTACCGCCAGGCGCAGGAACTCGAAGCACTGTGCCGATCGACGCTGGAGCATGCGCTCAAGCACGCGCCCGGGCTCGAACTGATGCAGGGCAAGTGCGTGCTGGAGATCAAGCCCTCGGGCCCCAGCAAGGGGCGGGCGATCACCGACTTCATGCAGCACCCGCCCTTCCAGGGCCGCATCCCTGTGTTCGCGGGCGACGACGTGACGGACGAGAACGGCTTCGTCGCCACCCAGGCCCTGGGCGGCATCGGCATCAAGGTGGGCACGGGCGAGACGCAGGCGACGGTGCGCTGCGACGACACCACCGTGCTGCGCGAATGGCTCTACCAGATGGCGGCGCCGGAAAGGCCCGCCGCATGAAGACCGCTTCCCATTTCGGCCCGCCCGCCGAGCCCTCGCTCGCCCTGGGCCTGATCGGCAACTGCGCCATCAGCGCCCTGGTGGATGCGCAGGCGCACATCGTGTGGTGCTGCCTGCCCCGCTTCGACGGCGACCCGGTGTTCAACGCCCTGCTGCAGCCGGGCGACGAAGGCAGCCGCTTCGCCATCGAAATCGAAGACCTCGCCACCACCGAGCAGTGGTACGAGCCCAATACCGCGGTGCTGCGCACGCGGCTCACCGACCGTTCGGGCAACAGCATCGAGATCACGGATTTCGCCCCGCGCTTCTACGCCCGCTCGCGCTACTTCCGGCCCATGATGCTGGTGCGCCGCGTGCGCCGGCTGGAGGGCGCACCGCGCATCCGCGTGAGGGTGGACGTGCGCTACGGCTGGGGCAAGGACGCGCCCGAGATCACGCAGGGCAGCAACCACATCCGCTACGTGGGCGAGGACCTGACGCTGCGGCTGAACACCGACGTCCCCATCTCCCACGTGCTGTCGGGCCAGCCCTTCGTGATGGCGCGCGAGCACAACTTCCTTCTGGGTGCCGACGAATCGCTGCCCACCGGCATCGCCGACACGGCGCGCCACTACGAGCAGGAAACCGTGTGGTACTGGCGCCATTGGACGCAGCGCCTGGCCGTGCCGCTCGAATGGCAGGACGCGGTGATCCGCGCGGCCATCACGCTCAAGCTGTCGCTGTTCGAGGACACCGGCGCCATCGTGGCGGCAATGACCACGAGCATCCCCGAATCCGCCGACAGCGGCCGCAACTGGGACTATCGCTACTGCTGGCTGCGCGATGCGTTCTTCGTCGTGCGGGCGCTCAACAGCCTGTCCGAGACGGCGACGATGGAGGACTACCTGCGCTGGCTCAGCAACGTGGTGGCCGAGGCCAGCGACGGCCACATCCAGCCGCTGTACGGCATCGGCCTGGAGCACGACCTGCCCGAGGCCTTCGTGCCGCACCTGGCCGGCTACCGGGGCATGGGCCCGGTGCGGGTGGGCAACCAGGCGGCCGAGCATTTCCAGCACGACGTGTACGGCAACATCATCCTGGGCGCGGCCCAGGCCTTCCACGACCAGCGGCTGCTGCACCCGGCGGGCGCGACCGAGTTCTCGCGCATGGAGCAGATCGGCGAGCTGGCCGTGCGCGTGTACGGCCAGCCCGACGCTGGCATGTGGGAGCTGCGCACCCGCGCCCGGGTGCACACCTCGTCGGCGCTGATGAGCTGGGCCGCCTGCGACCGCCTGGCCAAGATCGCCCACTCGCTGCAACTGCCGGAACGCGCCGACTACTGGAGCGCGCACGCCCGGTCGATGCGCGACGAGATCCTGGAAAAGTCCTGGAGCGAGGAGCGCCAGGCCTTTGCCGAGAGCTTCGGCGGCAACGAACTGGACGCCAGCGTGCTGCTGATGGCCGAGGTGGGCCTGATCGACCCGATAGACCCGCGCTTCGTCTCGACGGTGGACGCCATGGAGGCGTCGCTCTGCGACGGCCCCTACATGCGCCGCTACGAGGCCGCCGACGACTTCGGCAAGCCCGACACCGCCTTCAACATCTGCGCGTTCTGGCGCATCGACGCGCTGGCCCGCATCGGCCGCAAGGCGCAGGCGCGCGAGATCTTCGAGGCCCTGCTGGCCACGCGCAACCCGCTCGGACTGCTGTCCGAGGACACGCACGCGCAGACCGGGGAGATGTGGGGCAACTTCCCGCAGACCTATTCCATGGTCGGCATCATCAATGCCGCCGTCCGGCTGTCCGACCCCTGGGACAGCGTGATCTGAAAGGCGCCGCATCCGCTACGCCCACCCCGACTGCCCGTTCGCACCGCAAGGAAATTTCCCATGAGCCGCCTCGTCGTCATCTCCAACCGCATCGCCGATCCCCGCAAGCCCGCCGCCGGAGGCCTGGCGGTCGCGCTGGGCGAGACGCTGAGCCGCACCGGAGGCCTGTGGTTCGGCTGGAGCGGCAATATCTCCGAAGACGGCCTGCCCGGTGAAGGCAAGCTGCAGACGCGCCAGGCGGGCACCGTCACCCTGGCCACCGTGGACCTGTGCCAGGAAGACCACGACAGCTACTACAGCGGCTACAGCAACAGCGTGCTGTGGCCCGTGTTCCATTACCGGCTGGACCTGGCGGATTTCAACGCCAGCTACATCGCCGGCTACCGCCGCGTGAACCAGATGTTCGCCCGCAAGCTGCTGCCGCTGCTCAAGGAAGACGACACCATCTGGGTGCACGACTACCACCTGATCCCACTCGCCGCCGAGCTGCGGGCGCTGGGCTGCCGCCAGCGCATCGGGTTCTTCCTGCACATCCCGGTGCCCCCGCCGCTCATCATGGCCGCCATCCCGCAGCACGAATGGCTCATGCGCTCCCTGTTCGCCTACGACCTCGTGGGCCTGCAGAGCGAGGCCGACGTGTCGCACTTCACGCGCTACCTGAGCAACGAGGCCAATGCGGAAACCGTGGGCCCGCAGCACCTGCGCGCGTTCGGCGCCACGGTGCAGGTGGGGGCCTTCCCCATCGGCATCGACGTGGACGAATTCACCCGCCTGGCCGCCGCGCCCGAGGCCGTGCAGACCTTCACCGCCATGCGCGACGAGTATTCGCGCCGGCGCCTGCTGCTGGGCATCGACCGGCTGGACTATTCCAAGGGCATCCCACAGCGCGTGCGCGCCTTCCGCGAGCTGCTGGCGCGCTACCCCGAAAACCACCACAGCGCCACGCTGGTGATGATCGCCTCGCCCACCCGCGACAGCGTGGACGCCTATGCCGACCTGCGCCAGGAGCTGGAAGGCCTGTGCGGCGCCATCAACGGCGACTACGGCGAACTCGACTGGATGCCGCTGCGCTACATCCACCGCACCGTGGCCCGCAAGCGCGTGCCGGGCCTGTGCCGCGCCGCCGCCGTGGGCCTGGTGACGCCGCTGCGCGACGGCATGAACCTTGTCGCCAAGGAATACATCGCCGCCCAGGACCCGGACGACCCCGGCGTGCTGGTGCTGTCTCGCTTCGCAGGCGCGGCCGAGCAGATGAAGGAAGCGCTGCTGGTCAACCCCTACGACACGCAGGGCATGGCCGACACCATCCAGACCGCGCTGCAGATGCCCCTCAAGGAACGCCAGCGGCGCCACCAGGCGTTGATGGAGCGCATCCGGGAGCACGACATCCACTGGTGGCGCAAGACGTTCCTGGAGACGCTGGGCTGAGAGGCTGCAGCGGTGGCTTGCAGTTCGCGCCATTTATTTTCGCGGCTGCGCTTGACGGCCGTGCCCCTTGCTTTGAAGCCGAATTGGCTCAGTGCGGATAGCAAAAAGCCCCTGATTTTTGCAAGAAAGTAACGCAACTATCGCGCAATTTTTTTCACCGTTGACAGGGAATTTTTTCTGACTTTCCGCACAGCGGATATATGATCGCGGCCATTTCAATGTAGTGGCCCGGTCCGCGGGCCTGCCAAACATGACCCGCCGCGTCACGATCCAAACGCCCCTGGGAGGGCAGCTGCAGTTCCGGCAGTTGCAGGGCAAGGAAGCCATCAGCCAGTTGTTCTGCCTCGACCTGGATTTGTTGAGCGACAGCAAAAGCATCGACCCGAAGGCGCTGCTGGGCAAGAACGCCACGGTCGTGGTGGAAACGCAAGGTGGCGGTCGGCGCTACCTGGACGGCATCGTCACCCGCTTCGGCATGCAGGGCGAGGACCACCGGTATTACTCTTACCGCCTGCGCCTGCAGCCCTGGCTGTGGCTCGCCACCCGCAAGACCGATTTCAAGATATTCCAGAACAAGACCGCGCCGGAGATCGTCGAAGAGGTCCTCGGAAAATACGGCTACCCCCTGCAAAGGAAGCTCACCCGCAGCTACCGCAGCTGGGACTATTGCGTGCAGTATGGCGAGAGCGATTGCGACTTCGTGTCCCGGCTGCTGGAGCATGAAGGGGCGTACTACTACTTCGAGCATGCCGCAGGCCAGCACACCCTGATCCTGGCCGACGACATCGTCGCCTCGCACAGCCCGCTGCCGGGGGCGGCGGTCATCCCGTTCCATCCCCCGGAGAAGGCTGCGGTCGCCGACAAAGAGAACATCCACGCCTGGGAACTGCACCAGACGATCCATTCGGGTCGGCACTACAACGACGACTACGATTTCCAGAAGCCCCGTGCCGACCTGTCCAACATGCGCCAGACCCCGCCCGGCCACGCGCACGACGCCCACGAAGTTTACGAATGGCCGGGCGGCTACACCCAGTTCGGCGACGGCGAGGCCTATGCCCGCGTGCGCCTGCAATCGAGCCTTACCGGCCAAAGCACCGTCCGGGGCCAGTCGCGCCACCGGGCGCTCGCCCCCGGCTACACCTTCACGCTGGAGAACTACCCGCGCGAGGACCAGAACCAGCAGTACCTGCTGACCGGCATCGAATACCACTTCAAGGAAAACCCCCAGGTCAGCGCCGCAGCGCCCGGCACCAAGGGCACGCCGCAGGAGGAGGGCTCGTTCCAGAAGTTCACCCTGCAGGCCCAGCCCACCAGCCTGCCGTACACGCCCGCGCGCACCACCCCGAAGCCCAAGACCACCGGCCCGCAGACCGCGGTGGTGGTGGGCCCGCCGGGCGAGGAGATCTGGACCGACCAGTACGGCCGCGTGAAAGTGCAGTTCCACTGGGACCGCATCGGGGCCATGAACGAGAACTCCAGTTGCTGGGTGCGGGTATCGAGCAGTTGGGCGGGCTCGGGCTTCGGGGCCGTCTTCATTCCCCGGATCAACCAAGAAGTGGTGGTGGATTTCCTGAATGGCGACCCGGACTATCCGATCATCACCGGCTGCGTCTACAACGCCGACAACATGCCGCCGTGGGCGCTGCCGGGCAACGCCACGCAATCAGGAATCAAGACCAAATCCAGCAAGGGCGGAGCCTTCGGAGCGGGCATGAAAGATGGGGCGGGCGATGCCAACGCCATCCGCTTCGAGGACAAGGCCGGGGCCGAGCAGCTGTGGCTGCATGCGCAGAAGGACCAGCTGTCCGAGGTGGAAAACGACGAGGACCGTTGGATCGGCCACGACCTGCGCACCGTGGTGGACCACGATGAAACCCGCACGGTGCACCACGACCGTGTGACCACCATCGACCACGACGAAACCCAGACCGTCCACAACGACCGCCAGCGGCGCGTGGACCACAACGAAACCCTGTCCGTGGGCGACCACCGCCAGCGGGACGTGGGCATCGACGAAACGGTGCGCATCGGCAAGAACCGCACCAAGACCATCGGGCGGAGCGAAGAGGACGACATCGGCCGGGACTGGACGATCCAGGTGGGCTCCCACAAGAAGGAAACCGTGGGCAAGACCTACCGCGAGACCACCGGCCTCGCGAAGCTGATGAACATCGGCATGGCCTACAGCCGCAACGTGGGCATGGCGATGAACTCCCTGGTCGGCATGCTCCAGGCCAGCGAAGTCGGCCTGCAGAAAAAGCTGTTCGTCGGCCAGGGCTACACCGCCAGCATCGGCCGATCGTTCGAACTGAAAGTGGGCGAACGCAAGACGGAAACCGTTGGCCAGGTCTCCATCCATTCGAGCGGCGACCACCTGGAGCTCGCGTGCGGCCAGGCCCGGATCGTGCTGAAGGCCGATGGCGGCATCTACCTCAAGGGCGCGCACATCGAACTGCAGGGCGACAGCGGCATCCATGGCGACGCCGGCACCATCCAGTGGAATTGCGGCGCCAGCCAGACCCCGCCGGAGGCCCCGGCGGGTGGCGATGGCGCAGGCAACGCGGACACCGCCGCCAGTGCCGGATCGCCCGGCAAGACACCCGGCTTCGCCGGGCAGGCCGCAGCATCCGCCAGGGCGGCCGCGCCAGGCGCCCCACCCTCGTCCGTGCTGGCCAAATCGGCGTTCTGACCGCGCCAGTCACGCAACGTGGCAGGGCCGCGGGCAAGCCACGGCGCCCGTGCCCCCGCACCCACCCCATATCAACCGATACCCCAGAAGCGAGACCCCATGGGCAAGCCAGCAGCGAGACAGACAGACCTGACGAAGAAGGGAGGCCCCATCGTGCAGGGCTCGCGCACGGTGCTGATCGGCACCAGCGGGGGCGTGGCCTGTTCGGCCTGCCCGGGGGGCGTCACCGAAGGCCACCCGGTCAATCCGCTGCTGGGCGCCAAGGTGCTGCCGGGAGAGCAGGACTTCGCCCTGCCCGGCCCCCTGCCGTTTGCGCTGACGCGCTCGTACTCCAGCCACCAGAGCCCGCAGCCGGCCCCCGTGGGGCTGCTGGGGCCGGGGTGGTGGCTGCCGGGAGAGGCCAGCCTGGCCCATGTGCCCGGCGATGGCGATGGGGGTGGCGATTCGCCCGGCGCGCTGCGCCTGCACGACGGGCGCGGGCGCTGCATCGAATTCGAGCCGCTGGCGCCCGGCGAGATCGCCCACAGCGCCAGCGAAGGGCTGTGGCTCGTGCGCTGCGGCACCGGGCACCTGCCAGGGGCCGCCCAGGGCGGCCACGCGGCCCGCCTGGCGGGTCTTTGGAATGCGCTGCCCGCGGTCATCCGGGCCGACGCCCGCATCACGGTGGCGACCGCTTCCCCCCTGGGCCCGTGGTGGGTGTTCGCGCCAGCGAGCGCCGGCGTTGCGGCCACGTCAGCAACTGCAGTGGCGGGGACCGCAAGGGCCGGCGTCAGTCACCGCGACACGCTGCACGGCCTGTGCGACCGCTTCGGCCGCGTGCAGCGCCACGAGCACCATGCCGACGGCCCCTTCGCCGGCCATCTGCACACGGTCACCGATGGCGCGGGCCGCCGCTATCGCTTCGAGCTGGAGCGCATCGCGCCGGCCACCCTGGCCACCCCGCCCACCCACGGCTGGGGACCGGATGCCGGCGTGCGCCTGGTGGCCGTGCTCCTGGAGGCTGACCCCCACCAGCCGCGCGAGAATCATCAACCGCGCGAGGGGCTGCCCCTGGCCCTGGTGCGCTATGCCTACACCGTGCGCGGCGAACTCGCCCGCGTGATCGACCACGCGGGCCGCACCGTGCGCCAGTTCGACTACGCCGATGTCGCCCACCCCGGCCGCATGACGGGCCACGCCCACGCCGGCCGGCCCATGACGCGCTACACCTACGACGCACTCGGCCGCGTCATCTCCCAAACCACCCAGGTCTCCCAGACCACGCCCCACGGGCTGGACCTGCACTTCGACTACACCCCCCTGCCCGCCGACGCCGCCGCCATCCCGCCCCTGCCCGAGCGCGCCAGCACCCTCGTCACCGACGGCCTGGGCCGCCAGCGGCGCTACGTCTTCTCCGGCCAGGCCGGCCTGGCCCGCGTGGCCGAGCGCATCGAGGCCGACGGCGCCCGCTTCGCCTGGCGCCACGACAGCGCCGGCCGCCTGCTGGAGCGCACCGATCCCCTGGGCCGCGGCGTGCGCCACGACATCGATGCCGCCACCGGCCTCGTCGTGGGCATCACCGAGGTCGGCACCACCGGGGCGGCCGGGCGCACCCAGCGCATCGAGCGCGATGCGCTGGGGCTGCCCCTGCGCCACCTCGCCAGCGCCCCCGAGGGCGCCGCCGGCGAGCCGCTGGCCTCCACCTGGCGCCACGATGCCTGGGGCCGGCTCCTGGAGCACACCGACGCGCTGGGCCAGGTCACGCGATACCGCTACCCGGAGATGCCTGCGGCCGATCTCCCTGGCCAGCCCGATCTCCCTGATCTGCCCGACCTCCCCGACCTCCCCATCGCCATCACCGACGCGCGCGGCGGCACCACGGCGCTGCAATGGAACGCCCTGGGCCTGCCGGCCCGCCGCACCGACTGCAGCGGCCGCACCACCCGCTGGCAGTACGACGCCTGGGGCCGCACCACGCGCGTGCATGGCGAGGAAGGCTGGCAGCAGCGCACGGCCTACGACGCCGCCGGCCGGCCCGTCGAGACGGCCGATGCGCTGGCCCGCACCACCCGCTACCGCTACGCCCCGGACAGCGGCGATCTGCTGGCCGTCGATCACCCGGGCGGGCTGCACGAGCGCTTCACGCACGATGCCTGGGGCCGTGTCGTTTGCTATCAATACGGTAGCAACGAGGGCAATCAACACCCCGGCGTGGGCACGGAAACACTTCAAACAGCCTCCCTGCTCGCCCAGCACTACCGCTACGACGCAGCCGGCCGCCTGGTGGAGCTGCACAACGAGAACGCCAGCGTCCACCGCTTCACCTACGACGTGCGCGACCGGCTCGTGCAGGAAACGGGCTTCGACGGCCACGCCACCCGCCATGCCTACGATCGGGCCGGCCAGCGCACCCGCACCGAGGACGCGCGCCACGCCATCGCCTACCAGTGGAGCGAGACAGGGTGGCTGCTGGCTCGGGTGATCACGCCGGTCGCCCGCGATACAGGCCCGCCGCTGGAACAGGCCGCAGCGCTGCCGGAGCCCGGCGGCGCCAGCGAGGCCGCGCCGATCATCGAGTGGTTCGAGCACGACGGCGCCGGGCAGCTCGTGGCGGCCCACCACCACACGGCCATGCAGCGCCACCGCGTGAGCGTGCACCTGCGCCGCGACCGCCTGGGCCGCATCCTGGGCGAGCGCCAGGAGGTGCATTGCCTGGACGGCGCCCTGCTGTGGCGCCACGAGAGCGCCCACGCCCTGGAGGCGGGCGGCGCCCCGGCGCAGGCCGACCTGCCGGGCCTGGCCCCGCTGCAGTGGCTGACCTACGGCGCGGGCCATGTGCACGGCCTGCTGCTGGACGGAGAACCCCTGCTGCACATCGAGCGCGACGGCCTGCACCGCCCCGTGGCCCTGGACTTCGGCGCCACCCGCACCCGCTACAGGCGCGATGCGCTGTCGCGGCTGCAGGCGATGGCCGTCGGGCGCACCGAGGGATTGGCGGGATTGGCAGGCACCGAGGGTTCGCCGGCCCCGGACCACGCGGGCATGCCCGGCCTGTCCTCGCTGGCCCGCCAGCACCACTACGACGCGGCCGGCCGCCTGGCCCGCATCGATACGCCGCACGGCGCTTTGCTGCACGCCTATGACGCAGCAGGCCGCCTGGCCGCCACGCAGTGGCCCGGGCACGAGCCGCAGCACTACCGCTACGACCCGGCCGGCAACCCCTGGGCGCCCCAGGCCGGCGCCCCGGCAGGCGACCCCCAAGACTGGGCGAGCGAGGTGCGCCGCCAGTTCCACGACCCGGCCTTCGACCTGCTGCGCCAGGACGCCCCGCCCCTGCCCGGCCACCCCCGCGACCGATGGCCCGACAACCGCGTCCTGGCCCATGGCCCCTGGCGCTACTGCTATGGCCCCTGCGGCAACCTGCTGGAGAAGACCCATGCCGACGGCCAACAATCCCACCGCCTGCACTGGGACCACGCCCAGCGCCTGATCGCCCACGAGCAGCACGACGGCGCCACCGGCCAGCGCATCCGCCGCGTGCACCACTACGATGTGTTCGGGCGGCGTATCGCTACCCGTATCGAGCGCATCGCAACCGACGGACAGGTGGCCCACACCGAGATGCGCTGCCACGGATGGCAGGGCGATGCGTTAACCCTCACCGAATTGCGCGACCTGGGCGAGACGGGCAAACCTGGGCTCCCCGAGGACACCCGCCGCATCCACACGCTCTACGCCCCCGGCTCCTTCCTGCCCCTCGTGCGCATCCAGACCCGCGCCCACGCCGAGCCCCCCACCCTCGCCCAGCTATTGGGCGCCGCCGACGCAGGCGAGCGAGAACAGCCCGAGGCCCTGCAAGCCCTGCAGGAGGAACTGCGCCACGGCGCCAGCGAGGCAACCCGCCGCCACCTGCAATCCACGGGGCTGGATGCGGACCGCCTGCAAACCCAGTTGCGCGGCGAGGGGGCACAGATCACCCATCTGCACCTGTACCACTGCGACCATCTGGGCACGCCCCTGGCGCTCATCAACCTGCAAGGCCGCATCGACTGGCACATCCAACTGGACCCCTGGGGGAACACGATCACCGAGCACAACCCGCTCAACCTGCACCAGCCCATTCGCATGCAGGGCCAGCACGATGAGGGCGAGGGGGCATCGCTCTTCTATAACCGGCACAGGTATTACGACCCGAAACTGGGGCGGTATGTCTCGCAAGACCCGATTGGGTTGACGGGTGGGGTGAATAACTATTCTTACGCTGCAAATACTCCTCTTAAATATGTCGATCCCAAGGGATTGATGAATTGTGATCAAGGATGGTTTGACAACATGGTGGAAAATTATGTTGACACACAAAAAACCGCAGATAGTTTTGCAGATGGTTTATTCGGACCAGTACCTGATATTTTAACCAGCCCTGGAACGCCGTTTACAGCCGCACTAGGAGGCGCTACCGCAGGTAGCATTGGCGGCATGACAGCAGTTCAAGCGGCTGTTAAATATGCTCGCGAAAGTCTCCCGGCAAAATCTGGTTACGGCCTTATTCAACAGGTCAGAACTCCCGGACTACTTACCAATGCTGTACGAACATCAGCGATACAGGGTGCAGCCGTAAGTGGCGCTTGGAGTTTTGGTGTACTCGTTGGCTCGTCAGTTAATGCAACCATTAAAAGCGTATCCTGTAGCTGCGAAAAATGATGAAAAATACACGTGCATTTCTTATTTTTCTCCATATTTTTTTGATTGCATACTTTTGGCTGGCAAATTATTATTCAATAAATTTGAAAAATAATTTACCAATTTTCTTGCAAACTGCAATTGGTATATTGCATTTGTGTATATTAATTTGCACTTTTGCCACCTTTACCTATCTTTTAACCATCAGCCGCAAACCAGCCCATCCTACGATTTCAGCATTTAATTTTTATTGGAAGGTTTTCACCTACTATCTTATAATTATCGGCATACCAACAATAACACTAACATTTCAGGAAAGACTCCCAGGATTTGCGCCTTCATATCTCGCCTTTCTATTTTTTTGTATTTTGATTAATTATTCACAGTACGGTATTCCTTCATACGTTCGCTTTAAAAAAAATACACACAAATAGTCTTGGCCCGCTACCGCTACGCCCCGGACAGCGGCGATCTGCTGGCCGTCGATCACCCGGGCGGGCTGCACGAGCGCTTCACGCACGATGCCTGGGGCCGTGTCGTTTGCTATCAATACGGCAGCAACGAGGGCAATCAACCCAACGGCACAGGCACTGAAGCACCTCCACCCCTCACCCCGCGACCCGAGAACTGCCGCGACGACGCTGCCCGTTGGGTACTACGTAACGCAAATCATCGATTCGCCTCATTCAGCCGTTCAACGAGCCCCCGCTCACACCTTCATGAAACTTCTGGCCATTGCCGTCTTCGGTCTTCCACTGCTTGTCGTCGCGTACATCTCCGTCAACGCATTCCTGGCGGCAACGCTTTGGAGAAATAAAACCACGGCAACTAGAAAACTGCTCACTTCCTTCGCCAATCAACTTCACGCATTATCGGTGGCGCGCATTTGGACCACCGTGATTATGCATGTGATTGCGATAGCGGTCCTTTTTTACTTTATCTCCATCCCTCTCGATATTATTTGGATTACTTTGCTGCTGTTGGGTTACGCGTTTTTCGTTTCGACGCTGACTCTATCTCTGCTCGTGAAGTTGCCTTTCTTGCGTCAGCTTTGGGAAGATACTTTTTTCAAGATCGGTCTTTTGGCCATTCCCGTTCCACTTCACTATCTGTCAAAGGGGTATGCGGCCCTATGGATCGGAGAAATACTGGGAATCAGTGCGGCCAACGTTCCCATGGCCCATGTTGCCGCGACGAGCTTTTTTCTCCTGCTCGCCGTCGCGTTGGCCCTTTCACTCACCGCATTGATTTTTGAGGTTTCCCTGTTTTTATCGATGCTGCAGAAACAAGGAGTGCGTCTGCCTGAAAAAGAGACCAGCACTTTCTTTCTGCTTTTTTCCCTGCGCCCTTATCGCCGACGTTCGGAACGCATTCGCGTTCGGATGGCTCAACGCAAGGTGGGTATTTTTCTCCTGTCGTTTGCCAGTTTTTTTGGCTGCTGGGCAGGATTTAACGCTGCGGCCTCTATTGCACCCGGCCAACTGAGCCGCATCGTGGTCTCCGCAATCGTTTTTGAATTCGACGCAGCTCCCGCCAACCGGTGCGCGCTCACCCCGGCGGAACGGTTGAAGGTGCAGCGCGACGAGCCCCTCGTCAAGGCTCTTTTTCTGGCAGGCACCCAGGACAAGGCCATTCTGGCGGAGCGGCAAAAGAATCTCTTCAAGCCCATCCAGTTCAAGGGTTTCCGCGCCCGGGCAGAAGAAGAACGAGGGCTGTCCCTGCAACGCACGGTGGCATGCCATGCTTCGGCGTGAGGCATGCGCTTCCTCACTCCATTGGGCAGGCCGGCTCGCGCACAGCGACATCGCCATGGCTGTTCGGCATATGGGCAGATGCAACGCATCGCCGCGCTGGAGCGCGGCGGCCGGCTGGTCGATCCGCAAGGCCTGGCACCGGCCTGGGACTGACCCGGCCCGCCCTGTGCCCGGCAGCGGCTATTCCTCGGACGAAAAGCCCGATGCGGCCACCACGGGCGCCCAGCGCTCGCGCTCCTGCGCCAGTTGCCGTGCGAACTCTTCGGGCGTGCTGCTGACGGGCTCGAATCCCAGCTTGGCCAGCGACTCCACCACGGCCGGATCGCGGATGGCCTGCTGCGCCAGCGCCAGCAGCCGGTCGACCTGCGCGGCGGGCGTCTTGGCGGGCAGGTACAGCCCATAGCTTTCCACGCCGTGGATGCCGGCGAAGCCCTGCTCTTCGAACGTGGCGACATCGGGCAGGAAGCGCGAGCGCCGCGTGTCGGTCACGCCCAGCACGCGCACCCGGCCGGTGGGCAGGTGCGGCAGGCAGTCGCCCACGCTGAAGCAGCCGGAGGCGACCTGCCCGCCCATCAGGTCCTGCAGGCCCGGGGCCGCGCCGCGGTAAGGCACGTGCGTGAGCTGGATGCCGGCCGCGCGGGCGAACTGGTTGCCCAGAAAGTGCGGCATGGCGCCGGCCGCGGGCGAGGCGTAGCCCTCGGGCTCGGTCCGCGCCTTCGTCCAGTCGGCGAACTGGCGCAGGGTCTTGACCGACTCGGGCACCCTCGGCCCGACCATGAAGCCGCAGGTGGACAGGGCCACCGGCGTCACGGCGATGAAGTCCGTGGCCGGCCGGTACTGCAGGCGCTTGTACACGTGCGGGTAGATGGTCAGCATGGACGAGGGGCTGAGCACCAGGGTGAGCCCATCGGGCGGCGCGTCCTTGAGCGTGGCCAGGGCAATGCGCCCGCCCGCGCCCACCTTCTGCTCGACCACCGTGGTGGTGCCGGTGCGGCCACGCCACTGCTCGGCCAGGCGGCGGGCCACCACGTCGATCGATCCCCCGGCGGGAAACCCCACCAGGATGCGGGGCACGCCCTGCTGCGCCCGTGCGGGCGCTCCCAGGCCGGCGGCGGCCAGCCCTGCCAGCGCCAGGCCGGCCTGGCGTCGGTTCATCTTCGTCATGCGTTGTCTCCTTGTGTGGGTTCTGTTGGGGCAAGGCCGGAAAGCATGCCAGACGACCGTGCCGGCCGGAACCACGGGGCCATCAGGGGGGCGGGGATCAAGGGAGGGGCGCGGACGAGGCCGCTGCCGCCGCCGCCGTTGCCAGGCGCTCCAGCAGCGGATGCAGTTGCCCGCCGCCCTCGCCCACCGCCTGCACCAGCGCCGCATCGTGCGCCAGCACCGCCTCGCTCAGCCGCTGCAGCGCGGCACGGCCCGCGGGCGTGGGGTGCAGGGTCCAGCCGCGGCCATCCAGCGGATCGGGGGCGCGCCGCAACCAGCCCTGGGCGTGCAGCCAGTCCACCAGGCGCATGCCGCCGCTGCGGTGCAGCCCCATCGCATCGGCCAGCACGCCCTGGCGCAGGCCCGGGTTGCCCGCCACCAGCACGAGCGCGGCGAAGCGCTGCGGGCTCACGTCGGCCTGCGCGGCGACGGCCCGCTGAAAGTGCAGGTACAGCGCGTTCTGCGCGCGCCGCAATGCATAGCCCATGAGCTGGTCGAGCACGCCGTAGTCCAGGCCCGGCAAGGGGCGCAGTTCGCCCTCGGGCGCATCCGGGGGGCGCGCCGGCGCTGCAGGCTTGGCCGGCGCGTGGGAGGGCAGGGTTTTCGCGCGTGCCGATTTTTGTTGCATGGCGCAACAATAGGCGGCGCCATCGCACGGCGTCAAGCAGGACAACCCGGAGACACCCCATGCCCTCTGCACCGCTTCACATCGTCGTCGCCGGCGGCGGCATCGGCGGCCTCACGGCCGCGCTGGCCCTGGCGGCGCAAGGCCACCGCATCACCGTGTGCGAGGCGTCCGCGCACCTGAAGCCGCTCGGCGTCGGCATCAACCTGCTGCCGCACGCCGTGGCGGTGCTCGATGGCCTGGGGCTGCTACCCGCGCTGCGCACGATGGGGGTGGAGACCGCGGCGCTGGTCTTCGCCAACCGCCACGGCCAGCCGATCTACGAAGACCGGCGCGGCGTGGCCGCGGGCTACAGCCATCCGCAGCTGAGCGTGCACCGCGGGCAGCTGCAGATGTTCCTGTGGGACGAGGCGACGCGGCGCCTCGGCGCGGCACAGCTGCGCAGCGGCGCCCGCATTACCGGCAGCACGCAGGACGACGCCGGCGCCACCGCCCACATCGCCCATGCCGATGGCCGCACCGAGGCGCTGCCCTGCGACCTGCTGATCGGCGCGGACGGCATCCATTCGGCGCTGCGACGCCAGTTTTATCCCGATGAAGGCGCTCCCTGCTGGAACGGCATGATGATGTGGCGCGGCACCACCGTGGCGAGGCCGTTCCTGGACGGGCGCACCATGGTGCAGGCCGGCCACCGCCGGGCGAAGTTCGTGGTCTACCCGATCGCACCGCCCGCGGCGGACGGCACGCAGCTCATCAACTGGGTGGCCGACCGCCGCCTGCGCGAGGACGGCTTCGGCGGCGGGCTCCGGGCGCCCGACCGCGCCGACTGGAGCCGGCCCGGCGCGGTGGACGACCTGCTGCCCACCTTCGGCGCGTGGCGCTTCGACTGGCTGGACGTGCCCGGCGTGATCCGCGCGGCCACGCAGATCCTGGAGTGGCCCATGGTGGACCGCGACCCCCTGCCCCGCTGGCGCCACGGCCGCGTCACCTTGCTGGGCGATGCCGCGCACCCCATGTACCCCATCGGCTCCAACGGCGCCACGCAGGCCATCCTGGACGCCCGCGCGCTGGCCGATGCGCTGCACGCGCAGCCCGACCCCGTCGCCGCGCTGGAACACTACGAGGCCGCGCGCCGCCCCGCCACCGCCCGCATCGTGGCCCTGAACCGGCAGGAGGGCCTGGACGCCATCCTCGACATGGTGGAAGAACGCGCCCCCGAGGGCTTCGCGCGCATCGAGGACGTGATGGACCCGGCCGTGCTGGCGCGCTGGGTGCAGGAATACAAGGCCGCGGCCGGCCACCGGCAGGTCGAAGCAAAATCGGCCTCCAGCACATGATTGACTAGGGCATAATGCTATTATTTTTATAGCAATCGGCCGTCTAGCTCCCCAACGGGGCGCGGGCGGGCGGCGCCCCGGCGCCCACTGCCGATAATCGCCCGATGCCCCGCACCTCCCAACAACTCCATCCCCACCGCGAACCGGTGGCCACGCGCGCCGCGGCCACCGTGCTGCTGCTGCGCGACGCGCCGGCAGCCGGCGGCGGCACCGGGCTCGAAGTGCTGATGACGCGCCGCTCGCCGAACGCCAGCTTCGCGCCCGACGCCTACGTGTTCCCGGGCGGCGGCATCGACGCGCTGGATGCCGCGCCCGCCTCGCACGCCGCCGCGGACCGGCGCGCCACGCAGAACGACCTGCGCGTGACCCAGGCCATCGCCGCCATCCGCGAGAGCTTCGAGGAACTGGGCGTGCTGCTGGCGCGCCATGCCGACGGCCGCTTCGCCGGTGCCGCGGACATCGCCGCGCTCGACCGCCACGCGCCGTTCGTGGCGCAGTGCCAGGCGCGCGGGCTGCGGCTGGCGGCCGATGCCGTGTTCCTGCTCGCCCACTGGACGGCCGACCGCGACCTTCCACGCCGCTTCGACGTGCCCTTTCTCGTGGCGCGCATGCCCGAGGGCCAGGAACCCGTGGCCGACGAGGCCGAGCAGTTCGAGCCGGTGTGGGTGCGCCCGGCCGACGCGCTGGAGCGCCATGCCGCAGGGCGCTTCTTCATGATCTACCCCACCATCCGCACGCTGGAGCGGCTGGCCCGGTTCGACGGCGTGGACGCCGTGCTGGCCGCCGTGGCGCACGAGGCGCCGCTGTGGACCAGCTGCCCGCGCGCCGGCCTGCTGGCGGGCCGGGAATCGCGCTACATGGAGCACGAGCTGCCCTTCGGCGAACTGGCGCTGGTGTGCCCCGACGGCCAGATCGTGCATCCGCTCGACTGGCAGAGCGACCACCCGGTGCCGCTGCTGCGCAACGTGCAGCGCCTGACCGCGCCCAACCCCGGCGTGATGACCGGCCCGGGCACCAACAGCTACCTGGTGGGCGACCCGGCCACGGGGTTCATCGCCATCGACCCCGGCCCGCAGGATGCCGAGCACCTGGAGCGCCTGTGGCGCGCGGCCGGCGGCGACATCCGCATGATCGTTTGCACGCATTCGCACCCCGACCATTCCCCCGGCGCGCTGCCGCTGCAGGCCCGGGTGGCCGCCCATGGCCGCGCCGCACCGCCCATCCTGGGCCTGCCTTCGGCGCCCACCGCGCGCGCGGCCAGCCACTTCGTGCCCGAGCGCGCAGTGGCGCAGGGCGAGCGGCTCGTGCTGACCGGCCCGTCGCCCGAGGGCGAAGTCACGCACACGCTGGAGGTGGTGCACACCCCCGGCCACGCGGCCAACCACCTGTGCCTGCTGCTGGTCGAGGACGGCCTGCTTTTCAGCGGCGACCACATCCTGAACGGCAGCACCACGGTGGTGGACCCGCCGGACGGCAACATGGCCGACTACCTCGATTCGCTCGACCGGCTCGATGCGCTGTGCGAGCGGCATGGCGTGCAGTTCATCCTGCCCGCGCACGGCTACGTGCTGGGCGATGCGCGCGGCGCCATCGCCGGCCTCAAGGCCCACCGCCTGGCGCGCGAGGCCAAGGTGCTGGCCGCGATGCGGGCCTTTCCCGATGGCAGCCCGGACGACTGGGTGCGCCACGCCTACGGCGATGTGCCCGAGCGCATGTGGCCGGTGGCCCGGCGCTCGCTGCTGGCCCATGTCGAGCGCATCCGCGCACTGAACCTTTCCCTGGAGCCCGGCCATGTCTGATCCCACCCGCGAACACATCCGCCTCGCCAAGCGCGTGGCCGAACAACTGGGCTGCTCGCGCAGCACGGCCGAGCAATACATCGAGGGCGGCTGGGTCCGCGTGGACGGCCGCGTGGTCGAGGCGCCCGGTGCCCGCGTCTCGCCGCACCAGACGGTGGCCATGGACCAGGACGCCAACCTGATGGAGCTGACCCCGGTGACCCTGCTGCTGCACAAGCCCGTGGGCTACGAAGCGGGACTGGGCAGCCCGGGCACACCGCAGGGCCCGGTCGGCGCGGCGCCGGCAGGCCCAGGCCGCCATGGCAGCCACGGCAGCCGCAGCCAGGGCGAGCCCTCGGCGCTCACCCTGCTCGGCGCGGCCTCGCATGCGGCCGACGACGCCAGCGGCACACGGGTGCTGCAGCGGCATTTCCGGGCGCTCGAATGCTTCACCCCGCTGCCCACGCCGGCGAGCGGCCTGGTCGTCTACACGCAGGATGCGCGCATCGCCCGCAAGCTCGCCGAGGACATCGAATCGCTGGAGCAGGAATGCATCGTCGAGGTGCAGGGCACGCTGTCCGACAGCGGCCTGAAAAAGCTCTGCCACGGCCTGAGCTTCAACGGCCGGCCGCTGCCGCCCATCAAGGTGAGCTGGCAGAACGAGACGCGCCTGCGCTTTGCGCTCAAGGGCATCCGCCCCGGGCAGATCCCGGCCATGTGCGAGGCCGTGGGCCTGTCGGTCGTGGCCATCAAGCGCATCCGCCTCGGCCGCGTGCCGCTGGCCAAGGTGCCCGAGGGCCAGTGGCGCTATCTGCAGCCGTGGGAAAAGTTCTGATGCCGGCGGGCGCCCCGCCGCGCGCGGCGCCACCGCAAACGCTACAAAATCAGTAGCTGCCACCGCAAGTTGGTATTGCGCTACAGGCCGATGGACAGGCCACCGATGCCCCAGGGGCTGCGCTACACTCCGCGGCACCGAGGAGAGCAGCCCATGGACATGACCCCACCACCCGCAGACAGGGTGTCTTCCACCTTCACATCGCACGGCATCGAACCGCATGCCTTGGTCTTCACCGGCAGCGGCGGCGAGTACTTCCGGGTGTGGATCGTGAACGTGCTGCTGGGCATCCTCACGCTCGGCCTGTACACGCCCTGGGCCCGCCGGCGCACCGCGCAGTACTTCTACGGCCACACCCTGGTGGCCGGCAGCCCCCTCGAATTCACCGCGCAGCAGCGCCGCATGGTCTTCGGATTCGTCGTGCTGCTGGGCCTCACCGCCGCCTACCAGATCGCCGTGCGCACGGGGCAGGACGCCACCGTGGGCCTGTTCCTGATCGGCGGCGCCCTCCTCGCCCCGCTGATCTGGGGCAGCGCCATGCGCTTTCGCCTCGCCAACACGCGCTGGAAGGGGCTGCGCCTGCAGTTCAACGCCAACTGGCGCGAGGTCTACCAGGCCAGCTGGCCGGTGTTCGCCATCGCCCTGGTGGGCATGGCGGTGTTCTTCGGTCTGCAGGCCCTGGCGCCCGAGGCGCAGTTGCCGGCCGGCGGGCGCAAGCTGCCACGGGTGACGGGGCCCATGTGGGGCCTGCTGGCCGTGGGCCTGGTGCTCATCGTGCTGTGCTTCATCCGCCTCGAATACAACTACCGCAGCCTGCTCGTGCTGCGCTCGCAGATCGGCGCCGAGCCCGGCCGCTGGAAGCCGGAGTACGTGGATTTCGTCAAGGTCTGGGTCGCCACCGTGCTGGTGTTCCTCCTGTCGTCGGCCGTGCTGGGCGCCGTCATCGCCGCGGCGCTGAAGGGCTCGTGGGCGCTGCTGGCCAACTCCACGCAGCGCATGGGGCTGTGGCTGTTCGTGTTCATCGTGCTGGGCTTCATCCTGTTCTTCGTGGTGTTCCTGCTCGCATCGGCCCCCGCGCGCGCCTTCCGCGAGGCGCGCATGTTCCAGCTCATGTGGAACAACATCGGCGTGAGCCACATGGCCCGCTTCAAGTGCGACCTGCGCGCGGGCCGCTACGTGGGGCTGCGGCTCAAGAACATCCTGCTCACCGTGGTCACGCTCGGGTTCTACCGCCCGTTCGCCCGCGTGAGCGAATACCGCATGAAGCTCGAATCGGTCACCCTGCACATCAAGGGCGGCGTGGACCAGGTGGCCGGGCAGCTCGTGCGCCAGCAGCAGGGCGGCGTGGGCGATGCGCTGGCCGATGCGGCCGGCCTCGACCTGATCGGCTGACGCTTCGCCGTTGCCGCACCGCGACCGCATGGCCGACCCTTCCGCGCCCCCGGCCGCTTCGCCCCCCCACCCTGGGGCGCCGGCCCTGGTGCCCGCGCGCTGGTACGACGGGCGGAGCAGCAAAGGCCAGCCGGCGCTCGTGGGCCTGTCGGCCGGCGCGCGCGGGCCCACGCTCACGCTGCACCCCCTCGCCCCCGGCGCCCCGCCCCGCGTGTTCGGCTTTCGCGAGGTCGATTGGCCCGAGGCCTGGAGCGCGAACCGACCCCCACCGCGCATCGTGGTGGACCTGCGCGACCACGGCAGCCTGGAGATCGAGGCGGTCGGTGCCTGGCAGGCCGCCATGCACGCGGCCGGCCACCGCCCCGGCATCGCGCAGCGCATGCAGACCCGATGGACCGTGCTGGCCGCCACCGTGCTGGCCTCGGTGCTCGCGCTGGTGCTGTTCTACCGCTACGGCACGCCCTGGGCCGCCACGCAGCTCACGCGCCACGTGCCGATCGCCTGGGAGGCCGCATTGGCGGACCGCGTCATGCAGCAGATGGACAACGGCACACTCAAGGCCAGCACCCTGCCCGCAGTGCGCCAGACCCAGTTGCGCGAGCGCTTCGATGCGCTGGCGGCGCAGGCGGGCACCCTGCCGCCGCGCTACAGGGGCTACACGCCGCGCCTGCAGCTGGAGTTCCGCCAGGGCATGGGCGCCAACGCCTTCGCCTTGCCCGGCGGGCGTGTGGTGATGACCGACGGGCTGGCCCAGGCGGCTGCGAAGAACGGCCTGAGCGACGACGCGCTGGTCGGCGTGCTCGCGCACGAAATCGGCCATGTCGTGCACCGCCACACCACGCGCACCGTGGTCGAGCAAGGCGTGCTCAACATCGGCCTGGGGCTGGCCTTGGGGGATGTGTCGGGCCTGCTGTCCACCGGCGGCGCGCTGCTCACCGGCCTGGCCTACAGCCGCGACCACGAGCGCGAGGCCGACTGCTACGCCATCGCGCTCATGGGCCAGGCCCGCCTGCCCACGGCGCCCATGGCCGACTTGCTGCTAGCCATTGCGCACGACGAAGAGAAGAAGCACCCCGGCGCCCCCGCGGGCAAGCCCCAGGAAAGCAAGGGCCAGAGCGATCCGCCCAAACAACGCTCACCGGGCGTCGAGCCCGGCGGCGAGGGCCTGCTGTCGCTGCTGAGCAGCCACCCGGGCACCGTGCAGCGCGCGACCGAGCTGCGCGAGGGCCGGGCACCGCACTGCGCCCGCTGAGCCGGGCGGCGGCCTCGGCCACCATCAAGGCAGCGCATTGGACCCATGGCTGATCGGGCAACCGAACAGGTCGCCCAGCCAGTCCGCCACCTTCTCCAGTTCATAGCCCAGCGCGACCATGGCCTGCTGCACTTCGGCCGCCAGGGCGCCGAGGCTTTGCAGCACCGAGGCAAGGTCTTTGCCCAGTTGCTTGAACTGGTCCTGCAGGATCTGGCCGACCAGCTGCAGGCCGTTGACGAAGTTGCGCCACTGGTTCTTGACCCAGGCCACGAAGCTGCTCAGGCCGGACAGCACCGCCTGGATCAGGGCCGAGGCCTCCTGCTTCAGCGCGGTGAGCAGGTGGCCCGCCACGTCCTTGAGCTGAGCGATGACGCCGGCCACGTTCACGTTCAGCAGGGTGTAGGGGCTGGCCTCGTCGCCCAGGTGCAGGTCGAGCCCGAACAGGCTGAAGTCGAAATACCCGGTCACCACCAGCGCCTGCATCGAGGCCGAGAAGCCCAGGCCGGCCGCCACGCTGAAATCGGGCAGCTGGATTTTCGGCACCAGCGTCACGCCCCAGAGGGTGATGCCGTCCCACTCGATGTCGTGCCAGCCGAAGTTGAAGCCGAACGAAGCGCTGAGCTGCTTGGCCTGCGGATTGAGCATGAACGTGATGCGGTCGCCGGCCCACGCGCCGCAGCCCCCCGTCGGCTGGCCGTTCTGCACCGCATAGTCCAGCTGGAACTGGTTGTCGGTGGTGGCGAGTGCGTAGAGGTGGTCTTCCACCACGTCCAGGAACTTCAGGTACAGCGACGAATAGAAACGCACCGGATTGCCGCCGTTGATCTGCGGCACCACGATGCCATCCGGCGTGGCGGCGATCGCCAGCATCGGGCCCTGGCCGTTCGGCTTGCTGGTGGTGGGGTCCCAGCCGGACAGCGCGAAGACACTGCCCCAGGCAATCGCCTTTTGCACCAGGATGTAGCCGGAAAAGCCGGCCTTGGCATCGGCCGATTCGGCCAGCGTGGCCGTCACCTGCACATCGTCCTGATCCAGCAGGCTGAACTCGGCCTGCAGCCCGAAGCCGGCCGGGAACGGGCCGCGGTCGCCGATCTTCTGCAACTGCGCCCCTTCCACGAACCAGAAGGTGAACTGCTTGATGCTGATGATCTCGTCGAGAAAGCGCACCACGTCGGCGATCTCGGGCTCGTGGTCGTTGTCCAGCGTCTGCGGGGAGAAGTCGAGCGCGAAGGCGGCGTTGAACACATTGGACAGCTGCATCGGCTGCTGGTCGGCCTGCGTCCAGACCGCGATGCCGTTGGGCACCTCGAAATCCACCACTTCCACTTCGAAGCCCACGTCGAACTCGTACTGCGGCGCGTTGGGGTTCTGCAGCTTCAGGTCGCCGCCCGCGCTCAGCGTCACGCCGGCGGCCTCGGCACCCACCGTCACCGTGCCCTGCAGCTCGACGATGTCCACGGTCTGCAGACCGAAGGGCTGATTCCAGTTCTGCAATTTGAGGGTGATGCTCAGATCCCCTTGCGACGGAACGATGCTGCCCGTCAGGCCCAGCGTGATCTCGGTGCCGGCATCGGGCCGGAAGACACCGGACGCCGTGGCGTTCACGCTGCTGTTGCCCTGGCCCGGGTCCTCCCAGTCCAGCGTGAAGCCGTCGAACTCGAACACCCCGTTGCCCTGGGCACTGAACGTGTTCTTCAGCACCGCCTTGAGCGTCTTGTCGCCGCTGTCCTTGGCATAGGTGGCGAACAGGTCGAGCTGCGACACGTCGCCCATGAAGTTGGCGATCGCCTTCAGGGAGTCGGTCAGTTGCAGCGACGAAAACAGCACGAAGCCGGGGGCGATGTCGAAATCGGCCGCGATCGCGGGCACATCGTCCGCGCTCAGCAGGCCGAGCGAGGCCAGGCTGCCGGACTGGCCCGCGATGGTGGACACGACCACCCCGCTGTCGTTAAAGGTCAGTGCCGACAGCGGCGTCCACAGCGACCCCGGCGACCACTGCTGGACCACCGCGCCGAACATGACGCCCGCGCCCTGGTCGGTGCTCTGCACGCTGAGCGCCGCGTTCAGGAAAGGCTGCCCGGAATACAGCAGGCCGCCTTGCCCGTTGAACTGGATGGACGGGCCCGTGGCGTAACTCAGCGTCAACTGCCCCTGGGAAAAGGCGATCTGGTTGGCCGGCGTCCAGTCCAGCTCCGCAGGCCACAGGCTTTGCAGCGGCCATTGCAGGCTCGCGCCCATGGTGGCGCTCAGCACCATTTCCACGCCGCTGTCGCCCCGGCTGAACGTCAGCACCACCTGCGCATCGGTGTACTGCTTGCTGGTGAGCGTCAGCGTGGCGCCGCTCGGGGTCGCCTGCAGATCGAGATCGGCGCCGTCGAGCTGCGCCTGCAGCTGCAATTGCTTGCTGGAGGGATCGACCGCCAGGCTGGCGGATGGGCCGAGCTGCAGCGTGATGCCGTTCAGGTAATAGCCGAGCGCCGTCTGGATCGGTCCGGGAAACTGGGTTTGGGCCAGTTGCAGGACCTTGCTGGCCGCGTCGGTCTTCAGGACGCCCTGGAGGGTGGTGTAGATGTCGTTGCTCATGGCGTCACTGCCCCAGGTTCTTCAAGGCCGAGCGGGCGAACTGGGTCGCCGCGTCGCTGATCTGCTGCAGGTTGTCCTTGATGCAGCCGTTCAAGGCGGACACCACCTGCTCGATCAGCTGCGACTGGCTCAGGAACGCATTGATGAACATGGCATAGGCCGCCTCGTCGTCCGGCAGCGAGATGGTGAGCAGCACATCCTGGTCGCCGGCCACCAGCAGGAT
Organism: Acidovorax sp. SUPP2825; assembly: GCF_030158995.1. Classification (NCBI taxonomy): domain Bacteria; kingdom Pseudomonadati; phylum Pseudomonadota; class Betaproteobacteria; order Burkholderiales; family Comamonadaceae; genus Acidovorax; species Acidovorax sp. SUPP2825. Next base: position 105,539 of record NZ_BQXK01000007.1, on the reverse strand, counting down.
CTGGCTGTAGGTCAGCACCAGATCGTCCGGCGTGTCGCCCGACGCGTTCAGCGTGGTCTGGATGCCCAGCGTGTTGCTGTTGTTCTGCAGGCTGAGGTTCAGGGTGCCGCTCAGCGGGATCGGCGCGTTCTGATTCACCTGCACGTTCAGGGTGAAGGGCGTGCTGGCGGTGGCCGGCGGCGAGGGCACCGTGCGGGGACTGCCCTTCACCTGCACCGTGGGCCCGGGGTTCATGGTGCCCAGCAGCAGCGTGGCGCTGGCCTGCTGGTTGGTGCCGAAGACGATGTTGTTCGGTGGCGCGATCAGGTTCGACAGCCCCTGGATCGCCAGGCTCTGCAGCACGATGCCCGACAGCGCGATGTTCTGCCCCATGATCGACGTCGTGAAAGGGCCGGGAATGCTCAGGTTGACGGCGGTGTAGGGCTCCATCACCGGCGATGTCGATCCCAGCACCAGGGTCGGCAGATAGACGTAGCTGCTCGGGTCGTTGAGCGCCCCGCGCGCCCGATCGAACAGGTATTTGTCCACCGCGTTCGCATCGGTGTCCACGGTGCTGCCTGCCACCTGGGTGCTGCCGAAGATGTCGTCGAAGGCGCTCTTCAGCTGCTGGTTGAGCAATTTTTCGACCTGGCCGCGGTTGCCCGGGTCCATCAGCGCGTTGTTGACCTGGGTGCTCAACAGCTGGGCCGCATCCCCGGTGGACAGCACCTGCTTGAAGAACTGGCTCCACGGCGCATAGAAGATGCTGGTGTTGATGTAGGCGGGAAAGGGCACCGGCGAGATGCTCTGGTACTGCAGGTTCTGCAGCGTGAACGTGGGCGTGCTGCCTTGCACCGCAACGAGCTGGACAGTGTTCAGGCCGATCTGCAGCGCCGCGCTGCTGCCGGTGCCGTCCACGGTGACGGTGGTTCCCGACACCACCTTCGCGTTGGACAAGGTCAGCAGCGCGATGCCCGTGGCCAGGCAGTCGAAGCCGTTCGCATGGTCGGACGATAGCGTGAGTCCCAGTGTCGGCGGCGGGGCGACGATGTTCATCTGCTTGTCGACGAAGCACAGACATTGCTTCAACGTGAACCCCAGCCCGTCGAAGGCCGTAGGGGGGTTGGTCGTGCTGTCCGTTCCCTTTTCAGGGCCCGCCAGCGCCAGCGGCTGGTTCCAGTCCTGCCCGGTGGAAGCGTAGGCATTGAGGTTCAGCGTGATGTCCGCGGTATAGCCGGCGTTGCTGGTGGTGACTGCCGGCGGCTCTCCGCTGACCTGGATGTTCGCCAGCCCCTGGATCTCGATGCTGCTCACGTCCAGATCCGGCCCTACACCGGGATATGGAATCACGTTCAGGTGCTGCGACATGATGTAGGTCACGGCGGCCTTGGCGTCATCGACCATCTGCTGGGTGACGGGAGGCGTGGGATTGGTCTGCAGGCTCAACTGGCCGATCAGCGGAAACAGGGCCTGGAACCAGGACGTGGCCATGTCGGCCGAGATGTCCTGCGCGCCGCCGATGTTGTCCAGGTTCCATTGGGTTCCTTTCAGCGGCAGATAGGGCTTGCCGTCCGAGCCCTTCATGCCGGACAGCGCGACCGGCAGGAACAGGCTGTTGTCAGGCGTGTTGTCGTTGGCCTTCTGCATCAGCGTGTCGTACACGAAATGGAATAGCTGCAAGCCCATGGCGGCGTCCTCTCGAAAATGTTGGCGGTCAGTAAGGTCGATTCACGACATGCAGGGTGATGTCGTGCAATGCCCGCAGGTGCGGGCCGGCGGGCAGGTTCTGCAGGTACTGCACGGCCTGCAGCGCGGTGTCCCGCGCCTGGGCGTAGGCCAGCGCGAAGGCGTCGGAGCGGCGGATCTCATCGACCCAGGCGTTGATCTGCTCCGGCGGCGGTGTCTGCGTGTCGCGCAGATAGCGCACCATGGGGTGCGCATCGCCGAACAGCTTCATCGCATGGATGATGGGCAGGGTGATGCGCCGCTGGTGCAGATCGATGCCCCGGCACTTGCCGGCTTCCGCATCGGAATGCGCAAGGTCGAAGATGTCGTCCATCATCTGGAACGCGCGGCCCATGTAGCGCCCGAAGGAGCCGAGGCGGCGCAGCTCCGAGGTGCGCGCGCGCATGAGCGCGGCGCCGGACTCGCAGGCCAGGCCGAACAGCACGGCGGTCTTGCGGTCCACCGTGGTGAGGTAGCGGCTCATCAGCGAGTCCGGATGCCAGTAAGGCTGCGTGGTCATCTCGTCGATCTCGCCACGGCAGATGTCGAACGCCGAGTCCAGCACCCATTTCACGAGTTGCATGTCGTTCGCGTCCTCGATCGCATCGACGAAGCAGCGCACGGCCTGCAGAAACTGCATGTCGCCGATCATGATCGCCATCTCGGTGCCGCGCGCGGCGTTCACGCTGGCGTGGCCCCGCCTCAGCGAGGCGTGGTCGATGATGTCGTCGTGGATCAGGCTCGCCACGTGCAGCATCTCCAGCGACGCGGAGGCGCGCAGCACCTTGTTCGGCAGTTCGCCGCCGGGTTGGAACAGCCGCGCGGTCAGCAGCAGCATCAGCGGGCGCAGCTTCTTTCCCCCCTGGTAGAGCGACATCTCCGCATCGGTCAGATAGCCCTGCTGCGGTTGCAGCGCCTGGGCCAGCTCCCCCTCGAAGCCCTGCATGTCCGCCGCCATCAGCCCCTGCAGGATGGCGTGGACCGGGTCCGGCGCAGCGGCGCCAATCCTCACGGCTGCGAATCCAGCAGGGCCTTGGCCAGCGGCTGGACCAGCGCGCGCTCCAGTGCATCGGCAATGCGGTCATGCACCAGGCTTTTGATGAAGCGCGCCTCGGACAAGGCATCGCGCGCGGCCTGCGCCGGGCCGTCGCCCAGGGCGCCGTTCCACGCGCCATCGTCGAAGTGCAGGTCGAAGCCGTCCAGCTCGATACGCCCGTCGATCAGCGCCGGTACGCCCTGGTCGCCCTGCGCACCGAACTGCAGGTACACATAGCATGCCAGGCGGGCGTGCAGCGCCCCCGTCACCAGGGCCACCGGCTTTTGCGCGGCCACCCGAGCGGCATGCTCGGCAATGTCTGCCTGGAGCTTGCGCACGAACGCGCGCTCGTCCTCGCTCAGCGACCACGTCCAGCTGTTGCCTTGCGCATCGCGGCCGCCGATCGGGCTGCCGTTCAGAAAGTTGTGCACTTCATCCACCGAAGGCGTTGCCGCCGGCGTGCCGTTCTGCACCAATTCGTAGACGCCGTCCTTCTGCAATGGGGGCAAGTCTTCGATCTTGGTCACATTGGGGTTCGTCACCTTGATGTTCTGCACGATGCTCGAGCCAAAGCCCAGGGTCGCAGCGGCCGCCTGGTTGTAGGGATTGGTGGGATCCTTGGGATTGTTGGGGTCGGCGCCCTCCGCCATGGCGGTCAGGGTGGTGAGCAAGGCCAGCTTCTGGTTCTGGGCATGTCCGTTGTAGTTGGTGGTGATTCCCGTGCCCGAGTTGTTGTATTGCTTTTTGGGATCGTTGACCACGCCGCCCTCGGTCAGCGCCGTGTTGGTGTCGTCGGCCATTTCGGAGATGGCGGAGTTGCCCCAGCCTTGCTGGAACGCGTAGGCCTGGAAATTCTGCTCATTGAAGACATCGTTGAAGGCCGCCCGGTGATTGGAGTAGGTGGTCAGCAGCGTCTGTCCATTGCCGCCGGGCACGTTCTGCAGCAACCCGCGCTGGTCGTTCGCGGTCTTGATCCAGGTGGGGTGCGCGTTGTCGTCCGCGCTGCCGCCGCGGCGCCGGGCGCCGATGGGCATGGCCGTGCCGGCACCGTCCAGTCCGGTCTCCCAGATCTGCGTGCCTTTCAGGGCGTGCGTGCCCCGTAGCTCAATGCCCTGCAGGCGCACGGCGAGCACGCAGCGGCCTTGCGCATCGCTGCTGCATTCGACCGCGAGCGGCCCGTCACCGGCCAGCGCCAGTTGCATGCCCGACAGGTCGATGCCCAGAGAGCCGCGCGCAAAACCGGCCTGCGCGGGCATGTCGAGCGCGCGCGACAGCGGCAGCATCGGGATGTCGCCAAGCCCGATGCTGCGGGGCAAGGCGGCGTTCAGTGTGGCGGCGGGCTGATTCTTCCAGCCGTCTTGAAAAGCTTGCATTCCAGCGCTCATGAAAATTCTCCTCGTACGATGTGACCGGGTCCGATGGGCAGGGACGGCGGGTCAGGAAACATTGACGGTGGCCGTGATCAGCAGGTGGTCCGCATCCGCGGTGGAAATGTTCAGGTTCGATGCGGTCAGGCTCAGGCTGATGCCTTCGAACGTGATGGGGATGGGCGGCACCGGGAACGAGGCTTTGTCGTTCAGATAGGCCTGCGCCTTGCTCTGGATGGTGGATGTGATGAAGGGCGTGGCAACACCGATGATGGTGGTCGCCACGTGCTTGAGCAGCCCTGCGTTGAACTTCTCCCACCCGCTGCCGTCTTCGGCGTAGGTGATCGTGAAGCTGGGCAACGGCTGCAATTGCAGCTGGACGGTGTTCGACCCCGACACCACGGGGGCGACGGTGAAAGTCAGCGGCGTGGGGCTGGTGGCGAAATCGGCTTTGGCAAAGTCAACCATGGTGTGGCTCCAATCAGGGCAGCAGGTTCGAGGCGGCTTCCAGGGCGCAGGCGGCTGGCACCAGCCACCATGAAACGCCCACCGAGGCGGTGGCGGCGAAGGTGGCGGTGATGTTGATGTTGGGCAGCGTGGATGCCACCGCGATGGAGGCGTTGCTGATCCCGCCGTCGAGCGAGTAGCTCCCCGTCCAGTTGCTGTCGCTGGCATTGACCTGCGCGGCGTCCATCTTCTGCACGATCGCACCGCTGTACTGGGCCACCAGCGCGGTCAGCAGCTTGCGGCCGACGAGCACGCCCAGCGCCTGCTGCGGCCACTGCACGCCGCTGATATCCGGCGTGCCGTTGGCCACCAGGTTGCTTGCCAGCACCAGGTGCGCGCCGGTGACGGTCATGACCGGCGGGGTGAAGCTCTGCCCTTCCACCGTGATGCTGGGTGGAATCTGGTAGCCCTGCAGCAGGGCCTGGACCTTGGTGTAGACGATCCCGCAGATCACCTGGAGCATGAACTCCGTGGCGCCGGTCGGATTGATCGGCAGCACCGCCACCGATCCCAGCTGGATCTGGTTGTTGGACACGGTCACCTGCGCAAACAGGGTGAACGAGAACGTCAGCGGGGAAGGCGGCCCGCTCTGCATGTTGAACGTGGTGGACACCGACGCCAGCTGCACCTGGAACATCTGATCGGTCGGATCTTTCGGCTTCGTCTGGCCAGACGGCACGAACGTGTTCTTGTCGTTCCACTGCGTGAGGGTCGGTGGCGCCAGCACGAACTGGGGCACGGCATCGATGCTCCAGTTGACGGAGGTGATGCCCATCTGGCCCACGTCCTGCACGCCCTGGAACAGCTTCTGCTTGGCCTGGGCATTGGCATACAGCTGGGCCATGCCCTGGTTGAGGGTGCCGGCATCCAGCACCAGCGCGACGTCGTAGCTACTCATATTCCACCTCTCCTTTGCGTGTCGGGTTGGCCGAGCGGGGGTTGTGTGTCCAGTAGGTTTCCATCCACTCGCCGCCATGGCGGTAGTGCAACGGAAAATCATCGAAATCGACCGTGGCGCGGCCGCATTGGGGATCGGCGACCGAAACCGTGCGCTGGGTGCGGCAGTAGCCGTCGACCAGCACGTAGTGCTGCGGCCCCGCATGCCAGCGGATCGCGACCGCGACAGGCCGGCCATCGTCGAGCTCGCGCATCAGGCGGCGAAACGGCGGCCGCCCGCTGCTCCATCCAGCCAGGCAGTTCACGTAGCGCAGGGTGCGCTCCATCGCGGCTTGCTGGTCGTAGCGGGGCTCCAGGAGAAGCGCGGGTGGCGGCAGGCAGTTGGGAAGCACTTCGTCCGGCGCGAGAATGCGCCAGGCCAGCGTGTCCTGCCGCCAGGAGGTATCGCCGTAGTGCGCGGCGATCGCACAGGTCACCGAGGCCCAGCACCAGTTGGTGCGCTGCTGCGGCTCCAGCGGCAGGTTCAGCGCCTGCCCTGTGCTCGCCTCGACCGCTTGCCAGGCAGGAAACATCGGGCCGATGCGCTGCGTCGTGCGGGCCAGCGGCTCGATCCTCACCCTCATGGAAAGGGCACGCACTGGGGCAGCGCCTGGTTCAGCTCCCGGCTGACGATGCTGTTGATCTGCGACGAGATGAGCTCGCTGATGGCGCCCTTGGCCGCATCCAGAATCAGGTTCTCCACGGGCTGCAGCAGGTAGTTGAGCGGCCCCAGGCCATCGATCCAGACCGAAGCGTTGCCGTAGTTGAAGTTCGCGTTCATGCCCGACAGCTGGTTCAGGCAGAGCTTGCCGCCGGCCGTGCCGGCCTGGAACTGCGCCGTGCCGGAGATGCTGGGGCTGTCGATCCGGACGCTGCCGGAGATGCCCGGATCGAAGAACAGCACCTTCAAGCTGCCACCCGCCTGCGCACTCAGGGAGCTGTTCAGGACCGCATGGAAATTCACTGTGCCGGAAATATTGGCACCGGACGAAGTGACGTTGCCAACCACCATGTCCTGGATCTGCAGGGACGAAATGCCCGTCAGATTGGAGACGGAATAAGAGGCCGTGCCCACCCCGATGCTGGCGGACCCCGAGGCGACATTGGGATACGGGTCATAGCCGGCGCCCCGGATGGCCCCACCGATTTCGCCATTCAACTGCGTGACGAGTCCCTGCAGGATTTCGTTGAGGATCTGGGTGAATGGATCACTGCTCATGTCTATATCCTTTGAGGAAAGAAAATCGATTCGAAGGCCCATTTGAAAATCGGTCGGGCCCTCGGTATGCCGCACGCCATTGGCCGCGCGCCAGCATTTCCTTCGAATTGAAAATGCGCAGCGCCGTTAATCCCTTGCCTGAGTGGCTACTGGCGCCTGGAAATATTCTGGGGGGATTGAATGCAGCACGGGATGAAAACCCAGCCGATCTCCCTTAAGACTTCTGAAGCGTTCTGAAAGCCGGCCAGAGCGCTTGCAGGATTAACCGAAGGCAGAGGAGCGGCGCGGCAGGCGAGGATTCAGTGCCGGCGCTGAAAGACGAAGGGGGAGAAACACCGGAGGGCCTGTGGCGCCTGCAAAGGGCGCCAAAGCGAAGGCACCAATCCACGCGGGGATGGCGCCGAATCACCTCAGCGCCTGCCGGGCCAAGGGATCGGAATGGAATTTAAAGTGTGAAGCGCGCCGATAAGCCGGATTCTGTGCACCGCAGTTGCCTGCGGCGTGACCGCCATTACTCTGGGCCGGGTGTCGCCACCACAGCTCGATGCTACCTACCCGCCAGCTCTGCGGAACCACATCAACGCTGGCCTACTTGGTATTGCTGCGCGTAGAGATTGCCCGTTTCACCCGAAGCGGGCGCCGCCCGCTTCGGGTGGCTATGGTCTTTGCGGCTTTCGCCGCAAACCGCCTGGCTTGCGCCAGCCGTACCCGCTTGCGCGGATGACCGATAGCACACCTTCGGTGGCTTGCCGCCTGCTTGCGACTCGTCTCTGTTGCTCTGATCCTCACCTCACGGTGGGCAGCCGTTAGCTGCTACGCTGTCCTGTGCAGTCCGGACGTTCCTCCAGTGCCTGGTTTCCCAGATTGCACCAGCGGCGGTCTGGCGCGCTTCACGGGGGCGATTATCGTCCACCGCTGCGGGCCTGCTCCCAGTCCAGGCCGAATCGCGCCAGGTATTTGCGCAGCCGGTCCGCATCGTTGACCACCGCGCGCTGCGCGCGCGACGCCTGGAACAGCTGCCGCCCTGCATCCGACAGCGTGCGCGCCCCGCGGCACACCTGCAACACGGCCGCCAACTGCAACCGGTCGAAGAGGTCCATGGCCTGCACCTGTGGCTCGCCCAGCAGTGCGGCCAGATCCACCGCATCGCCGTCCTGGCTGCGGTCTGACGAACCGAGGGGTTGCCACAGCCACTGCAGGCGCGAGATCTCCGCCTCCACCAGCGGCAGGCCGATGCGCCCGCCCTCGGCCAGGGTGGCCAGGCGGGTGGCGCTGGCCGACAGGTCGCGAAAGTTGCCGCTCCACAGCGCCTCGGGAGACTGCGCATAGCGCAGGTATACCGCCCGCGCCTCGGCCGACAGGCGCACCGTGCGGCCCAGTTCCACGCCGCATCGCGCCAGCAGGTGGTCCACATTGGGCTCGATGTCCTCGGGCCGCTGGGCCAAGCCCGGCAACTGATAACTCCACAGGTTGATGCGCGCGTACAGGTCTTCGCGAAAGCGCCCGGCCGCCACCTCGGCCCGCAGGTCGCGGTTGGTGCCGGCGATCAGCTCGAAATCGCTGGCCACCTCGCGGTCGCTGCCCATGGGATAAAACCGCTTTTCCTCCACGGCCTTGAGCAGCATGGCCTGCTCGTCCAGGCCCAGCTCACCGATCTCGTCGAGAAACAGCACCCCTTTGTGCGCCGTGCGCAGCAGGCCTGCCCGGTCGGCCGCCGCACCGGTGAAGGCGCCTTTCTTGTGCCCGAACAGCGTGGACGCGGCGCCGTCGCCCTGCAGCGTGGCGCAGTTCACCTCCACGAATTCGCCCTCCACCTGGTGGCGGGCTTTCTTCAATTCAAACATGCGCCGCGCCAGATGCGACTTGCCCGCGCCGGTCGGCCCGGTGAAAAGGATGGGCGCGCGCGATCGCACCGCCACCCGCTCCACCTCTTCGATCAGGGCGTTGAAACGGGCATTGCGCGTGGCGATGCCGCTCTTGAGGAAATCCACCGCATCGCGCTGCTCGGCGCCGAAGCGCTGGGCGATCACGTCGTAGCGTGACAGGTCCAGATCGATCAGCGCGTAGCTGCCAGGATCGCCCGCCTGCTGGCGCTTTGGGGGCGACGTCTGCGCGAGCACGCCCGGAATGCGTCGCGACTCCACCAGCAGGAAAAGGCAGATCTGCGCCACGTGCGTGCCGGTGGTGATGTGCGTCCAGTACTCCTCGCGCTCGGTGTCGAAAGCGTAGCCCCGCGTCCAGTCGAAGAGCTTGGCGTAGACCTCGCCGAAGTCCCAGGGGTCGGCAATGTCGAGCGGCACCAGCGCCACCGTGGTTTCGGGCGAGGCCGCCTGGATATCGGTGCGCACCCGCTCGGCCAGTTCCTGGTGGGACGGTGTGTAGAACAACTCCATCCGTGCGATGACCACGTCGTCGTGCTGCACCAGCGAAAGCGTCGGGCGCCACTTCTCCCAACGCCCTGCCCCCTTGCCCGAGTCGAGCTGGGTGCCCAGAAAGCCGATCACCACGTTTTGCTTCTTCATTTTTTGGATAAAAAACTAGCTAATTTTATAAAAATCAAAGCATTTTAACCTCCAGCCAGTGCGGCAGAAATGACAAGCGGATTAAAGAAAATCGAATCAAATCATTGATTTAAGAGGTTCTCCATCCATTCAAAACCACAGTTGGCACACCGGTTGCAATGGAAGAGGCAAGTCGAAAAGACAAACCCACCGAGAACCAACGAACGGAGCAAAAGCACATGGCCAACAACCAACTCTTCCAGACGCTGCGCGGCACCCTGCTCCCCGCTGCCACCGTGCGCAACCAGGCCGGCGGTGCGGCTTATGCCCTGTCGCCCAAGCACCAACTGGCGCAGTTGGCCGCCACCGGCTGCCTCCACAGCACCTTCTATGCCCAGGCGCAGGACCAGCTCGACGCCGTGCAGGCTCTGGCCCGTGAAGTCGACCCGGTGTTCTTGGCGAAGACGGCCCTGTATGCGCGCCGTGCCGGCTCCATGAAAGACATGCCGGCCCTGCTGGCGGCCACGCTGGCGGTTCGCGATGTGCCGCTGCTGGCCCAGGTGTTCGGCCGCGTGATCGACAACGGCAAGATGCTGCGCAATTTCGTGCAGATGCTGCGCTCCGGCGCAGTAGGCCGCAAATCGCTCGGCACGCGTCCGAAAAAGCTGGTGCAGCAATGGCTGCTCGACGCCACCGAGGCGCAACTGCTGAACGCCGCCGTGGGCAATACGCCGTCGCTGGCCGACGTGGTGAAGATGGTGCACCCCAAGCCCACGGAAGCCTGGCGCGCCGCGTGGTTCGCCTGGCTGATCGGTCGCCCTTATGCCCAGGAGGCGCTGCCTCCACTGACGCAGGCCTTCGAACGCTTCAAGCAAGACCGCACGCAGCCCGTGCCCGACGTGCCTTTCCAGATGCTGACCGCGCTGGAGCTGGACGCATCGGCCTGGGCCACGATTGCACAGCGAGGCTCGTGGCAGATGGTGCGCCAGAACCTGAACACCTTTGCCCGGCATGGCGTGTTCGCGCTGCCAGGCCTGGCCGATGCCGTGGCCGCCAAGCTGCGTGACCCGCAGGCCGTGGCCAAGGCCCGCGTGCTGCCGTACCAGTTGATGGCGGCGTACACCGCCTGCGGCGCCGACGTGCCGACGGTAGTGAAGGAAGCTCTGCAGGATGCGATGGAACTCGCGCTGGCCAATGTGCCGCAGTTCGAAGGCCGCGTAGTGGTTTGCCCCGATGTGTCGGGCTCGATGGGCTCGCCTGTGACGGGCCACCGGGGCTCGGCGACTTCCGCGGTGCGGTGCATCGACGTGGCCGCTCTGGTGGCCGCTGCCGTGCTGCGCCGCAATGCGGATGCGCGTGTGCTGCCCTTCGAAACGAAGGTGGTGCCGCTGCCACTGAATCCCCGCGATTCGGTCATGACCAATGCGGCCAAGCTGGCCGCGGTGGGTGGTGGAGGAACGTCGTGCAGCGCACCGCTGGCCCTGCTGAACCGCGAGAAGGCGCAGGCCGAGCTGGTGGTGCTGGTGTCCGACAACGAATCGTGGGCCGACCGTGCACGGGGCCGGGGCACCGCGACCATGCAGGAGTGGGCGGCGTTCAAGCAGCGCAACCCGACGGCCCGGCTGGTGTGCATCGACATCCAGCCTTGCGCAACGACGCAGGCGCAGGAGCAGCCCGATGTGCTGAACATCGGCGGCTTCAGCGACGAAGTGTTCAAGCTGCTGGCGGTGTATGCCGCAGGGGGCATGGGCGCGGCGCATTGGGTCGGCGTGATCGAGGACACCCCGATCTGACGATCGACGAGAAGGTGTCATGAATGCCAATTCAGGGCATCCGATCGTGGGAATGACGGCTGTCGTTCGGCGAATGCAGGTGTGACTACATCCCGGTCGCACCGCCTGTTTGTCGCCGAACGGGAAGGCCATCGATGAATGAATGTGCGAATGCAGGCAGGACTACATCTGGAGGGACCGGGGTTCGAATCCCAGCGCCGCACCGCGGCGTGGTCCATGTCTTGCCGCCCTTGTCGCACTGCTTTTTTTGCAGCGAATGCTGACGGAACTACAGACTTCTACTCTCGTGGTCGCGGGTTCGAATCCCGCCGGTCGAAAGGCCGTAGCTCAGTGGTAGAGCACGACGTTTCGTCGATCCTTGTCGCTGCTTTTTTTGTGTGTTTGCGAGGTGAATGCAGACGGGTTTACAGGTAGAGCGTCGGGGCCCTCGGGCTCTGAAGGTTCCGGGTTCAATCCCCGGTCTGCTTCGGCAGGTAGCTCAATGGCGCAACCCGACACCCCTTGTCACCTCTTTTTTTGAATGCGCCGGAAGGGCTGAGCCCCATGGCGAACCAAACAGGAAAGAAACCGATGAAAACGAACGCCCCCGCGGCGCAGGCCGCCATGCTGCCGCCCGCCCTGCGCGAGGCGGTGGATGCCGTCTATGCCGCCTTCCAGCGCCATGGCGCTCCGACACAGATGCTGGATGTGTGCACGGCCTGCTGCATGGACGAGGCCATGGAACGCGAGATGCGGCGCCTGCCGCTGCGCCGCATAACGACCCGCCACTTCTACGAATACAACAGCTCCGCCAAGGGCAGCGAGCAGCCGGCCGAGGAACTGCTCTACTTCCTGCCCCGCATGCTGGAACTGATGGCCCTGGGCGAGGAGCTGCACCACTCGACCGAGCTGTACCTGGACCGCCTGGGCAACTGCCCGGCCGATGCCCTGTCGCCCCAGGAGCGAGCCGCCGTGGACGCTTACGCACTGGCCTTCTTCCACGAAGGCCTGGGGCACGCCGGGCGCGAGCCCAGCCCGTTCAATGGCGCGAACGCCTTCGACATCCTGTTGATGTTCCACAAGGGCGGCGTGAACGTGCAACCGCTGCTGACGCACTGGCTGAACGACGAGCGCCAAAGCGCCGTGCTGCGGTACGCCGAGGCGAGCTACTGGGACTTCTGGGGAAAGAACGAAATCCAGAACGCCTTTGCCGAAGACCAACCGGAATTCTGCGAGGCGATGAAAGCCTGGATGCTCGACCCCGGCAACCGCCAGCGCTTTGCACAGAAGATCCTGGCGCTGGACACCAGCGCGATGGCACAACCCGCGCACTGCACCTGTGGCAACTGCACGGGCCCGCGACAGATCGTGGAAGCGGTGTTCGACTGGGTCAGTGAATGAGCACCCGAAAATAAGACAGACAGACAAACGAAAAGAAAGAAGAACGCAATGAACTACCTGCAACGCAATGTGGAAAACGGTGTCCCCATCAAGATGTGGACCCAGGGCGTGCCCGTGGAGGACGAGGCCCAGAAGCAACTGGAGAACGCGGCGCGCCTGCCCATCGTGTTCAAGCACGTGGCCGCCATGCCCGATGTGCACTACGGCATCGGGGCCACGGTGGGATCGGTGATCCCCACCTTCAAGGCCATCATCCCGGCGGCCGTGGGCGTGGACATCGGCTGCGGAATGATGGCGTGCAAGACCACGCTGCACGCCAACGACCTGCCGGACAACCTGGGCCCGCTGCGCTCCGCGATCGAAAAGGCCGTGCCACACGGCAGCAACCCGCGCCGCATGGGCCGCGACAAGGGCTCTTGGGAAACGCCGCCCGATGAGAGCGATGCGGCCTGGGCCTCGCTGAAGGGCGAGTTCGACGCGATCTGCGAGGACTATCCGCGCTTTGCCAGCACCAACCACCACAAGCACCTGGGAACGCTGGGTACCGGAAACCACTTCATCGAGGTGTGCCTGGACGAACACGGTGGCGTGTGGTTCATGCTGCATTCGGGCTCGCGCGGAGTGGGCAACGCCATCGGCACGCACTTCATCGAGCTGGCCAAGAAGGATGCCGAGCTGCACCAGCGCAACCTGCCCGACCAGGACCTGGCGTATTTCGAGGAAGGCGCCCGGTATTTCGGCGACTACGTGCGTGCCGTGGGCTGGGCGCAGAAGTTCGCGCGCGCCAACCGCGAGGTGATGATGCAGCGCGTGATCGCGGCCGCCCGCAAGGTGATCGCCAAGCCCTTCGAGGCCCATGTGGAAGCGGTGAACTGCCACCACAACTATGTGAGCCGCGAGACGCACTTCGGCGAAGACGTGTTCGTCACCCGCAAGGGCGCCGTGAGCGCCAAGGCCGGCGAGCTGGGCATCATTCCCGGCAGCATGGGCGCCAAGAGCTTCATCGTGCGCGGCAAGGGCAACCCGGAGAGCTTCATGAGCTGCAGCCACGGCGCGGGCCGCAAGATGAGCCGCACCAAGGCCAAGAAGCTCTACACCGTTGCCGACCAAATTGCCGCCACCGAAGGGGTGGAATGCCGCAAGGACGCCGATGTGATCGACGAGATCCCGATGGCCTACAAGGACATCGACGCCGTGATGGCGGCGCAGGAAGACCTGGTGGAAGTGGTGTACACGCTCAAGCAAGTGGTGTGCGTGAAGGGATAGCGAGCGCACCACGGCCCATCATCGGATCAAGACCAACGCACGAGGAGCGTGCGCTGAAAGCATGGACATGCAAAAGACAGAACCCCGAGAACTGCTTCATTCCGCCCATCCGATCGAGCCCGCCATGCGCGGGCAGATCATGGATGCGCTGCGTGACATCGAGGCGCAGCACGCCGTCACCATCCTGTTCGCCTGCGAATCGGGCAGCCGCGGCTGGGGCTTCGCCTCGCCCGACAGCGACTACGACGTGCGCTTTCTCTACGTGCACCGCCTGCCCTGGTACCTCACGGTCTCGCCCGGACGCGACGTCATCGAGGTGCCGATCAGCGGGGACCTGGACATCAATGGCTGGGACCTGCGCAAGGCGCTCGGGCTGATGCGCGAATCGAACCCCACGCTGCTGGAGTGGCTGCGCTCGCCCGTCGTCTACCGCGAGGCGGCGGACACGATAGCCCAGGTGCGCGCCCTGGCGGTGCAAGTGTTCTCCAACGCCAAGGCCTGGCACCACTACGCCTCCATGGCCAAGAAGAACTTCCGCGAGCACCTGCAGGCCGACGTGGTGCGCTACAAGAAATACCTGTACGTGCTGCGCCCGCTGCTGGCGGCGCGATGGATCCGCACGCGCCCCGGGGTACCGCCCATGCGCTTCGCCGAACTGGCCCAGCACACGCTGGATGCGCAACGCGATGCGGCGCTCATCGAAGAGATCAACGCCCTGCTGGCGGTGAAGATGCGTGCGAACGAGTCGGCCACCAGCCCACGCTGGCCCGGCATACACGCATTCATCGAGGCCGAGCTGGCCGCCAATGCGGCGCAGCCGGTGCAGCCCCTGCCCATTGCCGGGCATGCCGGGCTGGACGCCCTGCTGCACGACACGGTACTGCGCTTCGATCATGCCCATGGCGGCGCCGAGGGGCCCGCGCCATGCTGACCCTCGACGGTTCCCACGGCGAGGGCGGTGGGCAGATCCTGCGCACCGGCCTGGCGCTGTCCATGGTGACCGGCCGGCCGCTGCGCATCGACCGCATCCGCGCGGGCCGGCCCAAGCCGGGATTGATGCGCCAGCACCTGGCCTGCGTGCAGGCGGCGGTGCAGGTCTGCGGCGGGCAGGCGGAAGGGGCGGAGCTGGGATCGCAGGCGCTGCAGTTCACGCCCGGCCCGGTGCAGGCGGGCGACTACGCCTTCGCGATCGCCGGGGCCGGCAGTTGCCTGCTGGTGCTGCAGACCGTTCTGCCCGCGCTGATGCTGGCTGGCGAGCCCAGCCGGGTGCAGCTTTCGGGCGGCACGCACAACCCCATGGCGCCCCCGTTCGACTTCCTGCAGCGGGCCTTTGCGCCGCTGGTTCGGCGCCTGGGCGTGGGGCTGGAGCTCACGCTGCGACGCCGGGGCTTTTATCCCGCAGGCGGCGGCGAGGTGCATGCAGTCATCGCGCCCGCGTCAGGCCCGTTGGCGCCGTTCGATCTGCTGGACCGCGGCACGCGCCGCAGCGCCTGGGCCGAGGCCCTGGTGCCGGGCCTGGCACGCGGCATCGCGGTGCGCGAGCTGGCGGCGCTTCGCCAGCAACTGGACTGGAGCGAAGGCGACGACCCGTGGCGCATCCCGCCCGCACGGCAGAACGAAGGCCCGGGCAACGCCCTGCTGGCGGTGCTGGAGCATGCCGAGGTGACCGAGGTGTTCTGCGCGCTGGGTGAGCGCGGCATGCCGGCCGAACAGGTGGCGCGCCAGCTGGCCGGCGAGGTGCGCTCGTTCGAGCGTAGTCGCGGCGCTGTCGGTCCGCACCTGGCGGACCAGTGGATGCTGCCGCTGGCCCTCGCCGTCTGGCGCAGTGGCCAGCGGGCGAGCTACACGGCCGAGGCGATCACCCCGCATGCCAGCACGAATGCGCAGGTCATCGCGCAGTGCCTGCCGGTGCGCATCGCCATGGCGCCCTGCGCGGGTGCCACGCGCATCGACATCGAGAAAGCCGCATCGCCGGCATAACCATATGCGCGGAGTGTCGTAGGCATGGGCCAAAATGTTTTTTTGCCTGTCCCGTACCTGTCCAACCTGGAGACGCCATGAAAGTCGAGAACATCCTGCAAACCATCGGCAACACGCCCCATGTGCGCATCAACCGCCTGGTCGGCGCGGGTGCCAACGTGTGGGTGAAGTCCGAGCGCAGCAACCCCGGCGGTTCGATCAAGGACCGCATCGCCCTGTCGATGGTGGAGGATGCGGAACGCACCGGCGCGCTGCAGCCCGGCGGCACGATCATCGAGCCCACCTCGGGCAACACGGGCATCGGCCTGGCCCTGGTGGCGGCGGTGAAGGGTTACCGGCTCATCCTGGTGATGCCCGACAGCATGAGCGTCGAGCGCCGCCGCCTCATGCTGGCCTACGGTGCGCAGTTCGACCTCACCCCGCGCGAAAAAGGAATGAAGGGCGCCATCGCCCGCGCCGAGGAGCTGCGCGCGCAGACCCCGGGCGCCTGGGTGCCACAGCAGTTCGGGAACCCCGCCAACATCGACGTGCACGTGCGCACCACGGCGCAGGAAGTGCTCGCGGACTTTCCCGATGGCCTGGACGCGCTGATCACCGGCGTGGGCACGGGCGGCCACCTGACGGGTGTGGGCCGCGTGCTGAAGGCGAAGTTTCCGGCCCTCAAGATCTTCGCGGTGGAGCCCGTGGCCTCGCCCGTGATCTCCGGCGGCCAGCCGGCGCCGCACCCGATCCAGGGCATCGGCGCGGGCTTCGTGCCCAAGAACCTCGACACCAGCCTGCTCGACGGCGTGATCCAGGTCGATGCCGAGCCCGCGCGCGAATACGCCCGCCGCGCCGCGCGCGAGGAAGGCCTGCTGGTGGGCATTTCCTCCGGCGCCACGCTGGCCGCCATCGCACAGAAGCTGCCCGAGCTGCCCGCGGGCGCCAAGGTGCTGGGCTTCAACTACGACACGGGCGAGCGCTACCTGTCGGTCGAAGGCTTCCTGCCCTCCTGAGGCGCTTTCTGAAACCGCGCGCTGCCCCGGGCCAGGGCAGCGTGCGAAGTGCGCCCACCCGCAGCCCATGGGTGGGGCCTTTTCCGGGCTGGGGCGGCACCCGTCCCGGCCGCGGGAGCCGGGCTGCAAGCGGCCCTCAGGCCCCGCCGCCATCGGGTCACAAGCGTTCGGCCAGCCGTCCTACAGCCCAGCCGGACCGCCATCGAAACAATCAAAGCCCATGCGGGGCCCGCCTGAAACCGGGCTTTTCGGCCCGGTTCCCGCCCCTCCCCCGCGCTCACTGATTGCCCCATGGAACCATCCACCGCCTCTCCCGTTGCCTTCAAGGTGCTGACCGTGAACGTGCACAAGGGCTTCACCACCTTCAACCGCCGCTTCATGCTGCACGAGCTGCGCGAAGCCGTGCGCGGCGTATCGGCCGACCTGGTCTTCCTGCAGGAAGTGCTGGGCACCCACCAGCGGCACGCCGGGCGCGTGGCCAATTTTCCGCAGGAGCCGCACTACGAATTCCTGGCCGACACCATCTGGGGCCAATACGCCTATGGCCGCAATGCGGTGTACGACAACGGTCACCACGGCAACGCGCTGCTGTCCAAGTTCCCCATCGTTCACTACGAAAACCACGACATCTCCGTGAGCGGGCCCGAGCGGCGCGGCATGCTGCACTGCGTGCTGCAGCCCCCGGGCCACGCCCGGCAGGTGCATGCCATCTGCGTGCACCTGGGCCTGCAGGAGGCGCACCGCCAGCGCCAGCTCAAGCGCGTGTGCGAGCTGGTGGCCACGTTTCCGCCCGAAGACCCGGTGGTCGTGGCGGGCGACTTCAACGACTGGCGCGGCCGTGCGCACGACGTGCTGCGCGCCGGCGCCGGCCTGCACGAGGTGTTCATGCATGCGCGGGGCAAGGCGGTGCGCACCTTCCCGGCCTCCATGCCGCTGCTGGCACTGGACCGCATCTACGTGCGCAATGCCTCGGTGCACGCGCCGGTGGTGCTGCCGCGCAAGCCCTGGCACAAGCTGTCGGACCACGCACCCCTGGCCGCGGAGATTTCGCTGTGATGCGCCGCCCCCGCCCCTCCCGCTGGGTGCCCGGCAACCACTTCACTCTGCTGGAGAACGGCGAGGCGTTTTTTCCCCGCGTGTTCGAGGCCATCGCGCAGGCGCGGCGCGAGGTGATCCTGGAAACCTTCATCCTCTTCGACGACAAGATCGGCCGGGGGCTGCACGCCGCGCTGCTGCAGGCCGCGCGCAACGGCGCCGAGGTGCACGTGCTGGTGGACGGCTTCGGCTCGCCCGACCTGCCGGAAGACTTCATCGGCGAACTGGTGAACGCCGGCGTGCGCTTTCGCATCTTCGACCCAGGCCGCCGGCTGTTCGGCCAGCGGCTGAACGTGCTGCGGCGCATGCACCGCAAGATTGTGGTGGTGGACGGCGAGATCGGCTTCATCGGCGGCATCAACTACTCAGCCGACCATGTGGCCGACTACGGCCCCGAGGCCAAGCAGGACTACTCGGTCGAGGTGCGCGGCCCCATCGTCGCCCACATGCTGGGCTTCGCGCGCGATGCCGTCATGCCGCCACGCACACGGCGGCGCCGCCAGGGGGCGAACACCGTGCCGCCGCTGCCCCATGCGGGCACGGCGGACGCGATCTTCGTCACGCGCGACAACCACAACCACACCAACGACATCGAGCGCCACTACCGCGTGGCCCTGCGCGCCGCGCGCGAGCGCGTGGTGATCGCCAATGCCTACTTCTTTCCCGGCTACCGCTTCATCCGCGAAATGCGCCGCGCGGCGCGGCGCGGGGTGGACGTGCGGCTCATCCTGCAGGGCCAGCCCGACATGCCCATCGTGCGCACGGCGGCCAGCATGCTCTACGACCACCTGTTGCGCGCCGGCGTGCGCATCTACGAATACTGCGACCGGCCGCTGCACGGCAAGGTCGCGCTGGTGGACGGCGAATGGTCCACCGTGGGCTCCAGCAACCTCGACCCCTTGAGCCTCTCGCTCAACCTCGAGGCGAACGTGGTGATCCGCGACAAGGATTTCAACGCGACGCTGCACGAACGGCTGGACCACCTGATGCAGCACAGCTGCCGCCAGGTCGAGGCCACGCCACCCTCGCGCTGGGATGGCCTGCGCCTGCTGCGCAGCTATTTCCTGTTCCATGTCATGCGCTGGTTCCCCTCGTGGGCGGGCTGGCTGCCGCGCCACGAGCCCGAGATCTCACTGGTTGGCGCCCAGGACGGTCCGGCCTCCGACCCCACCCACCGGCCTTCGGCCACCTGAGCCATGGCGGTAGCGGCGCCCTCCCCGGCCCTGTCCTCCCTGGACCCGGCCGCGCCCGGGCAAGACCCCGCCCGGCCCCAGGCCGGGACTCCCAGGGACGGCGCTGCGCTGCCGGCGCGCCCCGCCAGCCGCTGGAAGCGCCTGACCGCCCACCGCTGGTGGCCCTGGGCCGTGACCCTCGCCAGCGGCGCCTTCGTCCTCTTCGTCGTCTCGCTGCTGGTGCGCCAGGCGCGCACGGTGGACTGGCCCGCGGTCTGGGCGTCGTTCCTGGCCTTGCCGGTGCCGGTGCTGCTGCTGGGCGGCGCGCTGGCGCTGGCCAGCCACCTGCTGTACAGCACCTTCGACCTGTTCGGGCGCCATTACACGCGGCACGGGCTGTCGGCCGGGCGCACGGTGGGCATCACGCTCATCGCCTATCCGTTCACGCTGAACCTGGGATCGATCATCGGCGGGGTGACGGTGCGCTACCGCCTTTACTCGCAGCAGGGCGTGTCGGTGGCGGCCATCGGGCAGGTGATCGGGATGAGCATCCTCACCAACTGGCTGGGCTATTTCTTCCTGGCGGGCGCGGTGTTCTGGCTGTGGTCGCCGCAGTTGCCCGAAAACTGGCACGTCGGCCCCCAGCACCTGCGCTGGATGGGTGCCGCCCTGACGGCGGCGAGCCTGCTCTACGTCGCCGCCTGCGCACTGCGCCATGGCCGGCCCGTGCACCTGCGCGGGCACCGCATCGCCATGCCGCGCTGGCCCGTGGGCATGCTGCAGGTGGCGCTGTCGGCCGCCAACTGGATGGTGATGGGCGCGGCGCTGTGGGTGCTGACCGGGCAGCGCGCACCGTATGCAGCCGCACTGGCGACGGTGCTGCTGGGCGCGGTGGCCGGGCTCATCTCGCGCATCCCCGCGGGGCTGGGCGTGCTGGAGGCCGTGGGCGTGGCGGTGCTGTCCGCCTACCTGCCCGCGCCGCAGGCACTGGCCTCGGTGCTGGCCTACCGCACGCTGTACTTCTTCCTGCCCCTGGGGCTGGCTGCGCTCGCGTTCGGCGGGGTGGAGTTGCTGGGCCGCCGCCGGCCCCAGGCGGAATCGCCAGGCGCTGCGGCAGAGACTTCGCATCAAAACGGCCTCCAGCACAATAAACACTAGGGCATATTGCTATTAATAAATAGCATCCATCCGATGCATCGGACGGGCTTGCCATACCCGGTCTGCCCGGCACCGCGGGCCTCCTTTATCATGCCGGTCCCCACGACATTGCCCTTCGCCCGATCGACACGGGCCCGCAAGCCATGATCCGCCTGTCCGAAATCAAGCTGCCGCTCAGCGCAGCCGAAGCCCCCGAGCCCGCCCTGCGCGCCGCCGCCTGCCGCATCCTGGCGCTGCCGCCCGAAGGCATCGCCCATGTCCACGTCTTCAAGCGCAGTTTCGACGCGCGCAAGGCCGAGCTGCTGGCGGTGTACATCATCGACATCACCCTGGCCGATCCGTCGCAGGAGGCCGCGCTGCTGGCGGGCCACGCCGGGCAGCCCCACATCCAGCCCACGCCCGACATGGTCTGGCGGCCGGTGGGCCGGGCGCCGGCCGGGCTGGCGCACCGCCCCGTGGTGGTGGGCTTCGGGCCCTGCGGCATCTTCGCGGCGCTGGTGCTGGCGCAGATGGGGTTCCGGCCCATCGTGCTGGAGCGCGGCCGCGCGGTGCGCGAGCGCACGCAGGACACCTGGGGCCTGTGGCGGCGGCGCGAGCTGCAGGCGGAGTCGAACGTGCAGTTCGGCGAGGGCGGTGCCGGCACGTTCAGCGATGGCAAGCTCTACAGCCAGATCAAGGACCCGCGCCACCTGGGCCGCAAGGTCATGGAGGAGTTCGTGCAGGCCGGCGCGCCGCCCGAGATCCTCTCGGTGGCGCACCCGCACATCGGCACGTTCAAGCTCGTCAAGGTGGTGGAGACGCTGCGCGAGCAGATCATCGCGCTGGGCGGCGAGGTGAGGTTCGAGCAGCGCGTGACCGACGTGGTGGTCGAGCAGGACGCCGCCGGTCAGCGCCACCTGCGCGGCCTGCAGGTGCTCGACCAGGCCACGGGACAGACCCATGCGCTGCGCGCCGACCACGTGGTGATGGCGCTGGGCCACAGCTCGCGCGACACCTTCGCCATGCTGTACGAGCGCGGCGTGCACATGGAGGCCAAGCCCTTCTCGGTGGGCTTTCGCATCGAGCACCCGCAAGGGCTCATCGACCGCGCGCGCTGGGGCCGGCACGCCGGGCACCCGCTGCTGGGCGCGGCCGACTACAAGCTGGTGCACCACGCGGGCAACGGCCGCGCGGTGTATAGCTTCTGCATGTGCCCTGGCGGCACGGTGGTGGCCGCCACCAGCGAGCCGCACCGCGTGGTCACCAACGGCATGAGCCAGTATTCGCGCAACGAGCGCAATGCCAACGCCGGCATGGTCGTCGCCATCGATCCCAACGACTATCCGCATGACCCCGCGGCGTTCGAGGCCGCGCTGGGCGGCACCTATGGCGTGCAGGCGCTGGCGGCCGGTGCAACGCCGCACCCGCTGGCGGGCATCGTGCTGCAGCGCCAGCTGGAGTCGAACGCCTACGTGCTGGGCGGCAGCAACTACAACGCGCCCGCGCAGTTGGTGGGCGATTTCCTGGCACGGCGGGCTTCGCAGGCGCTGGGCACCGTGGAGCCCTCGTACAAGCCCGGCGTCACGCTGACCGACCTCGATGCCGCCCTGCCCCGCTACGCCACCGAGGCCCTGCGCGAGGCGCTGCCGGCCTTCGGCAAGAAGATCAAGGGCTTCGACATGCACGACGCGGTGCTGACCGGGGTGGAGACGCGCACTTCGTCGCCCCTCAAGATCGGGCGCAACGAGGCCTTCCAGAGCCTGAACACCGCCGGCCTGTACCCGGCCGGCGAAGGCGCCAGCTACGCGGGCGGGATTCTTTCGGCCGGGGTGGACGGCATCAAGGTGGGCGAGGCCGTGGCGCGTGCGCTGCTCGCCTGACGCGCATTCCCGGCCCGTCGCCCAGCATCTTCAGGGCGCAGGCACCTGGCCTCAGCGGGGCGCCCAGTGCCCGGGCCGCATGTGCCAGCCGCCCGGGCCCGGCTCCCAGTGGTGGGGCACCCACACCGCGCCGGGGCGCGGCGGCGTGGTCCAGTGGCCCGGCCGCCAGACGTAGCGGCCGCCGCCCCACTCCCAGAATCCGCCGACCCACACATGCACGGGCGAAGGCGCCACGGTGATCGTCTCGACATAGGGTGCGGGCGGTGCGGTGGGCGCCACGACCACCACGGGAGCGGGCTCGACCATCACGGCGCGCGCGGGCGGTGGCTCCACCACCACGGTGCGTGGACGGGGCGGCGGGGCGACGACGCAGCCCGAGAGAACCGTGGCGGCCACCAGGGCCGCCGCCAGGCCGGCGAATGCGGGCCTGGAGGAAGAAGTGACAGCAGGGGAAGAAAGCATCATGGGCACCGGTCCGGGAAAGTGACTGATGCGTGCTCAACGCCTGCGCCCGCGGGCCCTGTTGACGCGCTGGCGTAAATCCCCGGTAAAGCGTGGGCCTGCCGCTGGGGAGCCCTCGCCTGACGCGGCTGGGGGCGGTTCAGCGCACCGCGAGCGCCGAACCCGCTGGCAGCCGGAAGGCCTCCACCAGCTGGGCCAATTGCTCGGCCTGCACGCGCAGCCCTTGGGCGGCGGCGGAGGATTCCTCCACCAGCGCGGCGTTCTGCTGCGTCATCTGGTCGAGCTGGTTCACCGCCTCGCCCACCTGCCCCAGGCCCGTGCTCTGCTCGCGCGTGGCGGTGCCGATCTCGCCGATGATGGTCGCCACCTGCTGCACCGAGTCGACGATCTCGCCCATGGTGCCGCCGGCCGCGTGGACCAACTGCGAACCTTCCGCCACCTGGCGCACGCTGTCCCCGATGAGCCCACCGATCTCCTTGGCGGCCGTGGCCGAGCGCTGCGCGAGGCTGCGCACCTCGCTGGCCACCACGGCGAAACCCCGGCCCTGCTCGCCGGCGCGGGCCGCTTCCACGGCGGCGTTCAGCGCCAGGATGTTGGTCTGGAAGGCGATGCCGTCGATCACGCTGGTGATGTCGGCGATGCGGCGCGAGGACTGGGCGATGCCGTCCATGGTGCCTACCACGCGCTCCACCGCGTCGCGCCCGCGCCGTGCCACGTCGCTGGCCGACACCGCCAGGTGGGTGGCCTGCTGGGCCGCATCCGCGCTGTGGCGCACGGTGGACAGCAACTCTTCCATGCTGGCCGCGATTTCCTCCAGGTTGGAGGCCGTCTGCTCGGTGCGCGCCGACAGGTCCGAATTGCCGGCCGCGATCTCTGCGCTGGCGCCGGCCACCGACGTGCTGGCCTGCCGCATGCCGATCACCAGGCCGGTCAGGCGCGCCTGCATGCCGTCCAGGCGCGCCAGCATGGCCCGTACCTCGTCGCGGTTGCCGGCGCCGATGGCCGGCACGGTGGAGGTCAGGTCGCCTTCGGCGATGCGGTCCGCCACCGTGGACGCATGCGACAGCGGCCGCAGGATGGAGCGCGACAGCACCACGGCGCACACCAGCGCCAGCAGCAGCCCCAGCACCGAGCCGCCCACCAGCAGCGCGATGCCCTGGCGTTCGCTGGCGGCGGCGGCGGCCCTGTCTTCCTCGACCTGCTTGCGCTGGTAGTCGGCCATGTCGTTCACCGCCGCAGCATAGCGGTCGGCCGCAGGGCGCAGCAGTTTGCCCACCGCATCGGGCGGCAGGGTTTCGCCGGCCTTGCGCCGCTTGACCAGATCGTCGCGCGCGCCCCGAAAAGCGTTGCCTGCGGTGTCGATGGCCTCGAAGATGCGCTTGGACTCGCTGTCCGTCGCCAGCTCTTCGAGCCGCTTGCGCACCTCGGTCGAACGGGCGGAGGTCGCCTTGCGGTCCGTGTCGATGCGCGCGGCATAGGCGGGGTTGTCGATTTCCAGCAGGGTTTCGGCGCGCGAGGAACTCAGCACCACGATCGCGTGCAGTTCGCGCGCCAGCAAGGCCCGCTCCGCCGCTGGTCCGCCCAGGCCATCGGCGATGTCCTGCAGTTCCATGAGCCGCCAGATGCCCACGGCAGCGGCGAGGGACATGACCAGGCAGATGACCCCGAAAGCCAGGGCAAGGCGCAGGGAAAGGCGGGCGTTGTGCAGGGTCATGTCAGATACCGGTGAGAAAGGCCGCAGGCGGGAAAGAGCCGCCGGCGGTGCGCCAGGCGCATGGGGTGGGGTCCATGGTAAGTATCGGCACCGATTCTGACAACTTGATATAAGCGCAAAAAAAGAGCGGCCGGATCGCTCCGGCCGCTCTTTCGCGAGGCAGGCGGCATGGAAGGCCGCCCACCCCATTCATAGGCCCACCTCAGGCGTTCGTCTGCAGCGCGGCGATGCGCTCTTCGATCGGCGGGTGGGTACTGAACAGCTTGCCGATGCCACCGGCGATGCCCAGGGCGGCCATGTTCTTGGGCAGTTCGGCCGGGTGGGCGCCGCCCAGGCGGGCCAGCGCGTTGATCATGGGCTGCTTGCGGCCCATCAGCTGCGCCGCGCCGGCGTCGGCACGGAATTCGCGCTGGCGACTGAACCAGGCCACGATCATCGACGCCAGGAAGCCCAGCAGGATGTCGAGCACGATGGTCGTGGCGTAGTAGCCGATGCCGGGGCCGGAGCTGTTCTCGTCGTTCTTGCGCAGGAAGCTGTCCACCGCATAGCCGATCACGCGGGACAGGAACACCACGAAGGTGTTCATCACGCCCTGGATCAGCGTCATGGTCACCATGTCGCCATTGGCGATGTGGGCCACCTCGTGGCCGATCACCGCCTCGACCTCCTCGCGCGTCATGCCCTGCAGCAGCCCGGTGGACACCGCCACGAGGGCGTTGTTCTTGAAGGCGCCGGTGGCGAACGCGTTGGGGTCGCCGGGGAAGATGCCGACCTCGGGCATGCCGATGCCGGCCTTGTCGGCGAACTTGCGCACGGTCTCGACGATCCAGGCCTCATCGGCCGACCCGGTGCCGTCGATGATCTGCACGCCCGCGCTCCACTTGGCGACGGGCTTGCTGATCAGCAGCGAGATGATGGCGCCGCCGAAGCCCATGATGAAGGCAAAGCCCAGCAGTGCCCCCAGGTTCAGGCCATTGGCGGTCAGGAAGCGGTTGACGCCCAGCAGGCTGGCGACGATGCCCAGCACCACCACGACGGCGACGTTGGTCAACAAGAAAAGCGCGATTCGTTTCATCGAAGGGTTCTCCACGGAGGGATACGGGGGTGTGACCAGCGGCAGGAACGCGCTGTCACAAACCGGAAAATGGGGATGGTGCGCAGGCGTTCAAGCCGTGTTCGCAGCGTTGCGATGGCCCTGGTGTGGTTTGTTATGCGGGGCGCGCGCTGCGGAATACAAGGGAGTCATCATAGAAGCAAAAGTTCTCGTTCCCGGGCCACCAGCCGGGCACGCCGAGCACCGGCAGCGGCAGAAAAGGCTTGGTGGCCAGGTGCGCCGCATCGAGCGCGCCGGCCAGCCAGGCATCCACATCCGCTACCGAATCCATAGCACCCTGCGCTTGATACACATGCGCCGTGATCGGTTTTCTTGGCGCCTCGAGTTTTTCCAGCAAGGCATGGCCGAACAGCAGCAACTGCGCCTGCCGCCACAGCGGCCGCAGATCGACGAACAACCGCCGCCAGTCGCGCGCCGCCAGCGCCTGCCACAGCGGCGCGGGGGCGAACAGCACGGCGCCGTTTTCATCGAACAGCGTGATCGCGTCGCGCAGCGGCCCGCGCACTGCGCCCACCCCGGTCTGGGCGATGGCCTCGGCCTGCAGGGCATTCAGCCGGCGCTTGGCCTGCGGATAGCGCAGCCAGACCAGGCCGTTGAAAAAATCGTGCAGGTTGTCGCGGGTGGGGACGGTGCCGGTGTCGAAGATGAACGCCTCGTAGGCCCGGCCCGCCGGCAGGGCCGAGTGCGACACGAATCGCACGGCGGCGCCCGGCATCCGGTTCAGGGCGTCCGGCAGGGGCGTGCCGGCCTGCCATGCCGCCCGGACCCCGGGGCCCAGGTCTTCAAACGGCTGCAGCCAGGGCGGCACCGCGCCGAACGCGCCGGGGTCCACGGATTCAGCGTGCCTCAGGGAGGTAACGGACCGCGTTGGGCTGCGTCTGGGGCTTCAGCTCGAAATGGTCGGGGAATTTCTTGAACAGCTTGGTCGATGCCGTGTTCTTGCCCAGCAGCTTGGCGTCGTGCAGCAGTTTCACGATGTCGCCCAGCGGCTGCCACTGCCCGGCTTTCAGGGCGGGGGCGTGGTCCAGGATGTGGCGGACGCTCACGGCCTCGCCGGCGCCCGAGCCCGCCCGACGGCCATCCGCCCCAGCGTTAGCCGCCGCCTTGGTCGCCGTGGTGGAAGCCGCCTTCTTGGCGGCGGCTTTCTTCGCAGGCGCCTTCTTGGCCGGTGCGGCCTGCACCGCCGGCTTGGGCGCAGCGGCCTTGCGCGGGGTGGTTTCGCGCGCGGGCGCTTTCTTGGCCGCGCGGCTTCGGGGGGCCGGTGGCGCGGCCTCCGGCATCGTGGCGGGGACCTCGGTCACCTGATCGCCCTCCGGCCCGACCAGGAACACCTGGTCGTAGGCATTGACGGCCTCGGGCGCCATCTTGCCGCGATCGGAAAGGCACACCACCCGGAACCCGCGCTCGCGCAGCCGCAACACCAGCGGCACGAAGTCGGCGTCGCCCGAACCGATCGCGATGGTGGACGGGCGCGAAGGCGCATAGGACAGCTCCATCACATCGACCGCCAGGGCCACGTCCGTCGTGTTCTTGGTCAGCGACAGGTTCATGTAGGGCCGGATCATGCGGGTGCGCAGCACCTCCCCGAGCCCCTTGAGCTTGTCGGCACTGCCGTATGCGCGGCGCAAGGACACGCTGCCCTCGTGCTGCTCCAGGGTGCGAAAGGCCTCCTCCACCCAGGCGGGCGCACACAGGTTGTCGGCGTCGATGAAAAAAGCGGTCATGGGTGGCCTCGCAGGGACTGTCGGAGCACGGCCGCCAAGGCGGGCAGGCACGCCGGGTGCGCGGTGGCGTTCACCCCACCACCCGCCACGGCAGCGCCTCGCCCGAGCGCAGCGGCTTGAGTTCGGCCTCGCCGAAGGCGAAGCTGCCCGGCGGCGTCCACGATTCGCGGCGCAGGGTGATCGTGCCCTGGTTGCGCGGCAGGCCGTAGAACGCGGGGCCGTGGAAGCTGGCGAAGCCTTCGAGCTGGTGCAGCGCACCGGCATGGTCGAACGCCTCGGCATACATCTCGATCGCTGCATGGGCGGTGTAGCAGCCGGCGCAGCCGCTCGCATGCTCCTTGAGGTGGGCCGGGTGCGGCGCGCTGTCGGTGCCCAGGAAGAATTTGTCGCTGCCGCTGGTGGCCGCCTCCACCAGCGCCACCCGGTGCGTTTCGCGCTTGAGCACGGGCAGGCAGTAGTAGTGGGGGCGGATGCCGCCGGTGAAGATCGCGTTGCGGTTGTAGAGCAGGTGGTGCGCGGTGATGGTGGCCGCGGTAAAACGGTCGGCCTGCTGCACGTACTGCGCCGCATCCCGGGTGGTGATGTGCTCGAAGACGATCTTCAGTTCCGGAAAGTCGCGGCGCAGCGGAATGAGCTGCTGCTCGATGAACACGGCCTCGCGGTCGAACAGGTCGATGTCGCTGCTGGTCACCTCGCCGTGCACCAGCAGCAGCAGGCCGGCCTTCTGCATGGCCTCCAGCGTGCGGTAGGTCTTGCGCAGATCGGTCACGCCGGCATCGCTGTTGGTGGTGGCGCCGGCGGGATAGAGCTTGAGGGCGACCACGCCCGCCGCCTTGGCGCGCACGATCTCCTCGGGCGCCAGGTTGTCGGTGAGGTACAGCGTCATCAGCGGCTCGAAGGCGACGCCGGGCGGCACCGCCGCCTGGATGCGCTCCTTGTACGCCGTGGCCAGGGCCGCCGTGGTCACGGGCGGGCGCAGGTTGGGCATGATGACGGCGCGCCCGAACTGGGCGGCCGTGTGCGGCACGACGGTGAGCAGCGCTTCGCCGTCGCGCACGTGCAGGTGCCAGTCGTCCGGGCGGGTGATCGTGAGGGTGTCGGGGGAGTGGGCAGCGGTCATGGGCGCCATTGTCCCATCGCACCGGCCCATGAAAAAACCCTGCCCACCCGGGAGGATGGACAGGGTAAACCCCAAATAATGGGGCGAGGGGGTTGCGGGTTGGTATTTCGGATCAGCAGCCGGACGGGCGGTTGCCGCGCATGGGCACGATGCCCGAGACGGTGATGCGGTCGCCCGAGCCATCGGTGGCCGTGAGCGTCTTGCTCAGCAGGCGCACCTGGTTGGAATCGCGCGACACGGTGGTGTCGCTCCAGTCGGTGGCGCTGAATTCGCGCTGCGAGAACGTGAGGAAGGCGATGTACAGGTTGCCGGCATTGGGCTGGTAGCGCACGTCGCCGGAGGCCTGGTCGCTGGAGCCGACCTTCTTGGCGCCGTCGAAACGGAAGGTGCAGACTTCGGGCGACGAACCCACCGGGTTCTTCTTTTCCACATCGGTCAGGTTGATGGTGCCGTCGCCGTACACGCCGTTCAGGCCAGAGACCGTGGCGTTGCTCACCGTGAGCACGCCGGGCTGGTCGCTCGGGGTGGGATCGTCGTCGTTGCCGCCGCCACAGGCGGTGAGCAGCAAGGCGGTGCAGGCGGCAGCGGAAAAGGTCTTGAGAAAAGCGTTCATGGGTCAGTCAGGATCGGTCATTGGAAAGTCGCAGGAACGGGTGTCAGGCCCCGTCCTCGCGACAAGCCCCGATCCTAGAAATGGCCTTTCGCCCCTGCTGTGGGTCTTTGGCAGCGGGGTCCGTAGGACAGATTCCCGCACCGCCCGTGCCCGCCGGGCGCAGCGCAGGCGGGGAGGCAACCCTTCAAGCCAACGCCTGGGGCGCCACCGCCGGAAACCGCACGGTGAAACAAGAGCCCCCCTCCGGGCGGTTTTCCACCTCGACCGTGCCGCCCTGGCGGACCACCAGGGCATGGACGATGGACAGCCCCAGGCCAGAGCCTTCGCCCCCGTGTCCGGGTGCGTGCGGAAAGCGTCGAAACGGCCGCGACAGCATCTCGGTAGGCAGCCCGGCCCCGGCATCGCTCACGCGCAGCGCCACACCGGCAGCCGTCACCTCGACCGCCACGCCCAGCCAGCCGCCGTCGCCCGCGTGGCGCAGCGCGTTTTCGACCAGGTTGAACAGCACCTGCCGCAGGCGGTCGGGGTCGGCATTCACCAGCGCCGTGCTCGGGGCCTGCGGCACCTGCAAATCGAGCGCCACGCCGTGTTCGGCGATGCGGCTGGCGTGGCCTGCCAGCGCTTCGCGCACCAGTTCCGCCAGGTCCTGCGGCGCCATCTTGAGCGATAGCTGGCCGGCCTCGGCCATCGACAGGGTGTGCAGATCGCCGACCAGGCGCCCGAGGTACTCGACCTGCTCCAGCAGCGCGCGCGACTCGGCGGCGTCGGCCTCGATGACGCCGTCGCAGATCGCGTGCAAGCGCGCGCGCAGCACGGTCAGCGGCGTGCGCAACTCGTGCGAGATGGAGGCGGCGGTGGCGCGGCGCTCGCGCGCCATGTCCTCCAGCGCATCGGTCATCTGGTTGAAGTGGCCCACCATCTCGGCCATCTCGCCCTTGTAGCGGCCCGGCTGCGCCCGCACGGTGAAGTCGCCCATCGCCACGCGCGTGGCGGCCTCGGCCATCGAGGCCACGGGCTGCGTGACCAAGCGCGACACCCAGAACCCCACGGCCAACCCGAAAGGCAGGCACACCACCAGCCCGACGACCAGCGACCACTTCTCGCCGAACAGCAGGTCGCCGCGCCAGTACTGCCCGTAGATCGCCATCGCCTGGGGGCTGTCCTCCTGGTCATGGTCGTTGAGCTCGTCCAGTTCGTGCTGCACGGTGGCGGGCAGGCTGCGGTAGAAATCGCGGTACTGCATTTCGGAGAACACGACCACGCTGGCCGCCAGCAGGCCCATGGTGGCGAGCAGCGTCCCGGCGATGTATAGCCCGAAGCGGACCCAGATGCGATCGAGGATGGAGCCTTGCATGGCGCGCGGCTCGGGTCAGGCCTCGGCGGACTCGCCGGGCCACAGGCGGTAGCCGATGCCGCGCACCGTCTCGATCAGCTCGCCCTGCCCGGCCTGCTGCAGCTTGCGCCGCAGCTTGGACAGGTGGGAGTCGATCACCCGGTCGAGCGCGTCGCTCTCGGGCAGGCAATGCTCGATCAGGTGGCCGCGCGAGAAGCAGCGCTTGGGCTGCGCCGCCAGGCAGGCCAGCAGCCGGAACTCGGTCAACGTGAGCGGCAGCGGCACGGCGCGCCCGTCCTCGCCATAGGCCAGGGCGGCATGGGCCTGCTGGTCGATCTCGATCCGGCCCACGCGGATCGGCGTGGTGGCAGGCGCTTCCTGCGACCGCGTGCGGCGCAGCACGGCGCGCACACGGGCCACCACCTCGGGCGGGCTGAAGGGCTTGACCACGTAGTCGTCGGCCCCCAGGCGCAGGCCGAGCAGCTTGTCGATGTCGTCCGCCAGTGCGGTGACCATGATGACCGGGGTCTGACCCTCTTCGCGGATGGCGCGCAGCACGTCCAGCCCGTCCATGCCGGGCAGGTGGATGTCCAGCAGCACCATGTCGGGCCGCAGCTGGCGAAACAGCCGCAGGGCGTCCAGACCGTTGCCGGCCTGCTGCGCCCGCAGCCCGTCGCGCTGCAGGTAGGCCGTGAGGATGCTGGCGATCCCGGGTTCGTCCTCGACCACGAGGACAAGCGGACCAGGCAGAGGGGCAGGACTGTTCATGGCACCAGGGGCTAGGGCGGCGGCCACGGGGCCCGGGGAGGGTCCGAGGGCGGCACATCGCCGGCCGATTATCCATGGGCCGCCCTCCGCACCGGGCCCCGGCGCGTCTCCACGCTTTCTCCACACGGTATTCACGGCTGCGCGAATTTTGGCGGGCCCAATGCCCGCTGAAAACCTTCCCGAATGCCCTTCCCCCTCCAGGTCCTGTCCGCGTGAACCGATCCCTTCGCCTCCTGCCGTGCGCCGCGCTGTCCGTCCTGGTGGCCGGGTGCACCGCGCTCGGGGGGGCCGACGCCCCCTCGGTACAGGGCGTGGCCCCGGTGCCAGCGACCTGGAGCCAGCCGGCGCCCGCCGGTGCGCCGGCGGCCGACCTGCGGTCCTGGTGGAAGGCCTTCAACGACCCTGCGCTGGATACCCTCGTGCAGGAAGCGCTGGCCAGCAACCTCGACCTGGCGCAGGCCGCCAGCCGGCTGCGCGAGGCCCGACTGCAATCGGGCCGCGCCGCCCTGCAGTTCCGGCCGTCGCTGGGCGCCAGCGCCCGTTCGCTGCAGGACATTTCGGCCACCGACACCTACTTTCACGCCAGCCTGGACATGGTGTGGGAGCTGGGCCTCTTCGGCGCCGGCGAAAGCACGCGCCAGGCCGGCGAAGCCGAGCTGGATGCGGCCGGGGCCGATGCCCAGGGCGTTCGCGTGGCGGTCGTGGCCGATGTGGTGCGCAACTACCTCGACCTGCGCGCCGCGCGCCGCCAGGCCCAGCGGCTGGCGCAGATGGCCGCCCTGGACGAGCGCAGCGCCGCCTTGGCCGAGGTGCGGCTGCGCACCCGCCTGGGACCGGCGGACGAGATCATGCAGGCCCGCGTGCGGGCGTCGCAGGCCCGCGCCGCGCAGGCGCCCCTGGCCGAAGCCGGTGCCCGTGCCGCGCAGGCCCTGGCCGTGTTGGTGGGCCGCACCACGCCCGATCCGGCCTGGAGCGCCGAGGTGCCCGGCAGCGCCCCTTCGGCGCTGGCGCCGTTCGCCCTGACCGAACTGCCCGCCGACCTGCTGCGCACCCGCCCCGACGTGCACGCCGCCGAGGCCGAGGTGAACAAGGCGGCCGCTGCGCTGGGGCTGGCGCGCTCCGAGCTGTACCCGCGCATCTCGCTCATGGGTTCGCTGCTCTATTCGTACAACATCACCCAGCATTTCCGCACGCGCAGCGAAAACGCCCCCGCGCTCGGGCCCGTCATCGACATTCCACTGTTCGACTGGGGCCGCAGGCAGATGCAGGTGCAGGCCCGGCAGGAAGCAGTGAACGCCGCGCTCCTCGGCTACCGCAAGGCCGTGAACAACGGCGTGGCCGAGGTGGAGGGCGCCCTCGCGGCCCTGGGGGCGCAGCAGGCCCGCGCGGACGCGCTCGCCCAGGCCCTGGGCCTGCTGCGCCAGCGGACGGTGGCCGGGCAGGCGCAGATCCGCCTCGGGCTGGCCAGCGAATACGACGCCCTGCCGCAGCGGCGCGCCGAACTGCAGGCCGCCGCGGAATGGGATACGGCGCAGGACGCCCGCGCCCTCGCCTTCGTGGCCCTCTACAAAGCCCTGGGCGGTGCGCCGCTGCCGCCGGCCGAGCCCACGGCCGGGGCGGCCGCGCCCGAGGCCACGCACATCGCGGAGAACATCGCGGGGACCGCGCCATGATTCCACTGGCCCGCAAGACCCTGGTGCACGAATGGCGCCGCTTCGTGCCGGCGGTGTTCGCCGTGGGGTTCTCCGGACTGCTGCTGATGGTGCAGGCCGCACTGGTGCTCGGCATCTTCGGCAGCGCCGCCGTCTATGTGCGGGCCTCGACAGCCGATCTCTGGGCCGGCTACCCGGGCACGCAGAGCGTGAACTTCGGCCGCGCCATCGGCCGCGACGTGGAAAGCCGGATGCGCATGGACCCCGCCGTGACCGCCGTCGAGCCCTACCTCTGGGTCGATGGCGACTGGCGCAGTGCCCAGGCGGGCGCGGGCGGCATCTCGGTCTATGTCTCGGGCATCCGCAGCGCGCCCGACGGCATGCTGTTTGCACGCCTCATCGCTCCATGGCAACGCGATGCGCTGCGCGAGCCGGGCGCGGTGATCGTGGACCGGGCCGATCTGGACACGCTGGGCGTGCGGGTCGGCCAGACCGCGTGGATCAACAGCCATCCGGTGCGCGTGGCCGCGGCCGTGGACGGCCTGCGCGGCCTGGGTGGCGTGAACGTACTGGCCTCGCTGGACACCGCGCGCGAGATCGCCGGTGCCGAAGCCGGCTCCGGCAGCACCTATGTGGTGGCACGCACCCGCAGCCCTGCGGACGCCGCGGCCGCCCAGGCCCGGCTGTCGCAGGGCGGCCCGGGTTTCGGCCCGTTCGAGGTGTGGACGGCCCGGCAGTTCTCGCGCCGGTCGCAGCTGTACTGGATGTTCGACACCGGCGCCGGCGTGGCCGTGCTGTTCATGGTGATCGTCGTGTGCCTCGTCGGCACCGTGGTCACCAGCCAGTCGCTCATGGGCGTGGTGGCCGGCACGGCGCGCGAATACGCCGTGCTCAATGCCCTGGGCGCCAGCCGCGGCGCTTTGGGCCGGCTCGTGATCGAGCAGGCCTGCTGGATCGGCGGGCTGGGCCTGCTGGTCGCCGGCGCCACCAGCGCGGCGCTGCTGGGGGTGGCCGCCGCCTATGGCGTGCCGGTCGCCATGACGCCGCGCGTAGCCGCCGCCTGCGCGGTGCTGGTCGGGATCGTGGCCCTGTTCTCGGGTTTCTTCGCCATCCGTGGCCTGCTGCGGGCCGACCCGGCCCTGCTCCTGCGATGAACCACGGCACCGCTCCCGAAGCCCCCCGCCTCACGCCCAGCCTGCAGGCGGTGCAGGTGCACAAGTCGTTCGTGTCGGGCGTCGTGCGCGTGCAGGTCATCGAAGGCCTCACGCTGTCCATCTACCCGGCCGAGCTCACGCTCATCTCCGGCCCCTCCGGTTGCGGCAAGAGCACGCTGCTATCGCTGCTGTCCGGCCTGCAGCGGGCGGACGCAGGCCATTCCATCGCCCTGGGCGAGAACCTGGG
Source organism: Acidovorax sp. SUPP2825 (assembly GCF_030158995.1). Lineage (NCBI taxonomy): Bacteria > Pseudomonadati > Pseudomonadota > Betaproteobacteria > Burkholderiales > Comamonadaceae > Acidovorax > Acidovorax sp. SUPP2825. The sequence continues at coordinate 71,670 of NZ_BQXK01000007.1, read as the reverse complement.
CGCGCTCAGCGTGCGCGCGCTCGAACGCTTTCGGCTGCACCACACGGGGTTCGTGTTCCAGGGCTTCAATCTGTTTCCCGCCCTGACGGCGCTGGAACAGGTGCAACTGCCGCTGGGCTACCTGGGCCTGAGCGACCGCGAGAGCGAAAAGCGCGCCCGCCGCGCCCTGGACGAGGTGGACCTGTCGCACCGCGCCAGCATGCGGCCCGCGCAGCTGTCCGGTGGAGAAAAGCAGCGCGTGGCCATCGCGCGGGCCATCGCCAAGGAACCGCAACTGCTGTTCGCCGACGAACCCACCAGCGCGCTGGATGCCGACAGCGGCCAGCGCGTCATCGACATCCTTCACCGCATCGCCCATGCGCACGGCACCACGGTGCTGTGCGTGAGCCACGACCCCCGGCTGGTGCGCCATGCCGACCGGGTGCTGGGCATGGAGGACGGCGCCATCCGCAGCGACTGGCGCCAGCCCGACGCGCCACTGACCACGAACACCCCATGACCCGCCTGCCCCTTACGCCCCCGTCGCTGCTCGGCCTGATCCCGGCGCTCCTCGCCACGGCCGTGCTGCTGGTCGCCTGCAACGAAAAGCCCCTGCCCTCGGCCGTCGCGGCTGAGCCCCCGCCCCCGGCCCAGGTGGCCGTGGCGCGCGGCAAGATCGAAGTGCCGGGCGGCCTGCTCGAACTGTCGCCCGCCCAGGAAGGGCTGGTGCAGGCCGTCGCCGTGCAGGAAGGGCAGACCGTGCAGCGCGGCCAGTTGCTGCTGCGCCTGGCGGGCGATGCCGCGGGCAGCGAAGCCGCGGTCGCCCAGTCCGAACTGCACCTGGCCCAGGCCCGCCACCAGGCACGCGCCCAGCGCCTGCCGGCCCTGCGCCGCACGGCGGCGCGGCTGTCCGAGGCAGTGACCGCCGGCGCCGCCGAACCCCAGCGTGCCGACGAAGCCTTGCAGGCCGTGCGCGATGCCGAAGCCGACCTCGCCGTCTCGCAGGCCGAGGCCGAAGTGGCGCGCAGCCGCCTGGCCCAGGTGCAGGCGCAGCGCGCACGGCTGGAGCTGCACGCGCCGGAAGACGGCACCGTGGTCCGCGTGGGCACGCAGGCCGGCCAGCGCGCGCCGGCGTCGGGCAGCGCAGCGGCCATCACGCTGCTGCCGCGCCGCCCGCTCGTGGTACGGGCCGAACTGAACGAAAGCTACGCGGCCCAGGTGCACGTGGGCCAGCGCGCCACCGTCACCACCGATGGCGACACCGCCGCTGCGGCGATGCCGCCGGCGCATGTGGTGCGCATCAGCCCCGTGCTCGGCACCGGGCGGCTGCAGGACGACGTCCAGCGCGGCCCCGTGCGCATCGTCGAATGTGTGTTGGAGTTCGATCAGGCGCCCACCGCGCGGGTCGGACAGAACGTGAGAGTGAGCTTCCATGAATGACGCCAGAACCCACCGCATCGCCCTGGTCGATGCACGCCATGTGTCCCAGCCCGCGACCGGCTCGGGCTGGATGGTGCAATGCGACTTCGACGGCACCATCAGCACCGAAGACGTGACCGACTCGCTGCTGCAGCGCTTCGGCCGCGACGGCTGGGAGGCGCTCGAGGCCGCCTGGGAGCGCGGTGAGATCGGCTCGCGCGAATGCATGAAGGGCCAGGTGGCCCTGCTCGACATGGACCGCGCCGAGCTGGACGCGCACCTGGCCACCATCGCGGTGGACCCGCACTTCGGCGCCTTCGTGCGCGCAGCCCGCGAGCGGGGCATGCCGGTGCAGGTGGTGAGCGACGGCATCGACTACGCCATCCATGCCGTGCTGGAACGCCACGGCCTGGGCGACCTGCCGGTGATCGCCAACCGGCTGGTGCAGACCGGCCCGCGCAGCTGGCAGCTGCAGTCGCCCTGGGCCAGCGCCGCCTGCGCGCGCGCCAGCGGCAACTGCAAATGCGAACGCCTGGCCGAGCAGCGCGAGCGGCATGGCCGCGTGCTGTACGTGGGCGACAGCACCTCGGACTTCTGCGTGTCCGGCCGAGCCGACCTCGTGCTGGCCAAGTACAAGCTCATCCAGCACTGCGTGGACCACGGCATCGCCCATGCGGCGTTCACCGATTTCTCGCAGGCGCTGGCCCTGCTGCCGCAGCCCGTGGCACTGGAACTGGCGGCATGAACGCCGCCGTGATGTCCCGCGAAACCGCCCTCCCCCTGGGCGACGCTGCGGCCCGCCCCGGCGATGCCGGAACGCAGCACGAGTACCTGCTGCGCGGGCACGGCCCGAACGCCGGCACCGGCGTGCTGCTGATCCACGGGCTGACCGGCACGCCCAACGAAATGCGCCTGCTGGCCAAGGGCCTGCACCGCGCCGGTTTCACCGTGCTGGCCGTGCAGCTGGCCGGCCACTGCGGTACGCAGGACGATCTGGTCGCCACGCGCTGGCAGGACTGGCACGCCAGCGTGCAGCGCGGCGCCGACCGGCTGGCGATGGTGACCGGCGGCCGGCTCGTGGCGTGCGGCCTCTCGATGGGCGCCGTGCTGGCGCTGGCGCTGGCCGCCGATCGCCCGGCCCAGGTGGCCGGCGTGGTGGCGCTGTCGCCCACCTTCCGCTACGACGGCTGGAGCATGCCCGCGTACACGCGGCTGTCGTTTTTGCTGCCGCTGTTTCGCATGCTCGGCATCGGGCGCCGCCGCGTCTTCATGGAGCAACCGCCCTACGGCATCAAGGACGCGGCGCTGCGCGAGCGCGTGGTGGCGCAGATGCAGTCGGGCGACAGCGCGGCGGCCGGCCTGCCGGGCAACCCATGGTGGTCGGTGATCGAGATGCGCGCGCTGGCGGCCCACGTGCGCCGGCGCCTGGACGCCGTGCGCTCGCCCTGCCTCGTGCTGCATGCGCGCCACGACGACATCGCCTCGGCCGCCAACGCCCAGGCCATCGTGCAGGGCGTGCGGTACGCGCCGGTGGAGCTGGTGCTGCTGGACGACAGCTACCACATGATCACCATCGACCGGGAGCGCCGCGCCGTCGTGGCGCGCACCGTCGCGTTCGCGGAGCACGTCGCCCGCGGGGGCACGCCGTGAACCCGGCCGGGGCCGAGGGCGGCATCACGCCACTGGTGGCGGCGCTCTGGGCGCTGAACATGCTGGTGGACACGGGCGGGCAGCTGGCGTTCAAGGCGGCGGCCACGGCCGACCCGCGCGCCGGCAGCGGCCTGGCCCGCTGGGCCTTCATGGCGCGCCGGCCGTGGCTGTGGATCGGCGTGGGCTGCTACGTCGCCGAGTTCCTGGTGTGGCTGGCGTTCCTCTCGCTCGTGCCGCTGTCGGACGGCGTGCTGCTGGGCTCCATCAACATCGTGGCCGTCATGGTGGCCGGCCGGTTCCTGTTCCGCGAGAAGCTGTCGCGCATGCGCGTGGCCGGCATCCTGCTGGTGTCGGCCGGCGTGGCCGTCGTGGGGCTGCACGGATGAAGCGCTTCTATGCCCTCGGGTTCCTCGCGCTGGTGGCATTCGACACGCTGGCGCAGATCAGCTTCAAGCTCGCGGGCGAGCACGCGCTGCCGCTGGAACTGTCCGCCGACTGGCTGGTGCGGGTCTTCGGGCACCCGTGGATCTACGGGGCCTTCATCGGCTACCTGGGCGCGTTCTTCACCTGGATGACGCTGCTGGAGCACGCCCCGATCGGCCCGGCGTTCGCCGCTTCGCACCTGGAAGTCGTCTCGGTGCTGGCGATCTCTGCCGTGTGGTTCAACGAACCCATCGGCTGGCCGCAGGTGGCGGGCGCGGTACTCATCCTGGGCGGCATCGCCTGCCTGGCTCGCAGCGAGGCCGATGCCGAGCCCAGGGCCGAGCACGTCCCGGCGCACGATGGCGCGTGAAGCCCCGCCCACCGCGGGCCTGCCGCTGCGGATGGCCGACCTGCTGCCCGGCGGCGATGCCGACCTGGGCAGTGCGCTCGCGCGCTTTCTGGGCGTGCCCACCGTGCAGGTGGAGTGCTCCGGCACCGCCGCGCTGGTGGTCGCCCTCACGGCACTGCGCACGCTGGCGCCGGACCGCGACGAAGTCGTGGTGCCGGCCTATACCTGCCCGCTGGTGGCCATGGCGGTGGCGCACTGCGGCCTGAAGCTGCGGCTTTGCGACCTCGGCCCCGGCACGCTCGACCTGGACCTGGCGGAGCTCGATCCGCTGTGCGGCCACCGCACGCTGGCGGTGCTGCCCACGCACCTGGCTGGCCGCGTGGTGGACACGGCCAACGTGCGCAGCCTGGCGCGGGCCGCGGGCGCCTGGGTCATCGAGGACGCGGCGCAGGCCCTGGGTGCGCGCGTGGCCGGCGCGAGCGTGGGGGCCAACAGCGACCTCGCTTTTTTCAGCCTGGCGGTGGGCAAGGGGCTGACCCTTTTCGAGGGTGGCGCGCTCATCGCAGCCGACCCGCAACTGCGCACCGCATGCCTGCACGCCAGCCGCAGCACCGTGCCGCGCCGCATCTTCTGGGAACTGCGCCGCAGCGCCGAACTGCTGGGCTACGCCGCGCTCTACCGCCCGGCCACCCTGCCGATGGCCTACGGCGCGCCGCTGCGCCGGGCGCTCGCCCGGGGCGACCGCGTGGGCGCCGCGGGGGACGATTTCTCGCCGCGCATTCCGCTGCACCGCGTGGGCCGCTGGCGGCAGGCGGTGGGCGTGCGGGCGCTCGCGCGGCTGCCCGACTGGCTGGCCGCGGCGCAAGCGCGCGCCGCAGCGCGGGTCGCACGGCTGCGCGGCATCGCAGGGCTGCAGGTGCTGGAGGACAGCGTGGCCGCCGGCGGTGCGCAGGGCACCTGGCCCACCCTGCTGGTGCTGCTGCCCCACGCCGCAGCCCGCGAGGCCGCCCTGGCGGCCCTGTGGGGCGCCGGCCTGGGCGTGGGCGTGCCTTTCGTGCACGTGCTGCCCGACTACGGGCGATACGCCCACCTCGTTTCGGCGGAGGACCGCGCGGCAGGGCTGCCCCAGGCCCGGCGATTCGCCACGCAGGTGCTGTCCATCAGCAACAGCCCCTGGCTGGACGACGCGGGCTTCGAGCGGATCTGCGCCACGCTGGCGCAGGCGGTGCGGACTTAGCCCGCGCGCCGTTCAATCCGCCGCCATCGCCAGCTGGCCCAGCAGCACCCGATTGAACGCCGCCTGCTGCGCCTGCCACTGCGGCAGCGCCGCGTCGGCCTGGGCTGTGTCCTGCCCGTCGCCCGCACTGAGCCACCGCTTCCACGCCGTGCGATAGCGGTGCACGGACACCTCACCCGTCACGTCGCTGCCCACGAGTTGCCCGCGCAGCGCGGAGATCAGGGCGGCGCCGTGGTGCGCGCCCAGGACGCCCTGGTCCCAGTTGGTGCGCACGACCGAGGGCGAGAACGCGTCCTTGTCGATGCTGAGGTAGGTGGGCTGGCGGTGGGCCGAGAGCACGCGGTACAGCGTAGCGGCGAGCGCGTCGGCATCGGGCAGGCTGCGAAACCGCGCCTGCAGGCCCAGCCAGCGCGCCCAGCGCGTATCCACCCCCACGCTCCAGTAGGTGAGCCGGCCGGCCCGCAACGGCGCGAGGTAGTTCTCCCACGCGTGGCGCAGGCCGATGTCGCCCGAGGTGATGCCGACCACGTGCACGTGCGACACCTGCGGCAGCATCGCCACGCGGCGCACCCACGAGCCGCAGTGCACGCCGAAGGGAAAGCGCATGTTGTCCGGGTGGTTGTCCAGCACCACCACGCGCAGGGGCCGCGCGGCGGTGTGCCCGCGCGCGGCGATGCAGCGGGCGATCAGCGGCCAGCTCAGGTGGTGGAAATCGCCGCTGCCCATGAAGACCGGGCCGTGGCGGTCGAAGGCCGGCAGCCGGGCGTCGAGCAGGCCGCCGAAGGCCCGGATGCGGGCCAGGCCGCAGCCGAACCGCAGCGCCTCGTGCCAGTCCTGCGCCAGATCGATGCGCCGCTCGTCCGGCAGCGCCCCGACGGCGCCGTCGAGGTCGAGCACGACCGGTGGCCAGTCCGCCGGCCTCATGCGGCCTCCGCGCGGTCGCGCCACTGCCGGTCGCTCTCGAAGCGCCCGGCGAACCGCCGCGCCAGGGCGCGCAGCACGGGCTGGCGCACGTACACCGCGTGACGGGTGAAGGTGAAGCGCGCGCCCAGGCTGCGCTTGACCTCGGGGTCCGTCCAGCCGGCGACATAGTGCGTGAGGCCGTGCGCCAGCGCGTATTCGAGGTTTTCCATCCAGCTCACGAAATACAGGTTGGCCTCGCGCGCGGCCGGATAGGCCAGCCCGATGTACTTGTCCACCAGGCGGCCGCCATGCACGTAGCACAGGTTCCAGCCCAGCAGCTCGCCCGAGGCGGCTTGGCGGTATTCGAAGGCGATGCCGCCGCTGGACGCATCGCGCAGCACGGCGGCGAAGAAACCGCGCGTGAGCCGGTCGAAGTGCACCTCGCTCTGCGCGTACACGGCCTCGTACAGCGCGTAGTAGGCATCCACCACGGCGTCGTCGGCAAAGGCCGTGCCCGTGGCGATGTGGCGCACCGCCAGCCCCGCGCGGCTGCGCAGCTTGCGGCGCAGGTTCTGGCGCCGGCTGGCGGACAGGCGGCCCAGGTAGTCGGCGATGCTCGCGAAGTCGATGGGCACATAGGCCAGCGCCTGCCCTTCGACCAGCACGAAGCCTTCGCGCTCGCAGGCGTGCGCCAGGGCGGCCGCGTAGGCGTTGTCGGCGTCGGACAGCAAGGGCGACTGCTGCGGCAGGTCCTTGATGATGGCCAGCGCGAAGCGCCGCCCCGGCCCCGCGCGCACGGCCTGCGCGAGAGCATCGGGCGCGGAGCCATCCGCGGGCAGCGGTGCGTATTCGGTCACCGTGGTGCCCACGAACCCCGTGGCCACCCGCAGCCAGCGGGACCAGCGCGCGAACAGCGGCAGCGCCCGCACCCGGGCCTTGAGCGCATCGTCCGCCGTAGTGAGCAGGTCCAGCGGCGCCGCGAAGGCCGGCGCCGGCAGACCCTGCAGCACCGTGAAGCCCTGCGGCGGGTGCGCGGCGAAGTGCCCGGCCAGCGCCTGCGGCTCGAGCGCGTTGCGCCAGGGCATCAGCTGCGCTTGGCGCGCGTCAGGAGCTGCTCCAGCAGCACCAGGGCCTCGTCGATCTCGGGGCGCGTGATCATGAGCGAAGGCGCCAGCGTGATGACGTTCTTGTAGTAGCCGCCCACGTCCAGCACCAGGCCGCGCTTCTGGCCCTTGTATTCGAGATTGCCTTCCAGGCCGATGTCCACCATCTTGTCCAGCAGCGCGCGGTTGGGCGTGAAGCCGTCCTCGGTGCAGATCTCGGCCCGCAGCGCCAGCCCCAGGCCGTCGACGTCGCCGATCTCCTTGTGGCGCTTTTGCAGGTCCTTGAGTCCTTCCAGGAAGTAGGCGCCGCTGTCGCGCACCTGGGCGCCGAAGTCCATCTCGTGCGTCATCTTCATCACCTCCAGGCCGAGCGCCGTGCCCAGCGGGTTGGAGGCGAAGGTGGAGTGCGTCGAGCCCGGCGGGAAGATCGTGGGGTTGATCAGTTCCTCGCGCGCCCACAGGCCGGACAGCGCGTTCAGGCCGTTGGTCAGCGCCTTGGCGAACACCAGCACGTCGGGCTTCACGCCGAAGTTCTCGACCGACCACAGCTTGCCGGTGCGCCAGAAACCCATCTGGATCTCATCGACCACCAGCAGCACGCCGTGCTCGTCCAGCACCTTCTTGAGGCCCTTGAAGAAATTGGCCGGTGGCACCACGTAGCCGCCCGTGCCCTGGATGGGCTCGACGTAGAAGGCCGCGTATTCGCACTGGCGCGTCTTGGGGTCCCACACGGCGTGGTATTCGTTCTCGAACTTGCGCGCGAACTCCTGCACCAGCGATTCGGAGTATTCCTCGGCCGTCATGCCCTTGGGGCGGCGGAACGGATAGGGAAACGGCAGGAACTGCGCGCGGTCGCCGAAGTGGCCGAAGCGGCGGCGGTAGCGGTAGCTGGAGGTGATGCTGGAGGCGCCCAGCGTGCGGCCGTGGTAGCCGCCCTCGAAGGCGAACATCAGGCTCTTGCCGCCGCTGGCGTTGCGCACCACCTTGAGCGAATCCTCGATGGCCTGTGCGCCGCCCACGTTGAAGTGCACGCGGCCCGCGTTGCCCCACTTGGCTTCGGCGTCCTGGGCGATGAACTTCGCCAGCTCGATCTTCGTGGGGTGCAGGTACTGGCTGGCCACCTGCGGCAGGGTCTGCAGCTGGCGGATCATGACCTCTTCCAGCCGCTTGTTCTTGTAGCCGAAGTTCACGGCCGAGTACCACATCTGCAGGTCGAGGTAGGGCGTTCCCTCGGCGTCGTACATGTAGCTGCCGTCGCAGCCGTCGAAGATCTTGGGCGGGTTGACGTAGTGAACGGTGTCGCCGAACGAGCAGTACTTTGCTTCGTCGGCCAGCAGTTGGGCGTTGTCTTGGCTCATGTCGGAAGGGGCTCCAGAGGGTTGGCTTGCATGCCTTGGCATCCCGCAACGGGCTTGGCCTTCAGCATCTGCAGCGCAGTCTGGCCCCCCAACCTTGACCGTCTATCGAGCGTTTGTGTGCAAATCGTGGAGCGTCACCGGCTTCCCATCGCGGCTGTTGATTTCGCCGGTGACTGGGCCAGTGGATGCCTATGCGCCCACAAGGACTACCTCGTTCACAAGACATGAGCAGCCTCGATATTACGTACTTTTTTGTTACGAAAAAGCAATTGACGATGGACGTCTCAATAACAATAATTCCACCCTTCAGAAAGTTGATCTAATCAACTTCAGACAAGGGAGGAAAATGAAAATCAAGTATCTGCTTTATCCGTCCATTGCTTTTTTCGGGTTGGCACATTCACCTGTTGGACTAACGAATGAGCCGACTCTGCCAGATGTGACCGTGGTAGCCAGTCCAGATCCATTCACCGGCTTTTATAACAGCCCAGGCTATTATGGAACTGTCGTTTTAGGAGACAGCATCGACATCATGGCTCAGATGTCCGCCATTGAAAGCGGGACGAGTGTATGCCTCGCAAGGGTGAGTTCAGGCGCTAAAAGCACGACAAAAAACTCGGATGTGACAAATCGCTGGCTGGCGGCCCAAGAGGTATTCAATGACATGACAAATCTTGGAACGCTGGATGCCTACCGAGATTTCGCCAGGGATTTTAAAATCTCGATGAATGGGGTCACATACAATGGCTTTACTGTTTCGTATGCAGATGGCAGCAGAGAAACCTGGGCGATCAATCCAGGCTACAAATACTCTTCCATCAAGTTGATAGACACTCCATTTCCTGACTCCATCAACATCAACAAGCCGACCCACCGCAAATGCAATCAAGGATGATGAGCATGAAAAAAAATAGAAAAAGGCTCGCAGTAATTTCAGCCATCGGTATCGCTGCAGTGGTCGGCGTTTTAATGGTGAGCAAGCCGACCCCAAAAACCGCACGCCCTCCCACTGAAAATTTGATACAGAACACTGGCGGTTCGCATTTGAACGTTGCTCCGAGCCTTGACGGAGCAAAACAAAACCCGGACGAAGCCTCATCAAAAAAAACGGCCTTATCCGCTCCAATTTTGGACCGCTACAACGGATCCAAAGATCTCCGCGAGTTCGTCCTGTACGCGTTGCAACACCCCGAGCGCGGTGGCACTTATTACGCAGCGCAAGCGCTGTCCCAATGCAAAAGTATCGTCGCAGGAAAATACTTTAAACAAGTACAAACGCCCTACAGCATCGGAAAGAACGATGAAAAATATGGCGCCATTTCCAAAGCAACCGATATTTTGCGGGCCCGATGCAGCAACTTCATCGCGGATGAATTGTCTGATAGCAGAATTTCTGAAGTCAAATCCAACGGCCTGCGGGACAAAGACCCCTTGCTGCTCGCAGAAAAAGCTTTTCTAGAAAAAACCACCGGCCTCAGCAACAGCAATGAGGAGCAAAAGCAAAATCGAAAAGCCGCATTGACCCAACTGCTGGCAACCCAAGATCCGATGGTGATCGAAGATATCGGCCCACGCATCGCGCTGCAAGCCGATCCCGACACGGGCATGCGTGGATACAAATTCAATGGCCATTTCTACCCACTCACCTCCGATACCGATGTGGGTCTTGCCATCTACCTGCTGCCTTGTGGTTTGGGTTTGAATTGTGATTCAACCGAATTCGACGTAGTCAACCGGTGCGCATCCGGTGTCGAATGCTCCGACAGCAGGATGGATTACGTCAAAAATATGCTGCGAGAAAAGCCCGGCGCTTACGAAAAGGTCATGCAGGTTTATGAGGACATGATCAACGCGATTGCACGGGAGAGCGTTTCGTCATTTCTTTGAAATGGATCGGTTGCGTCTGGGAAACCAAGCGATTTCGAGTTCTTCCATCGTTACTCCCGTCCACGAAAAACGGCAGCGGACTCGCCATCCGCAGCCTGCCTTCAAGACAAGGATTCGCTAGGTAGGACCACGAAGTTGCTGCGCCAGCAACGGGGTTACCGGAACCCCGCCGCTCCTTTTGCTACCCCCGCGCCAGCACCGGCCCCAGGGCCTTGCCCGTGTGCGTGCCCAGCCGCACCACCTCTTCCGGCGCGGCCGCCGCGACGATGCGGCCCCCTTCCCGGCCGCCTTCCGGCCCCAGGTCGAGGATCCAGTCGGCCTCGGCGATCACGTCGAGGTCGTGCTCGATGACGACCACGCTGTGCCCGCCGTCCACCAGCCGGTGCAGCACCTGGATGAGCTTGTGCACGTCGGCCATGTGCAGGCCCACCGTGGGCTCGTCCAGCACGTAGAGCGTGTGCGGCGCCTTCTGGCCGCGGCGGCCGACCTCGTCGCGCACCTTGGTCAGCTCGGTCACCAGCTTGATGCGCTGCGCCTCGCCGCCCGACAGCGTGGGGCTGGGCTGGCCCAGCGTGAGGTAGCCCAGGCCCACGTCCTTGAGCAGTTGCAGCGGGTGCGCGATGCTGGGCATGCTGGCGAAGAACTCCACGGCCTCGTCCACTTCCATCTGCAGCACGTCGCCGATGCTCTTGCCGCGCCAGGTGACGGCCAGCGTCTCGGGGTTGAAGCGCGCGCCGTGGCAGGTCTCGCAGGGCACCTTCACGTCGGGCAGGAAGCTCATGGCGATGGTGCGGATGCCCTGCCCTTCGCAGCTGGGGCAGCGGCCTTCGCCGGTGTTGAAGCTGAACCGCCCGGCCGCATAGCCGCGCGCCTTGGCCTCCAGCGTTTCGGCGAACAGTTTGCGGATGGTGTCCCAGAAGCCGATGTACGTGGCGGGGCAGCTGCGCGGCGTCTTGCCGATGGGGGTCTGGTCCACCTCCAGCACGCGGTCTACGGTCTCGAAGCCCGACAGGCCGCTGCAGCCCACGAGAGGCGGCGCCTTGCCGGCGTCCATCGCATCGCGCCCGGCCTTGGTGGAGCGCTGCTGCACCCAGGCCTGCACGTTGGCCAGCAGCACGTCGCGCGCCAGGGTCGATTTGCCCGAGCCGCTCACACCGGTCACGGCCACCAGGCGGTTCAGCGGCACGCTGGCGGTCACGCCCTGCAGGTTGTGCAGCTTCGCCCCGCGCACGGTCAGCCAGTGCTCCGGCTGCGCGGCTTCGGCCTCTTTCTGGCCGGATGCCTTAGTACTTTCTGCCTTGCTAGCTATTAAAACAGTAGCATCCGAGCGGGCGATGTGCACGGGCACCACCACCGGGCGACGGGCTTTGAGCGGGTGCCGCATGGCATGCAGCAGGTAGCGACCGGTCTGCGAATCCTCGGCGGCCTGCACGTCGGCCACGCTGCCCTGCGCCACCAGGCGCCCGCCGCGCTTGCCGGCGCTCGGGCCGATGTCGATGATGTGGTCGGCGCGGCGGATGGTGTCCTCGTCGTGCTCCACCACCACCAGCGTGTTGCCCTTGTCGCCCAGCTTGTGCAGCGCGTTCAGCAGGATCTGGTTGTCGCGCGCGTGCAGCCCGATGGTGGGCTCGTCCAGCACGTAGCACACGCCCTGCAGGTTGCTGCCCAGCTGCGCCGCCAGGCGGATGCGCTGCGCCTCGCCGCCCGACAGCGTGGGCGCGCCCCGGTCCAGCGTGAGGTAGCCCAGGCCCACTTCTTCCAGGAATTCGAGCCGGCTCTGGATCTCGGGGATCAGGTCGCGCGCGATGTCGGCCTCGCGCTGGCTCAGGGCCGCGCCTTGCTGCAGCGCCTCGATCCACTGGCGGATGTCGGTGACCGAAAGCGCGGCGATGTCGGCGATGCCCACGCCGGCACGGCCGGCGGCGGCGTTCTCGCCGAAGCGCACGGCGCGGGCCGTGGCGTTCAGCCGCGTGCCCTGGCAGGTGGGGCAGGCCACGTCGGCCACGTCCTCGGCTTCGGGCTCGGCGAAGGTCTGCTCACGGCCCTTTTCCTTGTCGTCCTGCACCGAGTCGTCGAACACCTTGCGCTGCTCGCGGGTGAGCTTGACGCCCGTGCCCACGCAGTCCGGGCACCAGCCGTGCTTGCTGTTGTACGAGAACAGGCGCGGGTCCAGCTCGGCATAGCTGGTCGCGCACACGGGGCAGGCGCGCTTGGTGGAGAACGCCTGCAGCGCCCCGATGTGCGCGGTGGCGGTGCCGGCCACCATCGCGTCCTTCAGGCCATCGAGCTGGCTCAGCACGTGGACCACGCCCTTGCCCAGTTCCAGCGCGCGCGCCAGCGACGAGCGCAGCAGCCCCTCGTTCTCGGGCGACACGTCCAGGCTGGCCACGGGCAGCTCGATGGTGTGCTCCTTGAAGCGGTCGATGCGCGGAAAACCCGTGGTGGGCAGGAAATGCCCGTCCACCCGCAGGTGGGTGTAGCCGCGCGGCCGCGCCCAGTCGGCCAGTTCGGTGTAGACGCCCTTGCGGTTCATCACCAGCGGCGCCAGCAGGCCGATGTGCTGGCCCTTGAAGTGGCGCAGCAGCTGCGCGGCGATGCTGTCGGGCGTCTGCGGCTGCACGGCGGCGCCGTCGTGGATGCAGTGCTGCACGCCCAGCTTGACGTACAGCAGCCGCAGGAAATGCCACACCTCGGTGGTCGTGCCCACCGTGCTCTTGCGACCGCCGCGCGACAGGCGCTGCTCGATCGCCACCGTGGGCGGAATGCCGTACACCGCATCCACCTCGGGCCGGCCCGCCGGCTGCACGATGGAGCGCGCATAGGCGTTCAGCGATTCGAGGTAGCGGCGCTGCCCTTCGTTGAACAAAATGTCGAACGCCAGCGTCGACTTGCCCGAGCCCGACACACCGGTGATCACGTTGAACTGGCCGCGCGGAATGTCCACGCTCAGGTTCTTGAGGTTGTGCTCCTTGGCGTTGACGATTTCAATGGCATTTTTGGCCGCCGGCGCATGTTCCGCTAGGGCACGCTGCTTCTCTTTTCGTAGCACCGCCGCCTTCTCGTGCACCGAGTGGCCGCCCGCGCCCAGGGCCTGCTCGTACTCGCGCAGCGCGGCGCCCGTGTGCGAGGTGGGGTGCTGGCGCACGTCCTCGGGCGTGCCCTCGGCCACCAGCAGGCCGCCGCCGTCGCCGCCCTCGGGGCCGAGGTCGATGAGCCAGTCGCTGGCACGGATCACGTCCAGGTTGTGCTCGATGACCACCAGCGAATGCCCGGCGTCCAGCAGCTTGCGCAGCGCGCGCATGAGCTTGGCGATGTCGTCGAAATGCAGGCCGGTGGTGGGCTCGTCGAACAGGAACAGCGTGCCCTTGCGCGCCAGCGGCTGGCGCGATTTGCTTTCCACGCGCGCCGCTTCCGCGAGGAAACCCGCCAGCTTCAGGCGCTGGGCCTCGCCGCCCGACAGCGTGGGCACGGGCTGGCCCAGCTTCACGTATTCCAGGCCCACGTCCACGATGGGCTGCAGCGCGCGGATCACGTCTCGGTCGGCGGCGAACAGGGCGGCCGCCTCGCTCACCGTGAGGTCGAGCACGTCGGCCACGTTGAAGGAGCGACCACCGCGCTCGATGGTCACCTCCAGGATCTCCGGCCGGTAGCGCTTGCCGTCGCAGTCGGGGCAGCGCAGGTACACGTCCGACAGGAACTGCATCTCCACGTGCTCGAACCCCGAGCCGCCGCAGGTCGGGCAGCGCCCGTCGCCGGAATTGAAGCTGAACTTGGCCGCGGTGTAGCTGCGCTGGCGCGACAGCGGCGCCACGGCGAACAGCTCGCGGATCGCGTCCCACGCGCCCACGTAGCTCACCGGGTTGGAGCGGGCGGTCTTGCCGATGGGCGACTGGTCCACGAACACGACCTCGCCCAGGTGGTCAGCGCCCAGCAGGCGGTCGTGCGCGCCGGGCGTCTCCGTCGCCTTGCCGAAGTGGCGCAGCAGCGCCGGGGCCAGCACGTCCTGGATCAGGCTCGACTTGCCCGAGCCGCTCACGCCGGTCACGGTGACCAGGCGCTGCAGCGGGAACTCCACCGACACGTTCTGCAGGTTGTGCTCGCGCGCACCCTCCAGGATCAGGCGCGGCGTGGCCTCGGTCACGCGGCGCTGGTAGCCCATGCCGATCTGCTTGGTGCCGGCCAGGTACTGGCCGGTGAGCGTGTCGGCGCGGCGCAGCTCGCCCGTGGTGCCGTCGAACACGATGGAGCCGCCGCGCTCGCCGGGGCCGGGGCCCATGTCGATCACGCGGTCGGCCGCCAGCATGACGGCCGGGTCGTGCTCCACCACCACCAGCGTGTTGCCCGCATCGCGCAGGCGCAGCATGGCCTCGGTGATGCGGTGCATGTCGCGCGGGTGCAGGCCGATGCTGGGCTCGTCCAGCACGAACAGCGTGTTCACCAGCGAGGTGCCCAGCGCCGTGGTCAGGTTGATGCGCTGCACCTCGCCGCCGCTGAGCGTGCGGCTTTGCCGGTCCAGCGTGAGGTAGCCGATGCCCACGTCGCACAGGTATTTGAGGCGCGTGGTGATCTCTTCATGCAGCAGCTTGAGCGCCTGCGCGTCGCCACCCGCGGCGGCGTCGCCCTCGGGCAGCTCCATGCGGTCGAAGAAGCGCCGCAGCCGGTCGATGGGCAGCAGCATCAGGTCGTGCAGGCACAGGCCGGGCAGCGCTTCGAGCTGTGCGCGGCTCCACTGCACGCCCTGGGGCATGAAGCGGCGGGCCGGGTCGATCGCGATGTCGGCGTCCTCCTTGCTGCCCACGCGCCACAGCAGGCTCTCGGTCTTCAAGCGCGCGCCGCCGCAGGTGGGGCACGGCGTGTAGCTGCGGTACTTGGACAGCAGCACGCGGATGTGCATCTTGTAGGCCTTGCTCTCCAGGTACTCGAAGAAGCGCTTGATGCCGTACCACTGCTTGTTCCACTGCCCGTCCTTGTAGCCGGGCGCGCCGCCGATGACCCATTGCTTCTGGTCCTCGGTGAGCTTGTACCAGGGCGTGTCGCGCGGGATGCCTGCGGTTTCGGCGTGCCGCATGAGATCGTCCTGCGCCTCCTTCCACGCCGGCGTCTGGATGGTCTTGATCGCGCCCGCGCGCAGCGTGAGCTTCTCGTTGGGGATCACGAGCCCGTAGTCAACGCCGATCACGCGGCCGAAGCCGCGGCAGGTGTCGCACGCGCCCACGGCCGAATTGAACGAGAACATCGACGGAATCGGCTCGCTGTAGCGCAGGTCGCTGTCGGGGCAGTGCAGCCCGGTGGAAAACCGCCACAGTTCCGGCTCGCCGTCGTCCACCAGCCGGTACACGTTCAGCCGCCCGGTGCCGCGCTTGATCGCCACCTCGATGGCCTCCACCACCCGCGCCTTCTCGGCATTGCCCAGGCGGAACCGGTCGGCCACCACATCGAGCAGCTTGCGGGGCCCGGTGGGCGTTGCGACCTCGCGCTCGGCCTGGACCTTGGTGAAGCCGCTGGCGGACAGCCACTGCTCGACCTGCTCGGGCGAGGTGTTGGCGGGCAGCTCGACGGGGAAGGTCAGCACCACGCGCGGGTCGCCGGCCTCGGCGCAGCGGCGCTGCAGTTCGGCGTAGATGGTCTCGGGCGAATCGTGGCGCACCGGCTGCGCGGTCTGCCGGTCGAACAGCTGGCCGGCGCGGGCGAAGAGCAGCTTCAGGTGGTCGTTCAACTCGGTCATCGTGCCGACCGTGGAGCGGCTGGAGCGCACCGGGTTGGTCTGGTCGATGGCGATGGCGGGCGGCACGCCCTCCACCTTGTCCACGGCCGGCTTGTCCATGCGGTCGAGGAACTGGCGCGCATAGGCGCTGAAGGTTTCCACGTAGCGGCGCTGGCCCTCGGCGTAGAGGGTGTCGAACACCAGGCTGGATTTGCCCGAACCGCTGGGGCCCGTCACCACCGTCAACTCACCCGTGCGGATGTCCAGATCGAGGTTTTTGAGGTTGTGCTGGCGTGCACCGTGGATGCGGATCAATCCCTGGGTCATCGGGGGTCTTTCGGGTAGGGGAGGCGGAGCATTCTAGGGACGGCTTCCGCGCGCGGAAGGTAGGGCGTTTTCCCATATCGGGGCGAGGCCGCCGTTGGCAACCGCCCGCGGCATGGAAAAGGCCTTCGACCCAGGGTGTTACCTATTGTCACGAATCGTCAACTTCGGCAAGGTGGAGCCCAGGCAGAGGGCTTTCCTCGGCAACCCCTCACGGATTGGAGACACACCATGGCATTCATGCGCAACACCGGCGCCGCACTGGTCCTGGCCGCCTTGCTGTCGGCGGCCCAGGCACAGATTCTCATCGGCCAGACCGCCGGATTTTCAGGGGCAGTGGCCTCGGGCGTGCAGGAGACGACCGAGGGCGCCAAGCTGTACCTGGACGCCGTCAACGGCCGGGGCGGGGTCCACGGCCAGAAGGTGGAGCTGGTCTCTCTGGATGACAAGTTCGATCCGCAACTGTCCGTCGCCAATGCCCGCAAGCTGATCGAGGAGCAGAACGTCTCCGCCCTCTTCCTCACGCGCGGCACGCCCCACACCGAGGCCATCATTCCGCTGCTGGACAAGCACGGCGTGGCCCTGGTCGGCCCCTCCACCGGCGCCATGGTGCTGCACAAGCCGGTGCGCAAGAACGTCTTCAACGTGCGCGCCACCTACCAGCGCGAAGCCGAAAAGGCGATCTCCCACCTGGTGTCCATGGGCATCACCCGGATCGCCGTGGTGCAGGCGGACGACAGCTTCGGGGCCGACGGCATGGTCGGCGCGCAAAAGGGGCTGGAAGCCGCCAAGCTCAAGGCCGTGCTGCAGGAGAAGTTCGACCGATCCAAGCCGGACTTTGCTCCCATCGCACCCAAGATCGTGCAGTCGCAGGCCCAGGCCGTGCTCATGATCGCCTCGGGCACCGCCGTGGCCGAAGGCTATGCGGCATTTCGCGCCGCCGGCTCGGGCGCGCAGATGGTCACGCTGTCCAACAACGCCTCCGCCGGTTTTGCCAAAAGCCTGGGCGCCAACGCCCGCGGCGTGATCGTCACCCAGGTGTTCCCCAACGAACGGGCCATGAACTTCCCCCTGGTGCGCGAGGCGCAGGACCTCGCCAAGGCCCAGGGCAAGGAAATCAGCCCCGCCATGCTGGAAGGCTATGCCGCCGCGAAGGTCCTGGTCGAAGGCCTGCGCCGCGCCGGCCCCAAGCCCTCCCGCGACCGCATCCAGGCGGCCCTGGAGGGGCTGCAGAAGTTCGACCTGGGCGGGCTTGAAATCAGCTACAGCCCAGAGGACCACACCGGCCTGGACTTCGCCGACCTGTCTATCATCGGAACCGACGGAAAGTTCCGCCGCTGAAGGCTCGGGCAGCGTGCCCGAGCGGCCGCAATGGCCCAGCCCATCCGGGGGATATGAGGAAAGCCGCGGCCATCGCCTCGGCACAATCGCCGTACCTTTCGGTTACGTCCCTTCCTGAGAAGCGCCATCGCCGGACATGCCGGGGCCGGAGCGAGTCCGGCACGCCCCTCCATCCTTTGACCAGAGAGCTATGAGAACCCTCCAGAAAATCAGCGCGGGCGTGGCCCTGACGGCGCTGCTGTCGGCCGCGCAGGCGCAGATCCTCATCGGACAGACCGCCGGTTTTTCCGGCACGGTGGCCGCAGGGGTGCAGGAAACCACCGACGGCGCCAAGCTGTACCTGGACGCCATCAATGCGCGGGGCGGCATCCACGGGCAGAAAATCCAGCTCATCTCGCTGGACGATAAGCTCGACCCCCAGCTGGCCGCGGCCAATGCCCGCAAGCTGATCGAAGAGCAGAACGTCTCCGCCCTCTTCCTCACCCGGGGCACGCCGCCCACCGAAGCCGTCATCCCGCTGCTGGACAAGTACGGCGTGGCCCTGGTCGGCCCCTCCACCGGTGCCATGGTGCTGCACCGGCCCGTGCGCCGGAACGTCTTCAACGTGCGGGCGCCTTACCAGCGCGAGGCCGAGAAGGCCATCGCGCACCTGGTGTCCGTCGGCATCACCAAGATCGCCGTGGTCCATGCGGACGACAGCTTCGGCGCGGACGGCCTGGTCGGCGCACAAAAGGGGCTGGACGCCGCCAAGGTCAAGGCCGTGCTGCTGGAGAAGGTCGATCGCTCCAAGCCCGACTTCGCCGCCCTCGTGCCCAAGATCGCGCAGTCCCAGGCCCAGGCCGTGCTGATGATCGCCTCCAGCACCGCGGTGGCCGAAGGCTACGCGGCCCTGCGCGCCGCGGGCTCGACGGCGCAGATGGCCACCCTGTCCAACAATGCCTCCGCCGGTTTCGCCAAAAGCCTGGGCGCCAACGCCCGGGGGGTGATCGTCACCCAGGTGTTCCCCAGCGAGCGCGCCGTGAACCTGCCCCTGGTGAGCGAAGCACAGGACCTCGCCAAGAGCCGGGGCAAGGAAGTCAGCCCCGCCATGCTGGAAGGTTTCGCGGCCGCCAAGGTGCTGGTGGAAGGCCTGCGCCGCGCCGGCCCCAAGCCCACCCGGGAGCGGATCCATGCGGCGCTGGAAGGCTTGCAGAAGCTCGACCTGGGCGGCCTGGAGGTGAGCTACGGCCCCGACGACCACACCGGGCTGGACTTTGCCGACCTGTCCATCCTCGGCGCGGACGGAAAATTCCGCCGCTGAGGGGCTGAAAACCTCGCTTTCGCCCCACCAGCCCTCCGCGCTCGGCAAAAAGCCCGCATCAGCGGGCTTTTTCATGTCTGCATCGGGCAACCGCCTGCTTTAGGAAGCGCTGCTGGCTCCCGAGGCGGGCACGGCAGGTGCCGATGCGGGGCTGCTGGCCGCAGGGACCGCCGTTTCAGGCACGTGCACGGCATCGGCCCCGTGCTTTTCACCGCTCATGTCCACTTTGTCTCCGGCTTTCATGATGACGAAGAGCGACAGCGCTGCGAACAGAACGAAGCCCACGACAATTTTCCACATACCTATCTCCTTTTTAGTGAAACGAACGGCTGAAAAAAAGCCCCACACCCCTTTCGGGATGTGAGGCTCGGATCGTCTGGAACGCGGGTTGGCAGCCGGGGCCGCCGACCCGCGTCAACCATCAGAATGCGTGGCGAACGCCCACGGCCACGGAGCTGAAGTCAGCGCCGGCGATGCCCGTCATGTAAGCGGCGTTGCGGCTGTTGTTCACCTTCGTGTAGTAGCCGTACACCTTGGTACGCTTGCTCAGGTTGTAGTTGTAGCCCAGCGTGTATTGCGTAGCGGCGCTGTCAGCCACGTTCTTGTACTTGCCGGCACGGCCCACGTTCACGTGGAATTCCGAAGCGCCCATCAGGTAGGCACCCGACAGACGGAACGTGTTGCGCTTGCCGCCGTTCAGGACGTATGCGTCTTCGTCACGTTGGTAGTAGCCGCCGAACATGAACGAACCCATCGTGTACAGGCCGCGCAGTGCGAACTGGTTCACGTCGCCTTGCTTGCTGTAGCCAGCGCCCAGGGCCAGAGCGCCCAGGTTGTAGTTGGCAGCCAGGTCATAGGCGTTCTTCACGCCGACAGCTTGCTCGTGCAGTGCCACGGCGCCTTCGACGGTCAGGCCGCCGAAATCGGGCGTGCGGTAGGAAATCTTGTTGGCATCGGGCATCACGTAGGCGTAGAACGCGTCGGACGACGAACCGGTGTCATGGTTGTGCAGGCTGACGTAGTCGGCCGTGGCGTAGTAGGACTCAGCCGTGAAGCGGCCCAGACGCAGGGCGCCGAAACCACCCGACAGGTTCACTTCGCTTTGACGGGCGAAGAAACCACGTGCATCGGAAGAACCGGTGTCGGAAGCGAAGCCGCTTTCCAGTTGGAAGCCAGCCTTCAGGCCACCGCCGAGGTCTTCCACGCCTTTGAAGCCGAAACGCGAAGCGTTGTTGAACAGACCGGTGGTCTTGGTGTCGCCCACTTCTTGGCGTTCCACCGTGGTGTTCACACGGCCATACAGCGTGACGCTGCTTTGGGCGAAGGCAGCGGTGCTACCCAGGAGAGCCAGCACAGCCAGTGCCAAACGATTCGTCTTTTGCATGTGATTTCCTTGAATGCTTTTATCCGTCAGATGGTGTGGTAGGCACTGCAGAGCGGGTGGCCGCCGGGCGTTGGTGCAACTACTTACGAAATTCTAGGGGGTGGCGCCTCAATACCACCCCCAAAAGTCATTTTCATAACAGCCTTGATGCATCGCCACCACACTTTGGCGTTTTTTGCCAACACATGCAGCCCTTTTCCGCACTGCGGGCTCCCGATTCACGGGAGCCCGGGCGGTTCCAATCAGTCGTTGGCGTAGATGTCCACATCCTTGGTTTCGCGGATGAACAGCGTGCCGATCACTGCCGTGGCGCCCGCGATGATGATGGGGTACCACAGGCCGTTGTACATGTTGCCGGTCTGCGCCACGATGGCGAACGAGGTGGTGGGCAACAGGCCGCCGAACCAGCCGTTGCCGATGTGGTACGGCAGGCTCATCGACGTGTAGCGGATGCGGGTGGGGAACATTTCCACCAGCATGGCAGCGATGGGGCCGTACACCATGGTCACCAGCAGCACGAGGTAGGTCAGCAGGACGACCATCATCACCTTGTTCATCTTGGCGGGGTCGGCCTTGGTGGGATAGCCATCGGCCTTGAGGGTGTCGGCCACGGCCTTCTTGAACTCTGCGTCCTTGGCCTTGACCTGGTCGGCGGGCAGGCCCTTGGCGCTGTAGCTCGGGATGGTGGTGGCACCGATCTTGATCACGGCGGGCGTGCCGGCCGGTGCGACTTCGTTGTCATAGCTCACCGAACCGGCGGCCAGCACCTGCTTGGCGATGTCGCACGAACTCGTGAACTTGGACGTGCCCGTGGGGTTGAACTGGAACGAGCACTCGGCCGGGTCGGCCACGATCACCACCTTGTTCTTGGCCTGCGCGGCGGCGAGATCGGGGTTGGCGGCTTCGGTCAGGGCCTTGAACACCGGGAAGTACGTCAGCACGGCGAGCACGCAGCCCAGCATGATGATGGGCTTGCGGCCGATCTTGTCCGACAGCGTGCCGAACACGATGAAGAACGGCGTGCCGATCAGCAGCGCGGCGGCGATCATCAGGTTGGCCGTGACGGCATCCACCTTCAGCTGCTGCGTGAGGAAGAACAGCGCATAGAACTGCCCCGTGTACCAGACCACGGCCTGGCCGGCGGTCAGGCCGATCAGCGCGAGGATCACGATCTTGAGGTTCTTCCACTCGCCGAACGACTCGGCCAGCGGCGCCTTGGAGGTCTTGCCTTCGGCCTTCATCTTCTGGAAGGCGGGCGATTCCGACAGCGACAGCCGGATCCACACCGAAATGCCCAGCAGCAGGATGGACACCAGGAACGGAATGCGCCAGCCCCAGTCGCCGAACTCCTGCTCGCCCATCACGGTGCGGGTCCCCAGGATGACCAGCAGCGACAGGAACAGGCCCAGCGTGGCGGTGGTCTGGATCCACGAGGTGTAGGCGCCGCGCTTGCCTTGCGGCGCGTGCTCGGCCACATAGGTGGCGGCCCCGCCGTACTCGCCGCCGAGGGCCAGGCCCTGCAGCATGCGCAGCGCGATCAGGATCACCGGCGCGGCCACGCCGATGCTGGCGTAGGTCGGCAGGATGCCCACGATGAACGTGGACAGGCCCATGATCAGGATGGTGACGAGAAA
Source organism: Acidovorax sp. SUPP2825 (assembly GCF_030158995.1). Lineage (NCBI taxonomy): Bacteria > Pseudomonadati > Pseudomonadota > Betaproteobacteria > Burkholderiales > Comamonadaceae > Acidovorax > Acidovorax sp. SUPP2825. Next base: position 49,675 of record NZ_BQXK01000007.1, on the reverse strand, counting down.
GGTGTACTTGCGCCCGATCATGTCGCCCAGGCGCCCGAACACCAGCGCGCCGAAGGGCCGCACGATGAACCCGGCCGCGAAGGCCAGCAGCGCGAAGATGAAGGCCGAGCCCGCATCCAGCCCGCTGAAGAACTGCTTGGCGATGATGGCCGCGAGCGAGCCGTACAGGTAGAAGTCATACCACTCGAACACGGTGCCCAGCGACGAGGCGAAGATGACTTTTCTTTCTTCCGGCGACATGGGCCGGGATGCAACATTGGTAGCCATGGTGCTTGTCTCCATTGGTGGTCGGATGGATGCGGAAATACACGGTGCGATGGGGTTTCCGGGCACTCGTCGCAGCCTGGACCGCAATATCGGACGTGCATCTGACCAAACACTGACAAGCGCCAGGCGCCCCACGGCGCCCCGGACTGACAGCCACCTGACAAACCCCGGGCCAACCCTGCACCCGCATTTCTCGATGCGGTAAATCGGGGGTAAAACTGCGGTGCAGCCCACCGAACGGGCCACGGAGGCACCAACGCCGCACCGCCGCGCCGCGGGAAAACCCTGCCAGGGACTAACCCTGAAAGGGCGGGGACCTCGGAGGAATCGGCCGCATCAGCGCGATCAAGCGGGCCGACTCGGTGCCTGCCACCGGGTTCGGCGGGATCAGGCGGCGGCGGGCGGCAAGCCGGAGGGCAGCGCTTCGGTACGGTCCCATGCGGGGCCGTCGAACCAGGGGTCGCCGCTCAGGCAGGCCCGCAGCATGGGCAGGCTGTCCAGCCCCCAGAACAGGCGGCCTTCCACCTCGAAAGCCGGCACGCCGAACACGCCACGCTGCGCCGCCGCGTCGGTGTTGGCGCGCAGCAGGGCCTTGGCGGCAGCGCCTGCGGGGTCCGGGCGCACCTGTTGCGCAAGCGTCTCGGCCAGCGCCTGCAGACGCGCGGGGTCGTTGGCATCGTGCCCGCCCAGCCACACGTGGCGCAGCACGGTGCCAGCCACGAAGCGGTTGATGGCGCCGTCCTCACTGCAGGCCAGCGATTGGCGCAGCAGCGGCAATGGGTTGAACGGGTGCTGGGCCGGCATGGCCAGGCCCGTGCCGAGCGAATGGCCCAGCCATTCGGCATGGCGGTACGTCCACAGCCGCTTGGCCGGAATACCCGCCGGGCCCGGGTTGCCGTGGCGCTGCAGCAGCGCGCCCAGCAGAACGGGGCGGTACTCGACGCTGTAGCTCAGTCCTTCCAGGGCCTGCGGCAACTGCTCGAACGCCAGCCAGGCATAGGGCGAGACGAAGTCCAGGTAGAAGGTGATGTGCTTCACGGCAGGTCCGGAAAAGGGGATGGCGGGGGAAACTCGAAACCCGCGCGCTGCGCGAGGCGGGCCCAGATCGCGCGGCGTTCGTTGGAATCCGCGCCCGACCATGCGCGGATCTCGTCCAGCGTGCGAAAGCAGCCGTCGCAGTAGGTGCCGTCGGCCGACAGGCGGCACACCGAGATGCACGGCGAGGGCACGCCGTCCGTGCTGTCTTCGTCGAAATAGCCTCCCGCGCTCAGCAGCATCGCGCGGTTGGCGATCGATTCGGTCGCACTCATGGTTCGATCGGCGCTTGCACCACATCGACCACGGGCGCGCTGGTGAGCTTTTCCAGGTCCTGCGGGCGCAGCGCGAATACGCTGTGCGGGTGGCCGGCCGCGGCCCAGATCTCCTCGAAGCGGAACAGCTCGCGGTCGATCAGCGTGACCGGCGGCGTGGCGTGGCCCACGGGGGACACGCCACCGATCGAGAAGCCCGTGCGCGCCTTGACGAACTCGGCATCGGCCCGGCCGATCTTGCCGACGTGGGCCTCGACCTTCTTCTCATCCACGCGCCGGTCGCCCGAGGTGACGACCAGCACGGCCGCATCGTCGCTTTTGCGCCGGAAGATGATGCTCTTGGCCACCTGGCCGACCAGGATGCCCAGGCCATCGGCCGCCTGCTGGGCGGTGCGCGCCGCGTCGTCGAGCATGCGCGGCATGTGCGGATGGCCCAGCGACTGCAGCGTGGCGGCCACGCGCTGGACGCCTTCGGGGAGGGGAATGAGTTCGGCTGCGCACATGGGATCTCTCAAGGCCGGAAGGCCGGTGGTCCAAAGCGTTGATCTTAGCGATGGCCGCCGGGGCGCGCAGCCTCTCGGGGGACCTTCAAGCCGCCGCGCGCTCCTGGTGCACGCCGGGGCCCTGCTCCGCCAGATCCCAGAACAGGCCGGCCATGATCTGAAGCGATTCGCGCGTGACGTCCGCCAGGATGTGCTCGTTGGGCGCGTGCTGCGAGCAGGCCGGGTACGAGTGCGGCACCCACAGCGTGGGCAGGCCCAGGGTCTCGGAAAACACGTCGTTGGGCAGCGAGCCGCCCAGGTTGGGCAGCAGCGCCGGGCGCCGGCCGGTGGAGCGCTCGATGGAGGCCAGGCCCCAGCGCACCCAGGCATCGTCCGGGTCCAGCCGGGTGGCGGCCATGTGCACGTCGGTGCCTCGCACCTCCACGTCGGTGAAGCCGCGGGCCTGCAGGTGCTCGCGAATGTGGTCCAGGAACGCCGTGGGGTCGGAGCCCACCACGTAGCGCATGTGGCAGTGCGCGCGCGCCTCGGCGGGAATGGCATGCACCGGCATGGCCGGGTTGCCGGTGGTGAAGGCCAGCACCTCCAGACTGTTCCAGCCGATCACGCGCTCGGACGGGGTCAGGCCGGGCTCGCCCCAGTCCAGGTCGATCTCAGGGTCGTCCGGGCCGCCGCCCACGTCGATGTCGCGCAGCGCCTCGCGCACGCTGGCGGGCAGCTCGGTGGGACGCAGGCCCGGCACCTGGATGCGGCCGCGCTCGTCCACCAGGCTGGCGATGGCATGCGCCAGCCGGATGCCCGGGTTGCGCAGCAGGCCGCCCCAGTTGCCCGAGTGGTGGCCGCCGTCGCGCAGCTTCACGTGCAGGTCGAAGTTGAAGACACCGCGCGAGCCCAGGAACAGGGTAGCGCGCGAGGCGGACACCCGGGGTCCGTCTGAGGCGATGAAGAGGTCGGCCGCGAGCGCATCGCGCTCGTTCGCGCACACCGCGTTCAGGCCCGGCGAGCCGTCCTCCTCGCCCATCTCCAGGATGATCTTGACGTTGTAGCCCAGGCGGCCGCTGCGCACCGCCAGCACCTGCTCCAGCGCGGTGAGGTTGATGGTGTGCTGGCCCTTGTTGTCGGCCGTGCCGCGGCCATACCAGCGGTTGCCCTCCACCACGATGTCCCACGGTTTGAGGCCCGCGCGCCATTGCGCGTCGTAGCCGCGCACCACGTCGCCATGGCCGTAGGTCAGCAGCGTGAAGGCCGCGCCCTCCTCGGCGCGCTCGGCCAGCAGGAAGGGGCTCTTGCCCGGCACCGGGTTGTCCACCACACGGCATGCAAAGCCCAGCGCCTGCAGCTGCGGCACCATCTCCTCGGTCAGGTAGGCGTGCAGGATGGGGCCGCTGGCGGCGTCCTGGCTTTCGGTGCGGAAGGCGACCCGGCGCGCCAGCGTCTGCTGAAAGCGCCCGTCGTCGAAGCAGGCCAGTGTCTGGGCAATGGCTTGGTCACGGCTCATGGGAAAGGTCCTCGGGTGGGGTGGGTGGAGTGAATGGAAGGTGCGTGTAGGCTGCTCAGGCCAGGGCCGCACGCTCGATGTCGGGAATGCCCAGGCCCGGCTCGGGCGTGAGCGCGGAGGCCAGCAGCCGGCGGGTGTAGGCGTGTTCGGGCCGGGCGAAGATCTGCTCGCGCGTGCCCAGTTCCACGATGGCGCCGCGGTACATCACGGCCACGCGGTCCACCAGGTGCTCGACCACGCCCAGGTCGTGGCTGATGAACAGGTAGGTCAGGCCGAACTCGGCCTTGAGGTCGAGCAGCAGGTTCAGGATCTGCGCCTGCACCGACACGTCGAGCGCCGAGGTCGGTTCGTCGCAGATCAGGATGTCGGGCCGCAGCACCAGCGCCCGCGCGATGGCCACGCGCTGGCGCTGCCCGCCCGACAGCTGGTTGGGGTACTGCGCATGGGTGCGCTCGGGCATGCCGACCAGATCGAGCATCTCGCGCACGCGCCGGCGCTGCTCCACGGCCGTGCCCACCTGGTGCAGGCGCAGCGGCACGCCGACGATGTCGGCCACGGTGCGGCGCGGGTTGAGCGACGAGTACGGGTCCTGGAAGATGGGCTGGATGCGCCGCGCCAGCGCGCGGCGCTGTCGCGGATCGATCTCCTTGCCATCGACCAGCACGCTGCCCGAGCTGGGCGGCAGCAGGCCCAGCAGCATCTTGGCGAGCGTGCTCTTGCCGCAGCCGGATTCGCCGACCAGGCCCAACGTTTCGCCCTTGCGAACGCGCAGCGAGACGTCGTTCACCGCGTGGATCTCGCCGGGCGCGCGGAACAGTCCGCGCTTCAGGCGGAAGCTGCGGTGCAGCGCGCACAGCTCCAGCGCGATGTCGCTGCCGGGTGCGGGGGGGAGAGGTGAAGGGGTCATGCGGCCTCCGCCAGGGGATGGGCCTGCACGCAGCGGACCGCGTGGTGGGCATCCACCGCCACATAGGGCGGCGTGTGCGCGCAGGCCGGTTGCGCATGCGCGCAGCGGTTGGAAAAAGCGCAGCCCTGCACGGTGCCGACGAGACTGGGCACCACGCCGGGAATGGCTTGCAGCCGGCTGCCCGGCAGCGTCTTGCCGCGCACGGGAATGCAATTGAGCAGGCCCTGCGTGTAGGGGTGCGTGGGGCGCGCGAAAAGCTCGCCCACCGGCGCGGTTTCGATCACCTCGCCCGCATACATCACCGCCACGCGGTCGGCGATGCGCGCCACCACGCCCAGATCGTGGGTGATGAAGACCACGGCCGTGCCGAACTCCTGCTGCAGCTCGCGCAGCAGCCGCAGGATCTGCGCCTGGATGGTCACGTCCAGCGCCGTCGTGGGCTCGTCGGCAATGATGAGGTCGGGCTCGCACATCAGCGCCATGGCGATCATCACGCGCTGGCGCAGGCCGCCCGAGAGCTGGTGCGGGTACTGGCGCAGGCGCTCGGGCGCCTGCGGCACGCCCGCCCGCTCCAGCAGGTACACGGCCCGCTCGCGCGCCTGGGCCATGCTCACCTTGCGGTGCGCGCGCAGCGCCTCGCACAGCTGGTCGCCCAGCGTGTACGACGGGTTGAGCGAAGTCATCGGCTCCTGGAAGATCATCGCCATGCGGGCGCCGCGCAGCGCTGCCATGCCGCGCTCGGGCAGGCCCTGCAGCTCGGCACCGTCGAAGCGGATGTGGTCGGCCGTGCGCACCGCCTTGCGCGGCAGCAGGCCCATGAGCGCGAGCGAGGTCATCGACTTGCCGCAGCCCGACTCGCCCACCAGGCACAGCAGTTCGCCGCGGTTCACATGGAAATCGATGCCGCGCACCGCGTGCAGCATGCCGCGCTCGGTGGGCAGGTCCACGCGCAGGTTCTTCACTTCCAGCAAAGGGGTGGTCATGGGTCTTTGCCTTTCAGTTCCGGCCATCGGGGGCCGTGAGATCGCGGATGCCGTCGCCCACCAGGTTGATGGCCAGCACCAGCACCGCCAGCACCACGCCGGGGATCAGGATCACCCAGGGCTGGAAGAACATGTAGGCCTTGCCCTCGGCCACCATCAGGCCCCACGACGGCGTGGGCGGCTGCACGCCCAGGCCCAGGAACGACAGGGTCGATTCGAGCAGGATGGCGTGCGCCATCTCCAGCGTGGCGACCACGGTGAGTGCGCTCATCAGGTTGGGCAGCAACTCGCGCACCAGGATGTAAGGCGTAGAGGCGCCCAGCGCCTTGGCCGCCGCGATGAACTCGGCATCGCGCAGTTGCTGCGTGGCCGAGCGGGTCACGATGGCGAAGCGGTCCCACAGCAGCAGGCCCAGCAGCACGATCACCACCTGCAGCGAGCCGCCCACGAGCGAGGCCATGGCCAGGGCCACCAACACCACCGGCATGGCCAGGCGCGTGGTGATGATGTAGCTGATGACCGCATCCACCCGGCCGCCGAAGTAGCCGGCCAGCACGCCCAGCGTGGTACCGATGGCCCCGGCGATGAGCGCGGTGACCACGCCGATCAGCAGCGACACGCGGGCGCCGTAGATGAGCCGGCTCAGGTAGTCGCGGCCGAGCTTGTCGGTGCCCAGCACGTGCTCCCAGCTGCCCTTGGCGTGCCAGACGGGCGGAATGAGGCGCTGGGTCACGTCCTGCGCGTAGGGATCGTGCGGGCTGATCCAGGGGGCGAGCAGCGCGGCCACCAGGGCCAGTACGAGCACGATGGCGCCGAGCACCAGGCCGCGCTGGCCCAGCACGCGGCGCAGCCAGCGGCGCCAGGCCGGCGGCGACGGCAGGGCCAGGGTGGCCGCCGCGCCGGGAGAGGAAAGGGTGGTGGAAGCGTTCATGGCAATCTCCGGTGCGGCGGCTTCAGCGGGTGCGCATGCGCGGGTCGAGCGCGGCGTTGAGCACGTCGGCCAGGAAGGTGAGCGCGATGTAGAACACCGCGATGATCAGCACCACGGCCTGCACCACGGGGTAGTCGTTGCGCGCGATGGAGTCCCAGGCGAGCTGCCCCAGCCCCTGCATGGAATACACCGACTCAATCACCACCGAGCCGCCGAGCATGAAGCCCAGCTCCACCGCGGCCAGCGCCACCACCGGAATGATGGCGTTGCGCAGCGCGTGCTTGAACACCACGCGCGAGCGGCTCAGGCCCTTGGCGCGCGCGGTGCGGATGTAGTCCGCGCCCAGCACGTCCAGCATGCCGGCCCGCGTGAGCCGCATCATGGCCGGCATGGCGTAGTAGCCCAGCGCCACCGCCGGCAGCACGAAATGCTGCCAGCTCGTGTTGCCCGCCACGGGCAGCCACTTCAGGCCCACGGCGAACAGCAGCACCAGCGTGAGCGCGAACCAGAAGGTCGGCATCGCCTGGCCCACCACCGCCACCATCAATGCCAGGCGGTCGATCCACGTGTCGCGGTAGAGCGCGGCCAGCACGCCCAATGGAATGGCCACGGCCACGGCCAGCAGCAGCGCCACGCCGCCGAGCTTGAGCGTGATGGGCAGGCGCTCGCCGACCAGCTCCATGACGGTGTTCTGAAAATAGAACGACCGCCCGAAATCCAGCCGCGCCGCCGCGCCCAGCCAGTCGAAGAACTGCTCCACGATGGGGCGATCCAGGCCGTACTGCACGCGGATCTTCTCCACGTCGGCGGCGCTCGATTCCGGGCCCGCGATGGCGGTGGCCAGGTCGCCCGACAGGTGCAGCAGCATGAAGCTGACGACCGCCACGGTCAGCATGACGCTCAGCGCCACCAGCAGGCGGCGAAAGATGTAGATCAGCATGGCAGGGGCCCGCGAGGGTGTGGGAGGGACACGAACGCCGGGGACGTCACTTCCAGCTGGCCTGGAAGAAGCGCGGCAGCTCGTCGGGCTGGGCCTCGAACTTCAGGTCCGAGGTGAACGCATAGTTGGTCGAGTACGAGAACAGCGGCGCCCACATGGCCTGGGTGGAGATGCGCTGCAGCGCCTGGGCGTACTTGGCCTTGCGCTCGGCCTTGTCCACCGTGGCGTCGGCCGTCTGCATCAGCGCGATGACCTGCGGGTCCTTAGCAGTGTCGTCCGGGCCGCCCTTGAAGAAGTTGCCCACGAAGGCCGAGGCGTCGTTGATCGAGAACGATCCCCAGGCCTGGAACGTGAGCGGCGCACGGCCGGCGCGCAGCTCGGTGCGCAGCGCCGGGTATTGCACGAAGTGCAGCCGCGCGCGGATGCCGACCTTGCGCAGGTCACCGATCATCGCCTCGGCGTACTCGCGCTCGCGGTAGGCCCACAGCGCGGTGTCGAAGCCGTTGGGGTAGCCCGCCTCGGCCAGCAGCGCCTTGGCCTTGGCCGGGTTGTATTCGTACTGCTGCACCTTGCTGGTGTCGCAGCCGAACTGCGTGCGAAAGCACGGCGCATACACCGGCTGGCTGCCGCCGCGCACCAGGCTGTCGGCCAGCCCTTTGCGGTTGATGGCGTAGTTGAGCGCCTGGCGCACGCGGGGGTCCTTGAAGGGCGCGGCCTCGGGCGTGGTGCCGTTGTTGTTGATGGAGATGAAGCCCACGCGCATGGTCTCGCCGCTCAGCACCGAGAGGTTGGGCGCGGCCTTCAGCGAATCGGCCTGGTCGGCCGGCACGCGCCAGATCCAGTCCACCGCGCCGGTCATCAGCTGGGCCATGCGGGCTTCCGGGTCGCGGATGACGGTGAACTTCACGGTGCCGATCTTGGGCTGGCCCGCGGGGCTGTCCTTGAAGTAGGCAGTGTTCTTCACCATCGTCACGCCCTGTCCCGGCACCACGCTGGTGATCTTGTAGGGGCCGCTGCCCACCGGCGCCTTGCTGAAACCTTCCAGCCCCACCTTGGTGAAATAGGCTGCGGGGTAGATGGGCGTGGGGCCGGCCAGGTATTCCAGCGCCGCGGGGAACGGCGTCTTGAGGTGGATGCGCACCTCGTAGTCGCTCACCTTGTCCACGCTCTTGATCCAGTCGGTGTTCTGGCGCGTGGCGATCTTGGCGTCGGGGCCGGTCACCACGTTGAAGGTGTAGGCCACATCGTCGGCGGTGAACTTGTCGCCGTTGTGGAACGTGACGCCTTGGCGCAGCGTGACCAGCAGCGCGGTGGGCGACTCCCACTTCCAGGCGGTGGCGAGCTGCGGCTTGAGCTCGCCCGTCTTCGTGCCGCGGTAGAGCAGCGTGTCCCACGCCATGGCCGCGAGCACGACGCCCTCGCGCATGTTGTTGTGGTACGGGCTCACGTTCTCGACCTCGTTGTCCGACGCGTAGGTCAGCGTGTCGTTGGCCTTGCCGGCGTGCGCGCCGGCCCCGAAAACCATCATGCCCAGTGCCAGACAGCCCCGGCGCACCCAGTGGGTGAATAAATGCCCCATTGCGAACTCCTTCATCGTGATGAAACAGGAAACACAGTGAACGGGAGCAAGAATGGGACCTCGGAGGCGTTTCCGCCATTACCGAATATCGCGGCGAGCGATCTCAAAAAGGCAATGCTCCCGCCGCATTGCGCCTATGCTTGTGGGATTGCCGCAGTGCACCACGCCCCATCGCCCACCGCCATGAAACGCTCGCAGATCGTCGCCCGCCAATTGCAGGACACGGCCCTGCGCTACTTCCTGGAGGTGGTGCGCTGCGGCTCGATCAGCGAGGCCTCGCAGCGGCTGAACGTGGCGGGCTCGGCCATCAGCCGCCACATTGCGCACCTGGAAGACCTCCTGGGCGCGACGCTGTTCGACCGCCACGCGCGCGGCATGGTGCCCAGCGCGGCGGGCGAGCTGCTGGCGGTGCACGCGCAGAAGTCCGCGCACGACGCGGAGCGCGTGGTGCATGAAATGCAGGCGCTGCAGGGCATGGAGCGCGGGCGGGTGCGACTGGCCTCGTCGGAGGGCTTCGCGCTGGAATTCCTGCCCCGGCTCATCAGCGATTTCCGGCGGCGGCACCCGGGCATCCAGTTCCACCTGGGGGTGTTTCCGCCGGCCGAAAGCACGCGGCGCGTGCTGCTGGGCGATGCGGACATCGGCATCACCATGAGCCGCAGCGCCGAAAAGGACATCCGCATCGAGCTGCTGCAGCCCTCGCCCGTGCTGGCCGTGGTGCAGCGCGGCCATCCGCTGACGCGCTTTCAGCAGGTCAGCCTGTCGCAGCTGCAGAACTATCCCGTGGCGCTGCCCGAAATGGACACCACCGTGCGGCAGCTGTTCGACATCGCGTGCAGCCGCCAGAAGGTGCAGATCGACCCCGTGCTCACCAGCAACTACATCGCCAGCCTGTTTGGGTTCGTCAAGCACGAGCCCGAGGGCGTGTCCATCTCGGGCGAAATCACCATGCGCTACCAGATCGAGCGCGAGGAGATGGCCTGCGTGCGCCTGCGCGACCGTGGGCTGGACCTGCGCAACATCGAGGTGCAGACGCTGATGGGCCGCACGCTGTCACGCGCGGCGCAATCGTTTTTGGCGCACCTCAAGGAGCAGTTGCAGAACGTGGCGGCGCCGCTGCCTGGCGGCTGACCGCTCGGCCTCAGCCCAGCCGCTTGGTCAGCAGGGCCTTGGCCGCGCGCGAGTTCGATGGCCGGCCGAGGAAGTCGCTGATGTACGTGCCCGCATCGATGAGCTTGTCCAGGTCGATGCCGGTCTCGATGCCCATGCCGTGCAGCATGTACACCACGTCTTCGGTCGCCACATTGCCCGTGGCGCCCTTGGCGTAGGGGCAGCCGCCCAGGCCCGCCACCGAGGTGTCGTACTGCCACACGCCCATCTCCAGCGAGGCCAGCGTGTTGGCCAGCGCCTGCCCGTAGGTGTCGTGGAAGTGGCCCGACACTGCGTCGATGCCGTAGTGCTGCAAGGTGGCCTCCATGGCGCGCTGCACCTTGCGCGGCGTGCCCACGCCGATGGTGTCGGCCACGCCCACGTGCTGCACACCGATCTGCTTCATCAGGCCCGCCAGGTACGCCACGCGCTCGGGCGCCACCTCGCCCTCGTAGGGGCAGCCCACGGTGCAGCTCATGGCACCTCGCACGGCAATGCCCGCCGCGCGCGCCGCCTTGACCACCGGCGCGAAGCGCTCGATGCTCTCGGCGATGCTGCAGTTGATGTTCTTCTGGCTGAAGGCCTCGCTGGCCGAACCGAAGACGACGATCTCGTCGGGCCGCGTGGGCACCGCGGCCTCGTAGCCCTTGAGGTTGGGCGTGAGCACCGAATAGCGCACGCCGGGCTGGCGCTCGATGCCCGCCATCACCTCCACGTTGTCCGCCATCTGGGGCACCCACTTGGGCGAGACGAAGCTGGTGACCTCGATCTCCGTCAGGCCGGCCGCCTGCAGGCGGTGCACGAGACCGATCTTGACCTCGGCGGGCACGGGAGACTTTTCGTTCTGAAGGCCGTCGCGCGGGCCGACGTCGACGAGTTTGACGCGGGAAGGAATGCTGCTGCTCATGGGGAAATCCTGCGGTAAAGAATGCGGGGCGGTGCCCGAGGCCTAGTAGCCGCGCCGGGGGTCCACGATGCCGGCCACCGGCTCGCCGCGCTGCATGGCGGCGATCTTGCGCGCGATCTGGGCGATGCTTTCTTCGCGCAGCGTGCGGGCGGAGGTGTGGGGCGTGGTCGTGATGCGGGGGTGCGTGCGCAGCGGATGGTCGGCGGGCAGCGGCTCGGTGCGGAACACGTCGAGCGTGGCCCCGGCCAGGTGGCCGGCGTCGATGAGGGCGATCAGGTCGTCTTCGATCAGGTGCGCGCCGCGCGCCACATTGACGACATAGCCGCCCGGCTGCAGGCGCGAGAGCGTGTCGCGGTTCAGGATGTCCTGCGTGTCGGGCGTGAGCGGCAGCAGGTTCACCAGCACGCGGCTGGCAGCCAGGAAGCCGTCGAAACCCTCCGCGCCATGAAAGGCCCGCACGCCCTCCACGGCCTTGGGCGAGCGGCTCCAGCCGTTCACCGGGAACTCGAAGTGCGCCAGCGCCTTCGCCACCCGCTCGCCCAGCACTCCCAGGCCCATGACGCCGACGGAGAATTCGCTGCGCAGGCGCGGCCGGCGGTAGGCCCAGCCCCCGGCGCGCATGTCGGCCTCGTAGGCCTCGAACTCGCGGAAGTGGCGCACCACCGCGTGGCACACGTATTCGGCCATCTGCACGGCCATGCCGGCATCGTCCAGCCGCACCACCTGCGCGCCGGGCGGCAGGCGCAGGGCCAGCAGCGCATCCACGCCTGCGCCGATGTTGAAGAGCGCCTGGATGCCGGCCTGCTCGTCCATGAACTGCTGGGGCGGCGCCCAGACCACGGCGAAATCGGCCGGGGGCGCGCCGGGTTGCCAGACGGTGATGTGCGCCCCGGGCAGCGCAGCCTGCAGGCCCTGCAGCCAGGGATCGGCCTTGGTGTGCGTACAGCAAAAGGTGATGTTCATGGCCCAGGAGCGTATCGCGGCTGCGGATTGCGCGCTGTCACGCGGGCGAGAGCTTGAGCAGTTCGGCGCCTTCGGTCACCTGGTCGCCGGGCGCATAGAGCAGCTCCTGCACCGTGCCGTCCACGGGCGCGGCGATGGTGTGCTCCATCTTCATGGCCTCCATCACGGCCAGGGCCTGGCCCTTGGTCACGGCATCGCCCGCTTTCACGGCGAACGACACCACCTTGCCGGGCATGGGCGCGGTCAGGCGCCCGCCTTCGGACGGCGCCTCACCCGCATGGGCCAGCAGGTCGATGGCGACGATCTGCGTGGCGCCGCGCGGCGTGAAGACGTGGTCGGTCTCGCCCTGGGCATGCACCACGGCGCGCGTGCGCTGGCCGGCGAAGTGCAGGTCCAGGCCTTCGCCATCGGCGGTGAAGGCCAGCGACCCCGCCACCGCGGCATCGCCCTCGCCCACCGCCAGCTCCATCGCGCCGCCCGCGGCGTAGGTGAGCCAGGCATTGGCGGGCTGGCCGCCGAACTCGAACGCGAACCGGCGGCGCGTCACGCCGTGCGATTGCCAGCCGTCGCGGCGGCTGAACGGGTCGGCCCCCTCGGTGGCGCGCTCGCGCTGCAGCGTCCGGGCCACCGCCGCCGCCGCGGCCAGCGGCAGGCCCACAGGCTCCTGGTGGAACAACACGGCCTGCTCGCGCGGGATCAGGGCCGTGTCCAGGTCGGCCTGCACGAACGAATCGGTACGGGCCACGCGGCGCAGGAACTGCACGTTGGTGGACAGGCCCACGATGCGGGTCTGCGCCAGCGCCTCGTCGAGCCGGGCCAGCGCCTGCTCGCGCGTGTCGCCGTGCACGATGAGCTTGGCGATCATCGAGTCGTAGAAGGGGCTGATGGCATCGCCTTCGCGCACGCCGTCATCGATGCGCACACCGCCGCTGTCCAGGGGCGCGCGCTGGAAGCTGGTGGCCGCGGGCTTGCGGTACACCTGCAGCGTGCCGGTGGCGGGCAGGAACTGGTTGTCGGGGTTCTCGGCGCAGATGCGCGCCTCGATGGCATGGCCGCCGATGCGCAACTGGTCCTGCGCCAGCGGCAACGGCTCACCGCAGGCCACGCGCAGTTGCCACTCCACCAGGTCCTGGCCGGTGATGGCCTCGGTCACCGGGTGCTCCACCTGCAGGCGGGTGTTCATCTCCATGAAGAAGAAGTCCATGGACCCATCGGCCCGCTGCTCCACGATGAACTCCACCGTGCCCGCGCCCACGTAGTTCACCGCGCGCGCAGCGGCCACCGCGGCATCGCCCATCTCGGCGCGCATGGCCGGGGTCATGCCGGGGGCCGGGGCCTCTTCCAGCACCTTCTGGTGGCGCCGCTGCACCGAGCAGTCGCGCTCGAACAGGTACACGCAGTTGCCCAGGGTGTCGCCGAACACCTGGATCTCGATGTGGCGCGGGCGCTGCACGTATTTTTCGATGAGCACCGCGTCGTCGCCGAAGCTGTTGATGGCCTCGCGCTGGCACGACGCCAGGGCGGCGGCAAAGTCTTCCGACCGGTCCACCGCGCGCATGCCCTTGCCGCCGCCACCCGCGCTGGCCTTGATGAGCACGGGGTAGCCGATGCGGTCGGCCTCGCGCTGCAGCAGCGCGGGGTCCTGGTCGGCCCCGTGGTAACCGGGCACCAGGGGCACGCCGGCCTTTTCCATGAGCTGCTTGGACTCGGCCTTCAGGCCCATGGCCTGGATGGCGGACGGGGGCGGGCCGATGAACACCAGACCGGCATCCGCACAGGCCTGGGCGAACTCCTCGTTCTCCGACAGGAAGCCGTAGCCGGGGTGCACGGCCTGCGCGCCCGTGGCCCGGGCCGCGTCGATGATGCGCTGCCACTGCAAGTAGCTTTCCTTGGGCGAGCTGCCGCCGATGTGCACGGCCTCGTCGCATGCGGCGACGTGCTTGGCGCCGGCGTCGGCATCGGAGTACACGGCCACGGTCTTCACGCCGAGCCGGCGGGCGGTCGCGGCCACACGGCAGGCGATTTCACCGCGGTTGGCAATCAGGATCTTCTTAAACATGGGCCACCTCCGCGGTGAAACCGCCTGCGCACGCTGCGCGTGCCACGCCATTTACCGAAACGGCTGCGATGCGGCCGTTTTCACCGCGGTTGGCAATCAGGATCTTCTTAAACATGGGCCACCTCCGCGGCGAAACCGCGTGCGCACGCTGCGCGTGCCACGCCATTTACCGAAACGGCTGCGATGCGGCCGTTTTCACCGCGGTTGGCCATCAGGATTTTGGAGAACATTCAAACCACCTTCGCAGGACCGGAAAAGAGGGACGACACGCGCCGCAGCACGGCACGCAGGAATTTGAAAAGCACGATCAGCAGCAGCGCCGACAGCACCAGCATCACCACCAACGCGATGCCGAACAGCACCGGGTGCTGCGTGGCCATCCACACGACGGCCACCACCAGGCCGTCCTCGAAGAACGACAGCAGCCAGTTGGAGAACGGCTCGGGCGAGGTGTTGGCCGCGGCACGCGTGGTCATCTTGGTGGCCAGCGCCGTGGCCGAGAGCGAGCCGCCCAACAGCCCCGCGACGAGGCCCATGGTGGCGTTGTCGGCGCCGAACACGCCCGCGGCCAGCAGCGCGCCGCCGGGAATGCGGATAACGGTGTGCACCGCATCCCAGGCGCTGTCCAGCCAGGGCACCTTGTCGGCGAAGAACTCCACGCACAGCAGCAGCCCGCTCACGGTGAGGACGGCCGGGTGCTGCAACGCGTGCAGCCCGGCAGGCAGTGGCAGCCAACCGCCCGCGCCCATGAGCCCCACGATGAAGACCACCGCGTAGAGCCGGAACCCGCTGGCCCAGCCGAGCGCAGCGGCCAGCGCCAGCAGGCCCGGCAGGTCCATCTCCGAAGTGGCCTGGGCCGCGCCGGCCGCCACGTCGCGGGCGGTGCCGGGGTCCACGTGCAGCCCTGCGGCGTGGAGCCACTGAACGATGTGCAGCCAGAGCGCGTCCATGCCGTCCCCGGTCAGCCCGGCCCCACCAGCCACGAGGGCTTGCGCTTTTGCAGGAAGGCCTGCACGCCCTCGCGGCCCTCGTCGCTGGCGCGGATGTCGGCAATGCCCTGCACCGTGGCGGCGATGAGCGCGGCATCGATGTCGCGGCCCGCCACGTCCTGCACCAGCCGCTTGCAGGCGCGCACCGCTGCCGGGCTGGCGCTGGTGAGCGCCTTGAGCCACGCATCCACCGTGTCGTCGAGCTGCTCGAACTCCACCACCGCGTGCACGAAGCCCAGGTGCAGCGCCTCGGCCGCACCGAAGCGCTCGGCGGTCAGGAAATAGCGGTGGGCGGCGCGCGCGCCCATGGCGCGGATCACATAGGGGCTGATGGTCGCCGGGATGAGCCCCAGCTTCACCTCCGACAGGCAAAAGCCCGCCGTATCGACGGCCACCGCCATGTCGCAGGCCGCCACCAGGCCCATGCCGCCGGCATACACGTCGCCCTGCACGCGGGCGATGGTGGGCTTGGGGCATTCGTAGATCGTGCGCAGCATCTCGGCCAGCGCGCCGGCGTCGGCCACGTTCTCCTCGCGCGTGTAGTCGGCCATGCGGCGCATCCAGTTCAGGTCGGCACCGGCACAAAAGGCCGTGCCCTGCGCGGCCAGCACCACGGCACGCACGCCGTCGCGGCTGCCTGCCTGCGCGAAGGCGTCGGTGAGCGCGGCAATGGTTTCGTCGTTGAAGGCGTTGCGCAGATCGGGCTGCGCCAGCGTGATGCGCGCCACGGCGCCGTCATAGGCCGTCTGGACGGAAGTCATGGGTTGGGTCCTCGGTGCTCTGGAGAAAAGGCCGGACGCGGATGCGGCCGGAGGCGTGCGGCGGGCGAATGCCGAGGCCTCATGGCGCCTCCCACACGACGTGGTCGTCCACGGCATACAGGTGGCAAGTCGCCGCCTTGGCGTTTTCGTTGCAGCGGGCCACCGCCGCGGCCATGGCATCGGCCCGGCCGTAGTAGTAGGCCCAGGCGCCGCTGGGCGCGATGGCGTAGGCCCGCGGCCACGGCGCCGCGAGAAACTTGCGGTAGCCCTCGCGCGCCGCATCGCGCACGTAGGGGATGGCCGACGCATCGGCGACGGGGTAGGCGTCGGTGGCCCGGGGCACGGCGCTGTCGTGCGGCATCATCGGAATGTGCGTCACCGGCCGGGACGGCAGGCCCAGGCCGGCCAGGAAGCGATCCACCTCTGGCAACCAGATGGGCACGCCGCTTTGCGAGCTGAACAGCCGGTGCGAGTCGGTACCGAACTTGCCGTAAGCCACGAGCTTCGCCGGCCCACCGGAGGCCGAATAGCGCGCGAACATGTCGCGGTACAGCGAGGGCGACCAGTACGAGTCGTTGTCGCCGTAGAACCACAGAGACGGCAGCTTCGTGCCCTCGCCGTAGGCACCGAAGGCACTGACCAGGTGTTCCTGCCAGCCGGGGCAGGTGTCCTGCCGCAGCCCGCCGGCGAAGTTGATGAGGCCGCGCACGCCAGGCGGGTTCAGCGCTCCCAGCGCCATGGTGGTGAGGCCCCCGTGCGACTGGCCGACGACCACGATGCGCTGGCTGTCCGCGTCCGGCAGGCGGCGCACGTAGGCCAGTGCGGCCTGCACGTCCTCGGCTTGCTTGCGGCCATTGCGTTCGACATCGCAGCCGGTGCCCGGATAGGCACCCGTGGACTGTGCGAACCCCTGGCGCATCGGGATCACCACGAGGTAGCCGCGCTCCACGAAGACACGCGCGGCAGCCAGGTATCGCTGCCGCGCCGTAAGGTGCGTGTCCCCTTTGCTCTTGCCGTGATTGATGACGACGACCGGAAACGGCCCCGCGCCAGGCGGGCGATACACCGTGGTTTCCAACTCGATGGCCTTCGGCCCTTCGCCCTTGCGCACCATGACGACCTGCTCGCGCAGCGTGGCATCCAGTTCGGGCGGAGGGGGCGAAGGCAGCTTGGCCAGCGCGGGCAAGGCGCCCATCAACAGCGCTGCGTGCAACAGCCAGGCCAGGGTGTGTCGGCGGAACGTCATGGCAGGGTCTTGGTCAGTGGCAACAGGCCGGTCACATGCGGAACAGGCCGAACTTCGTGTCTTCGATGGGCGCATTGCGCGTGGCCGACAGGCCCAGCGCCAGCACGCGGCGCGTGTCGGCGGGGTCGATCACGCCGTCGTCCCACAGGCGCGCGGTGGCGTAGTAGGGGTGGCCCTGGCTCTCGTACTGCTGGCGGATGGGGGCCTTGAAGGCCTCCTCCTCCTCGGCACTCCACTGGCCGCCCTTGCCCTCGATGCCGTCGCGCTTGACGGTGGCGAGCACGCTCGCGGCCTGGTCGCCGCCCATGACGGAGATGCGCGCGTTGGGCCACATCCACAGGAAGCGCGGCGAATACGCCCGCCCGCACATGCCGTAGTTGCCCGCGCCAAAACTGCCGCCGATGACGATGGTGAACTTGGGCACGGCGGCCGTGGCCACGGCGGTGACCATCTTGGCGCCGTTGCGCGCGATGCCCTCGTTCTCGTACTTGCGGCCCACCATGAAGCCGGTGATGTTCTGCAGGAACACCAGCGGGATCTTGCGCTGGCAGCACAGCTCGATGAAGTGCGCGCCCTTCAGCGCGGACTCGCTGAACAGGATGCCGTTGTTGGCGATGATGCCCACGGGCATGCCCTCGATGCGCGCGAAGCCCGTGACCAGCGTGGTGCCGTAGCGCGCCTTGAACTCGTCGAACTCGCTGCCGTCGACGATGCGGGCGATGATCTCGCGCACATCGAAGGGCTTGCGCGTGTCCACCGGAATCACGCCGTACAGCTCGTTCGCTATGAATTTAGGAGCAACAGAGGCATGCAATTCCCCGGCATGGGCCTTGTTTCTATTCAGATTGCGCACCGCGTTGCGGGCCAACTGCAGCGCGTGCAGGTCGTTTTGCGCCAGATGGTCGGCCACGCCGGACAGGCGCGTGTGCACGTCGCCGCCGCCCAGGTCCTCCGCCGTCACGACCTCGCCCGTGGCCGCCTTCACCAGCGGCGGGCCGCCCAGGAAGATGGTGCCCTGGTTCTTGACGATGATGGATTCGTCGCTCATGGCCGGCACGTAGGCGCCCCCGGCGGTGCACGAGCCCATCACCACGGCGATCTGCGCGATGCCCTGCGCGCTCATGTGCGCCTGGTTGTAGAAGATGCGGCCGAAGTGGTCGCGGTCGGGAAACACCTCATCCTGGTTGGGCAGGTTGGCGCCGCCGGAGTCCACCAGGTAGATGCACGGCAGGTGGTTCTGCGCGGCCACCTCCTGCGCGCGCAGGTGCTTCTTCACCGTCATGGGGTAGTAGGTGCCGCCCTTCACCGTGGCGTCGTTGCACACCACCATGCAGTCCACGCCGCTCACGCGGCCGATGCCGGCGATCAGGCCGGCGCCGGGCGCGTCGTTGTTGTACATGTTGAGCGCGGCCAGGGGCGCCAGTTCGAGGAACGGCGTGCCGGGGTCCAGCAGCATCTGCACGCGCTCGCGCGGCAGCAGCTTGCCGCGGGCGGTGTGCTTGGCGCGGGCGGCTTCGCCGCCGCCCTGGGCCACCTGGGCGGTGCGGTCGCGCAGGTCATCGACCAGGGCGCGCATGGCGGCGGCATTGGCCAGGAAGTCGGCCGAGCGGGCGTTGAGTTGGGATTCGAGGATCATGCGGTGGTGCTTTCCTGCAGGCCGAGCTGTTCTTTCATGGCGTCGCGGATCTTGAATTTCTGGATCTTGCCGGTCACCGTCATCGGGAACTCGGCGACGAATCGGATGTAGCGCGGCACCTTGTAGTGCGCGATCTGCCCCTTGCAGAACGCGCGGATGTCGTCCTCGGTAGGCGCGGCCGTGCCGGGCTTGGGAATGATCCAGGCGCACAGCTCTTCGCCGTACCGGGCATCGGGCACGCCCACCACCTGCACGTCCTGCACCTGCGGGTGGCGGTAGAGAAACTCCTCGATCTCGCGCGGGTACACGTTCTCGCCGCCGCGGATCACCATGTCCTTGATGCGGCCGACGATGTTCACGTAGCCCTCGGCGTCCATGGTGGCCAGGTCGCCGGTGTGCATCCAGCCGGCGTCGTCGATGGCCTCGCGGGTCTTGGCCGGGTCGTCCCAGTAGCCGTGCATGACCGAGTAGCCGCGCGTGCACAGCTCGCCGCGCTCACCCACGGGCACCACGGCGCCGGATTCGGGGTCGATGATCTGGATCTCCAGGTGCGGCTGCGCCTGGCCCACGGTGGACACGCGCTTGTCCAGCGGCGTCTCGGTGCTGCTCTGGCAGCTGACCGGGCTGGTTTCGGTCATGCCGTAGGCGATGGTGATCTCCGACAGGTGCATGTCGCTCACCACGCGCTTCATCACCTCGATGGGGCACGGCGAGCCGGCCATGATGCCGGTGCGCAGCGTGGACAGGTCGCACTCGGCGAAGCTCGGGTGGTCCAGCTCGGCGATGAACATCGTGGGCACGCCGTGCAGGCCAGTGCAGCGCTCGGCCTGCACCGTCTCCAGCACCTTGAGCGGATCGAAGCCGTCGCTCGGGTACACGATGGCCGCGCCGTGCGTGAGGCAGGCCAGGTTGCCCAGCACCATGCCGAAGCAGTGGTACAGCGGCACGGGAATGCACAGCCGATCCTCGGGGGTGAGCCGCATGCACTCGCCGATGAAGAACCCGTTGTTCAGGATGTTGCGGTGCGTGAGCGTGGCGCCCTTCGGAAAGCCCGTGGTGCCGCTCGTGAACTGGATGTTGATGGGGTCGTTGGCGTCCAGCGTGGCGGCCACGGCATCGATGCGCGCATCCTGCGCGTCGCCGCGCGCCATCAGTTCGGAAAACCGCAGCAGGCCGGGCGGGTCGCCGCCGCCCGCCGCGTCTCCCGGCGCGCCGTCGATCCACACCACCGTGCGCAGCTGCGGCAGCCGGTCGGACTGCAGCGCGCCAGGCGTGCCGGCGGCCCACTGCGGCGCCAGTTCGCGCAACATGCCCAGGTAGTCGCTGGTCTTGAAGCGCGCCATGGTCACCAGCGCCTTGCAGCCGACCTTGTTGAGCGCGTATTCCACCTCCGAGGTGCGGTAGGCGGGGTTGATGTTGACCAGCACCAGGCCCACCTGCGCGGTGGCCAGCTGCATGAGCACCCATTCGGCGTTGTTGTGCGACCAGATGCCCACCCGGTCGCCCGGGTTCAGGTCCAGCCCCAGCAGCGCGCTGGCCAGGCGGCGCACCTCGGTGTGCAGCTGGCCGTAGGTGTAGCGCAGGCCCTGGTGCACGCTCACCAGCGCCTCGCGGTCCGGCTGGCGCTGCGCCATGTCGCTGAAGAAGGCGCCGATCGTCTGCTCGATCAGGGGCACCGCCGTGCTGCCGCGTGCAAAGGCGGAAGTCAACGGGGCGGTCGGGCTCACTGGGTCCATGGCAATGTCTCCTCGTGTGGCACGCCCCCGGCCCGGCCGGGAACGGCGATGGGCCGCAGCATACGCCCGCCCGGGCCCGGACCGCATGACAGATGGGGTCACAAAGGTTGCAATATGCGCCACGCAAGGCAAACTCCCCGCATGCCCGAACCCGCCACCGCCCTGCCCCGCACCGCCCCCCACGCGCCCACCGCCGCCACGCCCATGGCCTTTGTACGGGCCATCGTGCAGGCCTACACCCAGCGCGGCATGGACGCCTCGGCCGTGCTGCGGCAGGCACAAATCACGCCATCGGACATCGCGCATCCGCAGGGGCGCATCACGGCGCTGCAGATGGAGCAGCTCTCCGACGGCGCCATGCGCGAACTGGACGACGAGGCCCTGGGCTGGTTCGGCCGGCGCCTGCCCTGGGGCAGCTACGGCATGCTGGCGCGGGCCTCGATCAGCGCGCCGCACCTGGGCCTGGCCCTGCAGCGCTGGTGCCGCCACCACGGCCTGCTGACCGACGACATCGCCCTGCACCTGACCACCGACGGCGCCACCGCCACGCTGGCGATCACCGAACACCGCGACCTGGGCACGCTGCGCGAGTTCTGCCTGGTCTCGATGCTGCGCAACGCGCTGGGACTGGCCTGCTGGCTCATCGATTCGCGCCTGCCGCTGCAGGGCGCGGATTTTCCCTTCACGCCGCCGCCGCATCAGGCGGCCTATCCGCTGCTGTTCGCCGGCCCCATCGCCTTCCGTGCGCCGCATGCAGCGCTGCGCTTCGATGCGCGCTATCTGGCGATGCCGCTGCAGCGCGACGAGAACGCGCTTCGCACCATGCTGCAGCGCGCGCTGCCCCTGACCGTGCGCCAGTACCGGCGCGACCGCCTGCTGGTGCAGCGCGTGCGGCAGGCGCTGGCAGCCGACACCGGCACGCTGCAGGGCGCGGACGCGCTGGCCGAGCGGCTGCACCTGTCGCCGCGCACGCTGCACCGCCAGCTCAAGGAAGAAGGCGCGTCGCTGCAGGCGTTGAAAGACGAGGTGCGCCAGCACCGCGCCATCGAATGGCTGCACCGCACCGACCGGCCGATCAAGCAGGTGGCGCAGGCCGCGGGCTTCCTCAACGAAAAGAGCTTCATCCGCGCGTTTCGGGGCTGGACGGGGCAGTCCCCCGCCGCGTTCCGCCGCGCCGCCCGGCTCACAGGCGGGGGTTGATCCGGCCAGGGCCTGCGACCTATGCCTTGCCGGTGCTGGCCTCGTCCGCAATGGGACGCACGAACAGCTTGGCATAGCTGCGCAAGGTGCCCGATTGCGACAGGTCGTCGGTGATGAACGCCCGGTACTTGGCGCTCAATGCGTCGCCCGACGCGCCACTGCCGTGGTTCACCTGATCGAGAAAATCCTGCCGCATCTGCTGCAGTTGCACGTGCGACATGCCGCGGTCCTTCAGCGCCTGGAACGCCGCCTCCCGCTTCATCCCGGCGAGGGCGATGGGCTTGGCTCCTGCGGCCGCGGGCACCGCCGCCGGCGCTTGCTGCACCTTGGCGGAGGGCTTCGGCGCCTCCTGCCGCCCGGCGCCCGCATTCGGCCGGGGACCTGCATTCGGCCGGGGCTCCGCCTGCGGCCGGGGACCGTTGTCTGGCTTGGGGCCGGCATCCGCCTTGGCACCTCCGGCGTCCGCTTTCGGCGGAGGCGGCAAAGCCGTCAGAAAATCCACCACACCGGCCGTGTCGTTCAATAGCAACTGCTTCAGTTCCGGCTCGGTGAAGTTCTCGCGCAGCCGCTGCCAGTTCTCGGCACGAATTTCGGGGCCCTTGCCCTGGGCATGCCCACCCAGGATCGCCACGAGATCCTTCAGCCTCGGTGGGTCCATGCGGTCGATCTCATGCAACTGGAACACGGCCAGCACCTGGGCCGCAGGCGATTTGGGCAGTGCCGGCGCCGTCAGGAACTTCATCACGTCGGCGGTCTTCTTCAACAGCAACTGCTGCAGCTCAGGCCCTTTGAACTGGCTGCGCAGCAGCTTCCAGTTCCGAGCCAGCAGCGCGGGGTCCACGCCCAGGGTGCGCCCGCCCAGGAGCTTCGTGAACTGCTTGACCTGCATCGGGGTCATGCGGTCGACTTCGTGCAGTGGGATGCTGGACAGCACCTGCGCGACCGTCGGCTTTACCGGAACGATCGGTGGCGCGCCCGGCCGCCGGGCATGGGCGCTGGCGTGTCCCGCGAATTTTTGTGGAGCGGCCCCCCGGCGGTCGGTGGCGGTGGCGTTGTCGGCCGGGTGGCCCGCCGCCCTGCGCTGCGGCATGGGCCCCGCGCCCACACCGGGCTTGGAGCGGCCCTGCCGTGCAGGCTCCCGGTACTCCGGAACGGCGTTGGCACCGCGTTCGGAGGTGCTGTTGAAACGGGAGAAAGGGTTCTTGGGAAACTGAATCGACATGGGCGGCTCCTGAGGGAGGGCAGCAAGCGGTGCCGCGCACCACGTCCCATCCCACCGCTTCGGATCGTGGGAGCAAAAGCCCCGGACCTGCCGCGGCGGAGCGAACCCATGCCCCGTGCTGCGAAGGCGCGTCGGCATGGCCGCCCCGGTCACCCGCCCCGACGGCACCGGCAGCCCGTGGCCGCCGTGCCGCCGCCTCTCCGTCAACCCAGCAGTTCGGGCAATTCGGCCATGTGGAGCATCACGTGCACCGCCCCGGCGGCGCGCAGCGCCTGGGCCGACCCATGTCCCACGGGCGCCGGGCTGTAGCCGACCACCGTGGCGCCCGCCGCCACGCCGGCCTGCACGCCCGTGACCGAGTCCTCCACCACCAGGCAGCGCGCCGGCGCCACGCCCAGCGCGGCAGCCGCGGCCAGGTACACATCGGGCGCGGGCTTGGTGCGGGGCATTTCGTGGCCGCTGAAGACGCGGCCCTGGAAGAACGGCGTCAGGCCCACCTTGGCCAGTTGCAGCTCCACTTTGAAGCGGTCGGCGCCCGACGCGCAGGCGATGCGCCCCCCGAGCCGCGCATGCACGGCCCGCACGGCATCGGGGGCGCCGGGAATGGGGCCCAACTCGGCCTGCAGCGCGGCATTGCGGCGCGCATAGAAGTCGGCCATCCAGGCGTCGGTCAGCGGCTGGCCGGTTTCGGCCTCGATGCGCGCCGCCTCGCTGCGCACGGCCTTGCCCAGGAAGATGGCCAGGCATTCCTCGGGGGTGAGCGACCAGCCCGAGGCTTCGAGCCGGTCGCGCAGCACGCGGTGGGTGATGGGTTCGCTGTCCACGAGCACGCCGTCGCAGTCGAACAACACGGCGTCGTAGGAAGAGGGCAGGACGGATGGGGGCATGGCAGGGTCGGGGCAGGAGCGCGCAGGATCGGCGCGAGGGACAGGCAGCACAGGCTCTGCGTGCGATGCATCCGGCGGCGCCGAAGCCGGCGCCGCTGGAAGCCAGCCCCGGAATCTACCGCATGCCTGCGGCGGCCCGGACGATGCCGGCCTTTACGGGTAGGTGATGCCCGCCAAGGGGTTGCGCATCGCGAGCGCGCCCCCGACCGAGACCGAGAACCGCGCACTCTGGCTGGTGCCGACATCGGTGACACCCACGTCGCTGTAATAGAACAGTCCCTGGGCCGCCCGCGCATTGAACTGGGACTGCAGCTGCGCCAGGCTCTGCGCACCGCTCGACGGCTCCACGCTGTAGCGGATGGCACCGCTCTGGGCCGCGCTCTTTTCGAAGATGCTCGCGCTCGCGCCCGCCTGCAGCACGAAGTCCCCGATCCACAGGCGGCCTTGCCCGCCCTGCTCGTCCAGCCGCTGCCGCAATGCGTCGCCGTAGGTGGCTGGGGACGACGGCAAGCCGTCCAGGCCCACGTAGGCATAGGTATTGGCCGACGAATCCTTCATGTAGAGGTTGAAGGATTCACTGCCTGCCACCATCGGCCCCACCAGGCGAAAACCGCGCGCGCCCTGCGCGTTGAGCTGGGCCACGAAGCCGTCGCGCGACAGTGCGGACGACATGGGCTGCCGCTCATAGGTGTAGGTCAGGGACTTGGAGGTGTCCTTCACGAAGAGGCCGCGGATGCCCGATGCCGAACCGAACGACAAAGGCGCCTTGTACGCGAAGCCGCCCGCGCCCTGCTGGTTGAGCAGCGCCAGCAGCGCGTCCGCCGTGGCGGGCTGTGCGATGGCCGCGTACTGCAGGCGCGAGCCGGCATGGGCCGTGTCCTGCAGGTAGAAGTCGCCCGATGCCTGCGCGCTGCCACCGGCATCGGCCACGAAGGTGGAAACGAACGCGTAGCCCTGGGCGCCCTGGGCGTTCATGGCCGCCAGGGCGGCATCCATCGACGTGGCCGCGCTTTCCTGGCGGTATTGGCCGGTCACGCTGGCGGGGGCCGGAGCGGGCGACGGCGCCGGGGTGGGCGTGGTCGGCTCGGGCGAGGGGGCGGGTGCGGGCGTTCCCGGGGCGGTCGGCGCCGTGGGGTCGCCACTGCCGTCGCTTCCGCCGCAGGCGGCCAGCAGGGAGACGATCAAGGCCGCAGCCGTTCGGCGGGTCAGGTCCGCAGTGTTCATTTTTTGTTTCCTGAAAAGGGGTTGAACAGGTGCCCTCCCGGAAGGGAGAACACCCACGATCGCAGCGGACGCGCGTGGTCCGGCACACAAGCGCCGGCACGCCCCTGCGTCGGGGTGACTGGCATCAAAGCAACGAACGCGGACGATATCCGCGCGGTTCGGTACAAGGAGCGGGTGATTTTCAGTACATTGCACCCCATGCCCTCCCCCCTTTCGGGGGGTATTTGTTACGCGGTGCACCGGTTCCGAGGGCGGGCAGCCTGCACCGGCACGGAAGTTTCCTTGAGCTTTTCTGAATCCCTGCGCCCTGGCGGCGACCACTACGGGCTGGTCGTGGACGACCACCCTCTCGTCGCGCATGGCATGGCCGCGTTCCTGCGGTTACACAAGAAACTGGACGATGCGGTGAGCGCGGGCAGCCCGCCCGAGGCCCTGCGCACCATCGCCCAACGCGGCGCCCCCGCCATCGCGCTGGTGGATTTCTGGCTGGCCGACGGGGCCACCGACCTGTTCGTGCGCGACGTGCTGGCGCTCGCGCCGTCCACCCGCGTGCTCATGGTGAGCGGCGACAGCCATCCGGCCATCGTGCTCAAGGTGCGGGCCAGCGGCGCCCATGGCTTCGTTCACAAACAGGAGGCGCCCGAGGCGTTCGCCGCCGCGGTGAGCGCGGTGCTGGACGGCGGCACCTGGTTCGACGCCGCGCCGGACGGCCCCCCGCCCGTGGCCGACACGCCGCTGGCGCGCGAGGTGCCGTTGGCCCCGGCCGACCTGGGGCTGACGCCGCGCCAGGGCGAGATCCTCGCCCTGCTGCTGCAGGGCCTGCCCAACAAGCCCATCGCCGCCGCGCTGAACGTGTCCGAGCACACCGTCAAGGAGCATGTGACGGCCATCCTGCACAAGCTGCAGGCGCGCAACCGGGTCGAAGCCATCGCCAAGTTGCGCGGCGTGCGGCTGGAAGTGCCGCCAGCGCACTATCCGCGCTGAGCCCGCGGCCGAGCCGCCTGCCCGGTCACGCCGGGTCCGTGCGCGCCAGCCAGCGCGACAGCACCGCGTGCAGCGCCTGCGGCGCCAGCGGCTTGCGGAACACGAGGTAGCCGTCTTCCTCGGCCTGCACCAGCGCCGGGGCGTCGTGCTCGCCGCTCACCATGGCGCCGTGCGCATGGCCGCAGCGCGCCAGCAGCGCCTGCAGCACGGCCAGGCCGCTCTCGCCCGCGCCCAGCCGGTGGTCGCACAGCACGGCATCGGGCTCGAAGCCGCCGTCCACCCGGGCCATGGCCTGCGCCCCGGTGGCCGCCCATTGCACCTGCAACCCCCACGACTGCAGCAACTGGGACAGCGACGTGGCGATCTGCGGGTCGTCCTCCACCAGCAGGCAACGCCCCTGCAGCGAGGCCATGCGTTCGGCCCAGGGCGCCGCCGGCTGCAGCAAAGGCTCGGCCGGCAGCGGACCGCCGGGCTGCGCCGCCGGCAACTCCAGCCAGAAGCACGAGCCCCGGCCCGGCGTGGATTCGAACCCGTGCCCGGCGCCGATCAGCCCCGCCGAGCGGGCCACCACCGACAGCCCCAGGCCGTGCCCTTCGGCCTGCTGCACCTGGGCCTGATCGCTGCGGTAGAACGGCGCATAGATGCGGTGGCGGTCCTTGGGGGCGACGCCCGCACCGGTGTCCCACACCTCGATGCGCCAGCGGCCGCCCCGCCCCCGCGCCGCCAGCAGCACCCCGCCCGAGGCCGTATAGCGCAGCGCGTTCTGCGCCAGGTTGAACACCATCTGGCGCAGCAGCGCCGGGTCGCCGCGCACCGCCGCCTCGCGCTGGCGCGGCAGGCGCAGGCGCAGGTGCAGGCCGCGCAGCTCGGCGTCCGGCGCGAACACGGTGGCAACGTCGTCGAACAGGGCGCGCAGGGACACGGTCTCCTCGCGCACCGTGAAGGTGCCCGCCTCGATGCGCGACAAATCCAGGAGCGCGTTGAACATGAAGTTCAGCGACCGCACGCAGCTCTGGACGTCCTGCAGCACGGCGTTCAGGCGAACGTCGCCGTTGCGCTGCAGGGCCGTTTCCAGCAGCAGGCCCATGGCGTGCAGCGGCTGGCGCAGGTCGTGGCTGGCGGTGGCGATGAACCGGTTCTTCTCCTCCAGCGCGCGTTCGGCGGCCTCCTTGGCGGCGCGGTACTGCTCGGCCAGCTGCGCGCGCTGGCGCTCCATCTCCACCTGCTGCACCACGAAGCGGCGCGATCCCCAGGCATGGCGGCACAGCACGGCGCCGTACAGCAGCATCAGCGGCAGCAGGTAGTGCCAGCGCTGCGGGAAGTACCAATAGATCGCCAGCGTGGGCGGCAGGTAGCTGGCCGCGAAATAGCGCCAGAAGATGACCGGCACCGGGGCGAGGAACGTCGTGGCCGACGCGATGACCGCGCACAGCACCATGTACAGGAAGAGCCGGAATTCGAGCGGGGCCGCGGACATCGTGAGAAAGACGGGCAGCGTCCACATCAGCCCCGTCCCCAGGGACAGCCGCTGGAAGATGCGCTCCCATTTGGGCACGGCCACCGCATCGGGCAGCGCGGCGTCGCGCTGCAGGCCGCGGCGCAGCCGCAGCAGCCCCAGGGCCACGACCCCGAAGAGCACCCACCAGGCGATCAGCGGACCGGGCGGCGCGAAGCGGCTGTAGAACCCCACCAGCACGCCGGGGATGACCACCGCGGCGATCTCCGAGGAGCCGCGCGAGGCCAGCGACTGCAGCAGCCGGCGGCGCACGGCCAGGTCCAGCGCCTGCCCGTCGGCCCCCTCGATCCCGCCGGCCCGGGATGCCAGCGGGCCCAGCACGTCGGGGAATGCGGGCACGGATGCGGAAACGGGCGTCACCGCGCCGCCGGAGCGATCGGGCATGCGGCAGCGCCTAGCGGAGGTCGCCGTCCACGTAGAACCAGCGCCCGTCCTGCCGCACGAAGCGGCTCAGTTCATGCAGGCGGTGGGCACGGCCGCCGGGCATGCGCTGGCGGGCGACGAACTCGACTTCGGCGCGCTCGCCATCGAGGCGGCGGTGCGCACGCACTTGCAGGCCCAGCCAGCGCACGCCCGGATCGAACACCACCTGCGCGGGCCGGTGCGCGGCCTCCCAGGTGGCCAGCAGGTAGGGCGCCTGCTCGCGCACGAAGGCGGTGTAGCGCGAGCGCATGAGGCTTTCCGCATCGGGTGCGGGGGTGGTGTCGAAGTGGTCGATGTAGCGGCCGCAGCAGTCGGCATAGGGCAAGGGCCGGTGCTGCGGCGAGGGGCCGGAGGAACGGCCGCAGGGGCACGCGGCAAGGCCCTCGGGCGGGGCGGGCGGTCGTGGGGTGGCCGGGCTCACCGGCTGGGATTGCGTCATTTCAACGCCCCGAACACCTTGCGCAGGATGGCGCTGCCCGAGCCGACCGGGTCCTGGCGGATCTTCTTTTCCTCCTCGCCGATCATGAGGTACAGGCCGTCCAGGGTCTTGCCCGTGACGTACTGCGACAGGTTGGCATCTTCCTGCCGGATCAGGCCGAACCCCGCAGCCTTGCTGGCGAAGGCGTTGTACTGCTGCGTGAGCCCCACCTGCTCGATGGCGCGGTTCACCACGGGCAGGAAGCGCTCGCCCAGTGGCGCCCGGGTCCTGCGCGCGAAGAACTCGGTCACCGAGGTTTCGCCACCGGCCAGGATGCCCTTGGCATCGGTCACGGTCATCGTCTGCACCGCGCCCACCAGCAGGTCGCGGCCCATGGGAACGGCCTGCTCGGCTGCGCGGTTCATGGAGGTCACCAGTTCGTCGATGCGCCGGCCCTGGCCGAAGCGGCGCATCAGCTCCGCGGCTTTTTCCAGGCGCCCCGGCAGCGCGATGCGCACCTGCGGGTTGCCCAGAAAGCCGTCGGGCCGCCCGAGCAGGGACACGGCGGCCTGCGCGCCCTGCGCCAGCGCGGCTTTCACGCCGCTGGCGGCATCGGCACCGGACAGCTCGCCCAGCGACAACGCCAGCGCTTGGCCGCGGGCGGCCAGCAGCCCCAGGGCCAGGGCCCCGGCGCCTGCGCGGTGGTGGAAGGTGCGACGCTGCATGGCGGTCCTTTGCTGCAAAAACGGAAAGCAAGAAAGCGGCCCGGCCCGGGCCCGAGGGGCGCATTCTTGCAGATGGCACACTGCACCCCGCCCATGTCGGGCGCAACTGGAGAATGGCCATGTTGGCAATGAGCGTGCCGTGGTGGGAATTCATCGTTCGCGGGGTGATCGTGTACCTCTTCCTGCTGGTCTTCCTGCGCCTGACCGGCAAACGCCAGACCGGGCAGACCGCGCCGTTCGACCTGGTGTTGCTGCTGGTCCTGTCGAACGCGGTGCAGAACTCGATGAACGCGGGCGACAACTCCCTGGTGGGCGGGCTCATCTCGGCCCTGACCCTCATCGCCTGCCATGTGCTGCTGGCCCAGCTGACCTTCCACTTCCCGCGCCTGGCGCACCTGGTGGACGGCAAGCCGGAGGTGCTGGTGCAGGGCGGCCAGGTGAACGCCGCGCTGATGCGCAAGGAACTGATCTCCACCGAGGACCTCGCCGCCGCGCTGCGCGCCGGGGGCAGCCTGCACCTGCACGAGGTGGAGCGGGCCACCATCGAGACCAACGGCCAGATCACCGTGGTGCTGCGCCAGCGGGGCACGGGATCATGACAAAATAGGCCTCTAGCACAATATTTTCTAGGGCATGTAGCTATAAATTCAATAGCATTATCCTGCCCAGGTCACTGGCTGGCTCCCTCGTCTCCCACCACCCCACACACCCTGGACCCCATCGGAACACCCCCATGAATCTTCTGCTCCTGAGCAACTCCAGCAGCGACGCAGGCTATCTCACCCATGCGCTGGACTGGGTCCGCGACTGGGCCGCGCTGCCCTCCGGCCCCGGCGGCGCGGATACCGGCGAGGCGCTCTTCATTCCGTTCGCCGGCGTCACGCGCGGCTGGGACGACTACGAGGCGCTGGTGGCGCAGGCCCTGCAGCCGCTGGGCCTGAACGTGCGGTCGGTGCACCACGCGGCCGATCCGCTGGCCGCCGTGCAGGGTGCGCGCCGCATCGTGGTGGGCGGCGGCAATACCTTCGCGCTGCTCGGCCACCTGCGCCGCCAGGGCCTGCTGCCCGCGATCGCCGCCCGGGTGCGCGCCGGCGATGCGTCGTACCTGGGGTGGAGCGCGGGCTCCAACATCGCCTGCCCCACCATCCGCACCACCAATGACATGCCCATCACCGATCCCGGCGGGCTGGACGCGATGGGCCTGGTGCCGTGGCAGATCAACGCGCACTACACAGAGGCCCATCCGCCCGGCCACCGCGGCGAGACGCGGCAGGAGCGGCTGCAGGAGTTCTGTGCGCTCAACCCCGGCACCCCGGTGCTGGGCCTGCCCGAAGGCACGGGCGTGCGAGTGCGGGGCGATGCGCGCACGCTGGTGGGCGACGTGCCCGCGCGGCTGTTCCATGGCGCGGCCACACCCCGGCTGCTGAATGCGGGGCCGTTGCCCGCCGACCTCTGAACCAGGCGCTGCGTTTGTGCCGGGCGCCAAACCGGTGCGCCAGGTGGAGGGCTAGAAGACCTGGTGCTTGGTGCGCTCGCGGCCGATGTAGCTGTTTTGCGCGGTGAAGTGCGCCTGCATCGCTGGATCAGCCCATTGGGCGGGCTCGATGACCAGGCCCTGACTCTTCAGGTGCTCGACGTGCAGCCTGAGGCCCTGCAGGCGAGAGACCGTGGCATCGACCTCGTCGTCGCTCAGTTGGTTGTCCAGCATCGCGTGCAGTTCATCGTCCCCAAGGACATCCAGCATTCTCGCCATCCCGGTATCGATCACGGGGGGCAGCGCAGTGCCATGGAACGGCAGGCCACCGATCGGCCGGATATCAGACGGACTGAGCAGGTCCTTGCCGAAGCACTGATCGTTGTCGATGCCCGTGACCTTGACGTCCCCGCTCGGTCCGACGTCGATGAAGTAGTTGTTGTCATGGCGATCGACCTGGCCCGTCAGGTGGTCCAGCAACTGCAGCTTGGTGACCTCCGCGAAGACCGCCGGATTTTTGAACCAGTCCGCATCGGCATTGCGCGCCTGCTTGCCGGGTGCGCGCTCCATGAGCAGGCCGAGATCGGGGTCCAGCGGGCCTCGCCCGGTGTCGATCAGCGCCAACCGGGTATCCGCGATCACATCGAAGCCGAGCTTCTTCGCACAGGACTGGGTCGCGATGTTGCGGATCGCCGCTTGCGGATCGTCCATGGGAATGCCGGAAGCACTGCCCACCCAGCCTTTTTCCTTGGCTTTCAGCGGCTTGAAAACACGGTCTTGCGCAACGCCATCGGCGTTCTCGACCTTGAGCGCAAAGACGGAAGCGAAGCTGCCCGACGTGAGGTCCTTGGGCTTTTCCAGCACCTGTGCGTCCGTGCAGGCCACCTGGGTGGCGGGCGTGATCTTCAGGTTCAGTTGCCGGTAGAGGTGATCGGCCGGGTCCGCCAACTGGCCCAGGACATCCAGCAGCAATGCTCGGTCTTCCTTCAAGACGTCCTGGCCCCAAACCCCATCCTCGACCGCCCCGCGCATCCGGTCCACCGCCAAACGGGCATCGATCTGGCCGACCCTGGCCACCGCCATCGCATCGGCACGCACCAGGGCCACGAACGCCGCTCTGCGCTGGCCCTCCATGGGTTTTGGCGATCCGTTCAGGCGCGCGTGCCATTTTTCGGCCATCGTGGTCGGGTGTTTTCGGGCCGCCCGGTCCTTCAGCCGCTTCATCGCTGCGCCCCCATGGGGCAAGGACGAATGCAAGAGCTGGTTGCGTTCGGCTTTCTCTTGCAGGCGCGCCTGCTCGAACAGCGCACCCAATGTGGAACGGGGCACGGGGCCGGTGGCTGGCTCTGGCTGGATCTCGCTGCTGGAATGCCTCGAATGGAGGGCGGGCGAGGACGGCGCCGTGACAAAAGGCGTCAGGGAAGGCGACGCCGCGCCGGGCGAGGCAGCGGCTGCGGGCGATTTTTCAGCCGGGGCCTTGGGCAACGCAGTGCGCAAGGGCGAAAGCTGCCCGGCCAGCCCCGAAGGCCGCGCAGGCGCGCCGCTCACCAACCCGACAGGCCCCTGCAGCGCACCGCGGGAAGGCGAAGCGGGTGTGGAGGGCACGGCGTCGAGGTCGACGCGCGGCGCACCGGGGTTGGAACCCCGGGTGATACGGAACGGGCTTTCTGGCAAGGCGACTCTCTCTGCCAACCCAAATCAAAGGATGGCACCAGGCAGTGTGCGGGTGAGCAGGCGCTGAAGGCCGGCGAATTGCGAAGCGCCAGACCGGGGGGCGAAGCGGGCCGCAACGCCGATGCCCGGCCAAGTCCTGCACGAACCTCTCACCAGTTGCTTTGCAGGCCCGCGGCATAGAACGGCACCCATCGGCGCTCGCGCCCGATGTAGCTGTTGTGCTCGGTCAGCAGTTCCTTCACGCCGGGCTCCCCCCAATGTCCGGGGTCGATCACCCGGCCGATATCGCGCAGTTGGGCAATGTGCGCCTTGACGCCCTGGTGCCGCTGTATCGCCGCGCTGATTTCGGCCTCGTTCAACTTGTCTCCCAGCATCGAACGGATATCGCCCTCTGTGAGCGCCTGGATCGAACGCTCCATGTCGGTGTCCACGACCGGAGGCAGTCCCACACCCCGGAACCGGGCTTGTGCAGTGCCATCGGCGCCGGGCCGGATGCCCGCGGGATCGGTGAGCTTTTGGCCAAAGCACTGGTCGTTGTCGATCCCTGTGACCTTGGCCCGCCCGTCCGGCCCGATATCGATGAAGTAGTTTTCATGGTAGCGGTCGGTCTGCCCCGTGAGGTGATCGAGCAGTTGGAGCTTGGTCACCTCCGCACACACGTCCGCGCGGTCCAGCGTCTGCACGTCGGTGTGCAAAGCGGGCTTGCCGGGGGCACGCTCCATGACCAACCCCAACTGGAGGTTGGATACCGAAGGGGCTTGCCGGGTATCGATCAGCGCCAGTTGCGTGTCCACGATCACGTCCAGGCCGAGTTTTCTGGCATAGGCGAGCGTCGCGATGTTGCGCATCGCGGTCTGCGGATCGCTCTCTGGAATGCCGGTGCCTGCGGTCGTCGGATTGTTCTTCTCCGTGGCCTTGAGGGGCTTGAAGATGCCATCGAACACCGAACCGTCCAGCTTCGCGAGACGGACCCCGAAAACGGTGTGAAAGCTCCCTGATCTGAAGCCCTGGGTGGCTCCAGGACCTGAACGTTGGTGAAGGCGGGCGACGTCTCGGGCGTGACCTTCAGGTTGATTTTTTGGTAGAGGCGGTGGATGGACAACTGGTCCAGCGCGGCCAGCAGCGCCTGCCGGTCCGTAGGCAGGATGCCTTGGCCCAGCATGCCCTCCTCTATGGCGGCGCCCAGCGCGTCGGCGGCCAACGAGGGCTCCATCGCGCCGGCCTTGGCAATCGCCATCACGTCCGCGCGCACCAATGCAGCAAATGCCGCATCGCTGTGCACATCCAAGGCTTCGGGTGCGCCTTTGAGTTGTGCATTCAATCGCTCGGCCAGCGTGGCCGGGTGCTGCCTGGCCGCGCGTTCCTTCAAAAGCTTCAGGGTTCCACCACCGCTTGGCAGGGCCGATTCGAGCAACCGCATTCGGCCGGCTCTGTCTGGCGTGCGCAGGCCGGGTGGCGATCGTCTGGTGCTTGCTGGCGAAGGGCCCGTCAGTGGCCGGGGTGCCGAATTGCGCACAGGCGAAAGCGGCCCTGCCGCGGCCTGATGCAGCCGCGGTGCCAGGCCCGGTCCCAAGGGCCCCTCCAGTGCGCGGGACGAAGAGGCAACCGGCCTGGCTGGCAAGGTGCCGGGCTCGATGCGCGACGGGCCGGGGTTTTGGCTTCGGGTGACCCGAAACGGACTGTCTGGCAAGGCAACTCCCTCCGCCGTTCAAAACGCACGGCACCGGGCAGTGTGTCGGCCAACGGCACTCGCGATCCAGCCTGTGGCGAAACGGCAGCCCGGCAGCCGAAGGACGGCGGCGCACAGCGACTAAGTCATCGGCCCCTGCGGATTCGACCCACCCGCCAATGCCCGGCCAGCGATCACCGCCTCAAGCTCCTGAAGCACGGCCGCTCTCATGCCGCCGGCCGGGTTCCACGGCGTCTCGGCCGCGTTCTGCCCTGCGGCCACCCAGCGCCAACCCGCGTGATCAAAACGACTCGCCGCCACGTGCAGCCGCATGCCCGACGGTATCTTGCCGGCCGATTCGGCACGTTGCAGGTGCGATAGCAAGGCAGCGGCCCAGTCGAACATTTCAGTGATATGCGCGCGGGCGGGCTCGGGCTCCAGGTAGGCTCCACCCCAGGGAAGCTTGATGAAAAGCGCCAACCCCTGGCCGACCAGGTAGAAATGCACCGCCCAGCTGTTGGTGCCATGCCCGTCGAAACCCACCACGGCGTAATCCGCCACATCGGGTTGCGTTTCGACTTCATCCAGGAAGTGATGGAAATCGTAAGGAGACGAGGCCACGGGACGCGTGGCGAACCATGCCCGCCCCTGGACCTGCAATGCGCTCGCCAGCGCTGTCGGTACGGGAGGAAACGGCAATCCTTCGTCAGCGAAGAGGGTCAGGGCTGAGGACGCGCCGGCATGGCGTTCGGCTTCGTTGGCAGAGAGGTTCATGTGGGTTGTTCAATGTCTATGGTTGGCTGGCAACCCAGGCAAGTTCGCGATCGCGGCCCAGATAGCTGTTTTCCGGGGTGAGGAGTTCCTGGATGTCGGAACGGCTCCATTCGTTCGGCGCGATGACGAGCCCCGCTTCGCGCAACTCGGCAATGTGCTGCCTGACGCCTCGGTACCGCTGGATGGCGGCATCAACCTCGGCATCGTTCAGCTTGTCTTCCAGGATCGAGACAATGCCTTCTTCCGTGAGGGCAAGGACTGCGCTTTCCATGTCCGTGTCCACCACAGGGGGAAGCGCCGTACCGCGGAGCCCCAGGCGCGACGGATCGATCACGACGCCTTTCGGGTTGGTCGGCGGCGCTTTGGCGCCGGCTGGATCAGTCAGTGCTGCGCCGAAGCTGGTGTCGTTATCGATGCCCATGACCCTGGCCCGGCCATCGGAGCCGAGCTCGACAAAATAGTTTTTGTCGTAGCGATCGGCCTCCCCGGTCAGATGGTCAAGCAACTGGAGCTTCGTCACTTCAGCGCACACGGAGCCCTCCTTGAACACTTCAGCATCGACCTCTTCAGCCGGCTGACCAAGGGCGCGTTCCATGATCAGCCCCAAGGCAGGGTTGAACGGGTCATCTCCGATGGCGATCAACGCCACGCGCGTGTCGGTGACCACGTGAAAACCAATCATCTTCGCGTAGGCGACGGTTGCAAGGTTGCGCATCGCCGTCTGCGGATCTTCTCTCGATATGCCCGCCAGTCTGGCAGCCGCACTCCACTCCTCCACGCTGGGCACTTCGGGGTTCAGCGGCTTGAAAACGGCATCCAGTTCAGAGCCATCAGTGTTCTCAAGCTTGACTGCGTAAACCTTGTTGATTTTCCCCGCCTCCAACTCCACAGGCGCCTCCAGCACCTGCGCGTTGGTGAACGCGGGCATGGTGTCGTCCGTCATTTTCAGGTTCAGCCGCGTGTACAACCGGTCGATGGCCAAGTCGTCCAGCACTTGCGTCAGCAATTCAAGGTCGCTCTTCAACATGCCTTGGCCAAGTATCC
This sequence comes from Acidovorax sp. SUPP2825, assembly GCF_030158995.1. Lineage (NCBI taxonomy): Bacteria > Pseudomonadati > Pseudomonadota > Betaproteobacteria > Burkholderiales > Comamonadaceae > Acidovorax > Acidovorax sp. SUPP2825. Next base: position 14,080 of record NZ_BQXK01000007.1, on the reverse strand, counting down.
CCTCTTCCAAAGCCTCGGCCATCTTGTCGACCGCCACCAAAGGATCGACCCCACCAGCCATGGCCATCGCCCACAGGTCGTCACGCACCAGCGCCTCGAACGCCGTTTTCCGGGGGCCTTCCATCGGTTTGGGGGTTCCATGGCGGATCAAAAGCAACCTGTCGGCCAAAGTGGCCGGGTGCTCCCTGGCCGCGCGCGCCTTCAATCGTTTCATGGCCTGACCGCCATCCGGCAATGCCGAGTGCACCCATTGCGCCAGCGCAGCGCGGCGAGCCTGTTTGGCTTGCCGGGCCTGCTCCGCCTTCTCGGCCTTTTCTTCTCGCAGGGCCTCGTCCAGCAGTTGGCGCAGCGTCTGGCGTCGTACCGGCTGAGAAGGCGAGGTCTCGTGCGTCGGCGAGGCATGGCCGTCGGAGACATGGGGCTGGATCTCTGTCTGCGAGCGGTCGATGACCGGTAGGCGGTTCAGTGCAGACGGTGGCAACGGACTGCGCACGGGGGAAGACTGCTCACCAGCGCCCTGCAGTCGCTTTGGTGCGCCCATGAGACCTTCAGGCCCCTTCAGCGCCACCGGAGTATGCGGCGTACGCGCGGGAGGCACGCCGCCAGACTCGACGCGCGGCGCATTGGGCACGGAACTGCGAGCGGTCCGAAACAGGTGATCCAGCAAAACGACTCTCTCTCTGCCGTCAAAGGGAACGGTGCAAATGAGTGTGTCGGCCAAGGACACCGGACGAACCCATTGCAGCGAAGCACGGGGTCGGCATGCGAAATGTCATGACCTTCCGCCGCAGAGCCCCGTGGCTCAAGCACCTGCCACTCGTTGAAGATCGCGTGCCAGGTAGCTGTTCTGAGGGGTCATGAGCGCCTGCACCTGCGGCGTCTCCCAATCTTTCGGATCGATGACCCAGTTCTGCTCCCGCAACTGAACGATGTGCGCTTTCAAGCCTCGGTACCGCTGAAGCGCGGCGGCAATTTCCGCGGTGTTCAATTTGTTGCCGAGCATGGAATGGATGTCGTCCTCCGTCATCGCCTCAATAGCGCGCTCCATGTCGGTATCCACCACGGGAGGCAGCCCGACTCCCTCCAAGAGCCTGTGCTGCGAGTCATCGGCGTATCGGGCACCGTCGGGATCGGTCAACATCTCGCCAAAACACTGGTCGTTGTCGATGCCCATGACCGTGGGCCGATCGTCCGCGTCGATATGGATGAAGTAATTGAAACCATGGCGGTCCCCCTCCCCCGTCAGGTGGTCGAGCAGCTGGAGCTTGGTCACTTCCGCGCGAACATCTGCCCGGGCCAAAACGCTCGCAGGCGTGCGCTCGGCCGGTTCGCCAGGGGCCAGCTCCATGAGCAGGCCCAAGGAGGGATCAAACGGTTTTTTATCGACGTCGATCAGTGCCACGCGGGTATCCGGGATCACATGAAATCCGAGCTTCCTGGCGTAATCGACGGTGGCGAGATTGCGCATCACGGTCTGAGGGTCATATCTCGGAATGCCGGTCGCCCAACCGGCATAAGACCAATCCTCCCTCGGAATCGGCTTGAAGAGGGCATTCAGCACCGCGCCGTCGGTTTCCTTGAGCTTGACTTCATAGACGTGTGTGGATTTTCCAGCGCCGAACGGTTTAGGCACTTGCAGAAGGTCTGCGTCGGTAAAGGCAGGCTTGGTGTCGTCTGTCATTGCCAGATTCCACCGCCGGTAGAGACCTTCCAAGGACAGGTCACCCAATATTTCCAGCAAAAGCGCTCGATCCCTTTTGAGGATGCCTTGGCCGAAGATGCCTTCGCCGAGCGCCTCGGTCAATTGGTCGACCGCAGCCCTGGGTGCGATCTGGCCAGTGGATGCCAGCGCCCGCAGATCAGCGCGCACCAACGTTTCGAAAGCCGACCTGCGCTGGTCTTTCATGGTTTTGGGCATTCCGGTCTGGACCGAATGCCATATCTGAGCCGCCGTCTTCGGGTGCTTTCTGACTGCGCGCTCCTTGAGCCGTTTCATGGCCTGTCCCCCGTCGGGCAGCGCCGAATGCACCAGTTGCTCCAGCGCGGCACGCCGTTGCTGACGGTCTTGCTCGGCCTTTTCGGCTTGCTCGATTTTTTCCTGCCGAAGCTCCTGCTTCAAAAGTTCGCCCAGTCTCGGACGGCCAACCTTCTGCGATGGCGGAGCCGCATCCGGCCCTTGCGATGGATTGGCGCCAGAAGACAACTCTTGAATCTCACTTTGCAGTCGAATGCTGGGCTGCCTGTTCAGGGAGGGCAACGGGCTGCGAAGGGGTGAGAGTTGCTCCAACGATCCTTGGGGCCGTTTGGGCGCATGCCGGAGTCCCGCAGGACTTTCCGAAGCGAGGGGCGAAGGCGTCTCAGGAGGCTTCGGTACATCGGCGGAGGTGCGGGGCTTATTGTGTATAAGGCCTCGGGCAAGCCGGGAAGCGATATCCGACAACATGGCTTTCTTTCTGCCGCCAGAATGGTTCGGCCCGAGCGACTATGCCGGACAACAACACGGGCCTGCACGCTGCTGCGAAGCCCACGGCCGAAAGGCGAAAAAACGAAGAGCGATTGGCAATGAGCCACTGGCAATTCGATGGCCATGCGTTGGCGATCAATGCCTCACCAGGTGGTGATCGACAGCGCATGGTCACGCTCGCGCCCCACGTAGCTGTTTTGGCTGTTCAGGAGTTGCTGCACGCCCGCATCGCCCCACTCGGCCGGATCGATCACGCGGTTGGTGGAACGCAGTTGCGCAATATGCTGCTTGACGCCTTCGTGCCGCTGGACCGCCGCGTCGATCTCGGCCTCACTCAACTTGTCTCCCAGCATCGAACGGATGTCGGTTTCAGTGAGCGCGCCAATCGATCGCTCCATTTCGGTATCCACCACCGGAGGCAGCCCCGTCCCGCGGAACCCTTTACGCGAGGGATCATTCCGGATTCTTTCGATTCCGGCCGGGTCCGTCATTTTGTGTCCGAAGCATTGATCGTTATCGATCCCCATCACCTTGGCACGCCCGTCCGGTTCGAGGTTGATGAAATAGTTGCCGGCATGGCGATCGCCTTGCCCTGTGAGGTGATCCAGTAACTGCAACTTGGTCACTTCCGCACATACGTTCGCTTGCCTGAAAAGTTTTGGATCAGTGTCGGCGGCCGACTTGCCGCGGGCCCGCTCCATCACCATACCCAGTTGACGGCCTTGTCCGGTATCGATCAACGCGACGCGTGTATCGGCAACCACGCGCATGCCGAGCTTTCTCACATAGGCCACCGTGGCCACGTTGCGCATTGCGATCTGTGGATCGTCAGGGGGAATACCGGTTTCCATGGCCACCCATCCACGCTCCACCGTGCTGAGCGGCTTGAAAATGGCGTCGATCGGAACGCCATCCGGGCCCGTCAGCTTGACCGAAAACACCGTGTTGAACTTTCCCGATCCCAGCTTCTCGGGCTTTTCAAGAACCTGGTCGTCGGTAAAGGTCAGCCGCGTATAGGGAGTGATTTTCAGGTTCAGTTCATCGTATCGGCAGTTGACGGCCCATCCCTCAAGCACTTCCAACAGCATCTGCCGGTCTCGCTCCAGGATGGAAGGGCCAGCGGTGCCATTTTTCAACGCGTTGATCATCTCGTCGATCGCGCGTGAGTTTTCGATATCACCAGCCTCGCCAAGCGCCACGACGTCTGCCCAGATCAGATCCTCGAACGCCTCTTTGCGTTTCCCCTCCATGGGTTTGGGCTTTCCATTCAAGATGGCGTGCCATCGCTGGTCCATCGTGGACGGATGCATCCTGGCCGCGCGGTCCTTCAACCGCTTCAGTGCTCCACCGGCATTGAACAGTGCCAATCGCGCCTGCTCGGCCTCCTCCCGGCGCTCCTGAGCCAGCAATTGCCCCAGTGTCGTTCGGGGCACACGCGCGGATCGCGGGGCGCTTGCCGCGCGCTGCAGGGGATCAGACGCGCCATGAATTCCGGCGTGTGGCGGGACGAAGGGCGTATGGCGTACCACCGCAGGCAGAGGCAACGCCGATGCTGCGACAGACGCCTTGGTGCTTGCCTGCGCCTTGCCTAACAGCGACTGTGGCAACGGGCTGCGCACGGGAGAGCCATGCTCTTGGGTGCCCGGTGGGCGCCTGGCAGCGCTGCGCAGCCCGGCTGGTGCATTAAGCACTGACGGAGAGGGCGATGCCGACCGGGATGGCTCCACGTCGGTGTGAATGCGCTGCGATCCCAGGCCGGGGTTTCGATCTATCCGAAATGAGTTCTCCGGCAACATGGCTCTCTTTCTGCCGCCAAGACCTGCCGGCGTCTCGGAGCATCCGATATCTGCGCGCGCGCCAACCCATCATGGCGAAGCACTGGGCAAACCAGCGAAAAATGCAGGCCGTCCTTCTAGACTTTGAAGGAACAGCACGCCCGGACCACTCGCCCCTCACAGCACCGGAAATCCATCAACCGCGCCTGATGGCGCGGTCAGCCCATGCGAGGATGGCCGCACCAACGCACCACCACCGCGCCATCCAACTCAGGCCAGCGCGCGCTGGATGATGATCTTCTGCACGTCGCTCGTGCCTTCGTAGATCTGGCACACGCGCACATCGCGGTAGATGCGCTCCACGGGGAAGTCGTTCACCACGCCGTAGCCGCCCAGCGTCTGGATCGCCGCGCTGCACACGCGCTCGGCCATTTCGCTGGCGAAGAGCTTGGCCATGGCGGCCTCTTTCAGGCACGGCCGGCCGGCATCGCGCAGCGCCGCCGCGTGCCAGATGAGCTGGCGCGCGGCCTCGATCTGCGTGGCGCAGTCGGCCAGCCGAAAGCCCACCGCCTGGTGGTTGAAGATGGGCGTGCCGAAGCTCTCGCGCTCCTTCGAATACGCCAGTGCGGCCTCGAAGGCGCTGCGTGCCATGCCCACGCTCTGCGCGGCGATGCCGATGCGCCCGCCCTCCAGCGCGCCGAGCGCGATCTTGTAGCCCTCGCCCTCCGCACCGATCAGGTTCTCGGCCGGCACGCGGCATTGGTCGAACTGGATCTGTGCCGTGTCGCTGCTGTGCTGGCCGAGCTTGTCCTCCAGCCGCGCGACGGTATAGCCCGGCGAGTCGGTGGGCACCAGAAAGGCGCTCATGCCCTTCTTGCCCGCGCCCTTGTCGGTGACCGCGATGACGATGGCCACGTGGCCGTTCTTGCCGCTGGTGATGAACTGCTTGACGCCGTTGATCACGTAGCCGTCGCCGTCCTTCACCGCCGTCGTGCGCAGGGCCGATGCGTCCGAGCCCACGTGCGGCTCGGTCAGGCAGAACGCGCCCAGCATCCGGCCCTGCGCCAGCGGCGCGAGCCAGGCCTTCTTCTGCGCGGCGTTGCCGTAGCGCATGAGGATGGCGTTCACCGGGCAGTTGGTCACGCTGATGGCCGTGCTGGTACCGCCGTCGCCGGCCGCGATCTCCTCCAGCACCAGCGCGAGCGTCAGGTAGTCGAGCCCCGCGCCGCCGTCCTCTTCAGGCACGCAGATGCCGTAGGCGCCCAGCGCGGCCAGGCCCTGGTGGGCCTCGCGGGGAAAGTGGTGCTCGCGGTCCCAGCGGGCGGCGTGCGGCCACAGTTCGCGCTGGGCGAAATCGCGCACCGCGTCGCGGATCATTTCCTGGTCTTGGTTCAACAGCATGCTTTTTGTCTCCGTCGTCGAAAGAAGGGGCCGAATGGGGCATGGAAAAAGGGGAACGGCATCCGAGGGGCGGCACGCCGGCGCGGTGCGGTCAGACCGCCGCGCCCTGCGCGCTCGGGCTGCGCCGGCGCGACAGCCAACCGACCCAGCGGCGGCCGTGGCGAACGCCCGGCTTTTCGATGCAGAACCACGAGAACGCGGCCATGGCCAGCGTGAGCGCAAGCGACACCGCGATGCACACCGCCAGGCTCCAGCCGCGTTTGAGGCTGATTTCCGTCACGGCCTGCTGGATCGGGAAGGCGTAGATGTAGACGCCATAGGACAGGTCCTCGCGCAGCCAGCCGCCTGAGCGGCCACCGCCCACGTGCGCGGCCCAGAAGATGCCGGCCGCCACCAGGGCCCACACGCCGATCTGCACGCTCCACGCCTGCGGCGTGAACCAAGCCAAGGCGCCGCCCAGCACGGCCACCGCCAGCAGCCACAGGCCGCTGCGCACGCGGTAGGCCGCGAAGGTGCAGCCGAGCAGGAACGCCACGCCGAACCCGGACACCTCGGCCCAGTGGAACAGGTGGAAGAGCGCCGTGAGCCACCGCGGCCCGGCATCGACCCAGGCGTCCCAGCCGGCCACCCGCGCCCACTGCCAGGACACCGCCATGAGCAGCGCAGCCACGGGATACACCCAGCGCCGCCGCGTCCACCCCGCCACGCCCGCCATCGACAGCAGCAGGTACATCAGCAGCTCGTAGCGAATCGTCCACAGCGAGCCGTTCACCGACCGGGCGAAAGGGTTGTTCTCGAACACGCCCGGCAGCACCTGCATGACGGCCAGCCCCACGGCGTTGTTGAGGAAATGGATCCACGTGCGGGCATCGGACCAGTACTGCGCCGTGGGCAGCTGCGTCATGGCCCAGCCCAGCACGAACACAGCGAACGCGGTCGCCACCACCAGCCCGGGAAAGATCCGCGCCACGCGCTTGGCCCAGAACACGCCGATGTCCGGCTCGCGCTCCCAGCTCTGGCACACGAGGTAGCCGCTGATGAAGAAAAAGCAGTACACCGCCAGCGAGCCCAGGCTGTGTCCGGCGAAGGGCACGGGCATGCTCAGGCGGTAGAGGAACTCGCCATGCGACAGCAGCACGGCGATCGCCGCAGCCAGGCGCAGCAGGTTGAAATGGTTCGCGCCATGCGCGGTCGGCGCGATCACCGCCGCCCCGCGCGGGGCGTCCAGCGCTGCGGCGCTCACCAGTGCGCGGCCCGGCGGCCGTCGTGGTGCAGCAGCCGGCCCCGGTCGGCCGGGGTGACGCCCGCCAGCACCGCGCGCATACCGCGCACGCTCGCCTCGGGCGTGAGCGCCGCGCCCTCACCGCCCATGTCGGTCTGCACCCAGCCCGGGTCGAGCGTGATGAGCGTGGCCCCCGGATAGTCGTGCTGCGCCGCGGCCACCGCCATGTTGAGCGCGGCCTTGCTCGTGCGGTACAGCCACGAATCGCTGCCCGGCACGCTGCCGATGAGCGACATGGTGGACGACAGGAACGCCAGGGTGCCGCCCGCCATCGCCACGTGGGGCGCGACCTGCGGCAGCGCCTGCATGGCGCCGAGCACGTTGGTGCGCATGACGGCATCGAAATCCTCGCGCGTGGGCGGGGTGAGCGCCGAGGGCCGGCGGATCACGCCCGCCACGTACAGCCCCACGTCGAGCTTTTCGCCGTCCAGATGCCAGGCCAGGCCGCTGACGCTGGCCGGGTCGGCCACATCCACGCGCATCGGCTCGGCCCCCAGGGACTGCACGCGCTCGCGGCCGGCGTCGTCGCGCACGGTGGCGATCACGCGCCAACCGGCCTCGCGGTACTGCCGCACGAATTCGAGTCCGATGCCGCGCGATGCGCCGATGACGAGAACGGTCTGGGTCACTGCCTGAATCCTTGTATCCAATCGGCTTCCACCGCAATCAATTCTAGGGCGTATTGCTATATATTTAATAGCAAAACATCACGGACCTCGATCAGATCAGATCAGATCAGATCAGATCAGCTCCAGCGCGACGGCCGTGCCTTCGCCCCCGCCGATGCACAGCGTGGCCAGGCCGCGCTTCTTGCCGCGCGCCTTCAGCGCATGGATCAGCGTGACCATGATGCGGGCACCGCTGGCACCGATGGGGTGGCCCAGGGCGCAGGCGCCGCCGTTCACGTTGACGATATCGTGCGACACGTTCAGCTCCTTCATGAGCGCCATGGGCACGACGGCAAAGGCCTCGTTCACTTCCCACAGGTCCACGTCCAGCACGCTCCAGCCGGCCTTGTTCAGGGCTTTCTGGGTGGCGCCGACCGGGGCGGTGGTGAACCATTCCGGGGCCTGCGCGTGCATGGCATGGGCCACGATGCGGGCGATGGGCTGGCGGCCGAGCTTGAGGGCGGTGGACTCGCGCATCATCACGAGCGCGGCCGCGCCGTCGTTGATGCTGGAGCTGGAGGCGGCGGTGATGGTGCCGTCCTTCTTGAACGCGGGCTTGAGCTGGGGAATCTTGTCCAGCTTGACCTTGCCCGGGCCTTCGTCCACCGACACCACGGTCTCGCCCGCGCGGGTCTTGACCGTGACCGGCGCGATCTCGTCGGCGAACGCACCGGAATCGCTGGCCGCCTTGGCGCGCTGCACGCTGGCCACGGCGAAGGCATCCTGCTGCTCGCGCGTGAACTGGTACTTGGCGGCGCAATCCTCGCCGAAGGTGCCCATCGAGCGGCCGGGCTCATAGGCGTCCTCCAGGCCGTCGAGCATCATGTGATCGAAGATGCGGTCATGGCCCAGGCGGTAGCCGCCGCGGCCCTTTTGCAACAGGTAGGGCGCGTTGGTCATGCTCTCCATGCCGCCGGCGACGATCACATCGTGCGTACCGGCCAGCAGCAGGTCGTGCGCGAACATCGCGGCCTTCATGCCCGAGCCGCACATCTTGCTCAGCGTCACGGCGCCGGCGCTCTGCGGCAGCCCGCCCTTGAAGCCTGCCTGGCGCGCGGGCGCCTGGCCCTGGCCGGCCATCAGGCAATTGCCGAACAGCACCTCTTCGACCGACTCCGGCGCGATACCCGCGCGCTCGACGGCGGCGCGGATGGCCACGCCGCCCAGGTCGTGCGCGGCCAGGCTGGAGAAATCGCCCTGGAAGGCGCCCATGGGGGTGCGTGCGGCACCGACGATGACGATGGAATCACTGCTCATGCTGTTGCTCCTGCTGCAAAAAGAGGGGAAGGGTGGAAAAGCCGAAAGGAAACGGCCAGGGTGCGGCCGCGGCGGCGCTCAGGAAGGCGGCGCAGTCCTGGACGAGAACCGCCGTTCGCTGTCATAGGGAAAGACGTCGTACACATGGCCCGCCTGGATGCGCTCCTTGTGCGACTGCCAGAAGTCCGCGTCCAGCAGGTCGGCGTGGTGGCGCATGAACACATCGCGCACCGCGTCGTTGCCGAGCAGAAAGGGGGCGAAGGTTTCCGGGAACACGTCGCGCGGCCCCACGGCGTACCAGACCTCGCCGCTCATCTCGTCCTCTTCGTTGCGCGCCGCGGGCACGCGGCGGAACTGGCAATCGGTGAGGTATTCGATCTCGTCGTAGTCGTAGAACACGACCTTGCCGTTGCGCGTGACGCCGAAATTCTTCCACAGCATGTCGCCGGGAAAGATGTTGGCGGCCACCAGGTCCTTGATCGCGTTGCCGTACTCGACCACGCTGCGCTCCATCTGCTGACGCGCGCGCGCATCGTGCAGGCCGGCATCGAAAGCCTCCTGCAGGTAGATGTTGAGCGGAATCATCCGCCGCTCGATGTACAGGTGCTTGATGATGACTTCGGTCTGGCCGTCGCCGTCGCGGTCGCTGATCTCCAGCTGGCTCGGGGCGAATTTCTCGATCTCGGCGATCAGCCCGTCTTCGAATCGCTCGCGTGGAAAGGCCACCTCGCTGTACTCCAGCGTATCGGCCATGCGCCCCACGCGGTCGTGCTGCTTGACCAGCAGGTATTTGGACTTGATCTGCTCGCGCGTCGTGTCCTTCGGTGGCGGGTAGTAGTCCTTGATGAGCTTGAACACGAACGGAAAGCTGGGCAGGTCGAACACCAGCATCACCATGCCCTTGATACCCGGCGCGATGCGAAAGCGGTCGCTGGAATAGCGCAGGTGGTGCAGGAAATCGCGGTAGAACAGCGTCTTGCCCTGCTTGGCCAATCCCAGCGCGTTGTACAGCTCGGCCCGGGGCTTGCGCGGCATCAGGCTGCGCAGGAACTGCACGTAGGCGCTCGGGATTTCCATGTCCACCATGAAATACGCCCGCGCGAAGCTGAACAGCATCTGCAGGTCGTCCTCGCCGAACAGGGCTGCATCGATCACCAGGCGGCCCGCGCTGCCGTGCAGGATGGGCAGGGCGAACGCCAGTTCGTTGAAGCCGTTGATCACCTTGCCCACCAGGTAGGCACCCTTGTTGCGATAGAACAGGCCCGACAGCACCTGCACCTGGAAATTGGCGCGCAGCTTGGTGTGCGGTCCCAGGCGCTGCTGGAGGGCGGCCAGCACATGGCGGGTATCGCGGTCCAGGTCTTCGAACTCGCGCTGCAGCTGGAAGTTGTCCACGATGCGGACCAACGTCTCGTGCAGTGTGTCCGGCGACGGGTAATAGGCACGATACGTCGGCCGGGCGGCCGGCTCTTCGTTTTCGATGTACTCCGTGCTCACGGCGGGCCGCACGAAGATGAAGTCGTTGTGGAAATGCGTGCGGTGCAGGATCTTCGTCGTGACCGAGTTGAAAAACGTCTCGGCCAGCTCGGGCTGGTGGTGGTCCACGAGCAGGCCGATGTAGTGCAGTTTGACCTGGTGCCACACGTCCATGGGCTGCTCGCCCGCGTTGAACTCCTTGTCCAGCCGCCGCACGCATTCCTTCACGCGCAGATCGTAGAACTCGATCCGCTCGCGCTGGGCCCGCTGCTGCCCGTGCCAGTCGGCCGTCTCGAAACGGTGCTTGGCGCGCGCGGACTCCGTGCGGAACAGCTGATAGTGGCGGTTGAAGCCATCCATCATCGCCTTGGCGATCGCGTAGGCGTGGGGGGAGTCCAGTCGCTGGGGAAACATGGGCCGCGTCCTGCGAAGGAGAACGAGCTTACTCGCGGCGGGTGCCTGCAATGCCGGCAACGGCTGCCTGGTAGAGCGCGTCGAGGCCTTCGGTACCAGAGACCTCCAGGTTCAGGTTCTTGATCAACCCGTCCTTGAGGCCGTAGCACCAGGCGTGCAGGGTGACGTTCTGGCCGCTCGCCCAGGCGTCGAGCATCACAGTGGTCTGTGCGACGTTCATCACCTGCTCGATGGCGTTGAGTTCGCACAGCACGTCGTGGCGCCACGCCTGCGGCGTCGCGGCGATGAGCTCGCGGTGGCGGTCACGCACATCCTTCACGTGGCGGATCCAGTTGTCCGCCAGGCCCACGCGCACATCCTGCAGCGCGGCCAGCACGCCGCCGCATCCGTAATGGCCGACCACCATCAGGTGTTCGACGCGCAGTTGGTCGACCGCGTACTGGATGGTGGAGAGACAGTTCAGGTCGGTGGGCACCACCACGTTGGCCACGTTGCGGTGCACGAACACCTCGCCGGGCTCCAATCCGGTAATCTGATTGGCCGGCACGCGGCTGTCGGAACAGCCGACCCACATGTACTTGGGCTTCTGCTGCGCCATGAGGCCAGTGAAAAACCCGGGACGTTCCCGCTCCATCTGGGCAGCCCACGAACGGTTGTGGACAAAAAGTTGTTCGATGTCGGGAACGGCCATGTCAGTTCTTTCGAATATTGTTCAACAAATCAGTATGTTTCCGCGAACAATTCGCGGCCGATTAGCATACGGCGAATTTCGCTGGTGCCGGCGCCGATCTCGTAGAGTTTTGCATCTCTCCAGAGGCGGCCCAAGGGGTATTCGTTGATGTAACCGTTTCCGCCGAAAATCTGAACACCCTCGCCGGCCATCCAGGTGGCCTTTTCGGCGCACCACAGAATGACGGAAGCGCAGTCCTTGCGCACTTGGCGCACATGGTCGGTGCCCAGCATGTCGAGGTTCTTCGCCACCGTGTAGGCAAAAGAGCGGCCGGCCTGCAGCACCGTGTACATGTCGGCCACCTTGCCCTGGATCAGCTGGAATTCGCCGATGCTCTGGCCGAACTGCTTGCGGTCGTGGATGTAGGGAACCACGTTGTCCATGACCGACTGCATGATCCCCAGCGGCCCGCCGGTCAGCACCGCGCGTTCGTAATCGAGCCCGCTCATGAGAACTTTGGCACCACCGTTGACGGTGCCCAGGACCTGGCTCGCCGACACTTCGACGTTCTCGAACACCAACTCGCCTGTATGGCTTCCCCGCATGCCGAGCTTGTCGAGCTTTTGCGCAATGCTGAAGCCCGTCATTCCCTTTTCGATCAGAAAAGCCGTGACGCCGCGCGCGCCCAGTTCGGGCTCCGTCTTGGCGTAGACCACCAGCGTGTCGGCGTCCGGGCCGTTGGTGATCCACATCTTGGTACCGTTGAGCAGGTAGTAGCCGCCTTTGTCTTCGGCTTTGAGCTTCATGCTGATCACATCGGAGCCGGCACCCGGTTCGCTCATGGCCAGCGCGCCCACGTGCTCGCCACTGATCAGGCCGGGCAGGTATTTGCGCTTTTGCTCTTCGGAGCCGTTGCGGTTGATCTGGTTCACGCACAGGTTGCTGTGGGCGCCATAGGACAGGCCCACCGATGCGCTGGCCCGGGAAATTTCCTCCATCGCCACCATGTGCGCGAGATACCCCATGTGCGCACCTCCGTACGCCTCCGGCACGGTGATGCCGAGCACGCCCAACTCGCCCATCTTGCGCCAGAGGTCCATGGGAAATTGGTTGGTGCGATCGATCTCCGCCGCACGCGGTGCGATCTCGGCTTGCGCGAAATCGCGCACGGCATCGCGCAACGCGTCGATGTCTTCACCCAGTTGGAAATTCAGGCCGGGAAGGCTGGCGAGGGTCATGGAAGTCTCCTGTTCTTGGAATCAGTGAAGAAGAAGTTCAGCCGGCAACACCATCGCGCCCGATCACGGACATGAGCGTGCAGCCCATGGTAGCGATGAGTTTTTCCTGGCTGCCGTCAATACCGTAGGCGCGGCCCTCGCACACCGTGATGGTCCGGCCCGGCTTGATGACACGGCCTTCCATGCGAAAACGGGGCCCGCGCGCCGGCGCTAGCAGGTTGATCTTGAATTCGATCGTCAACACCGCTGCCTCGTCGGGCATCAAGGTGAAGGCCGCGTATCCGCAGGCGGAATCCAGCGCGGCGGACACCATTCCCGCATGCAAAAACCCATGCTGCTGCGTCAGCGACGGGGCCCAATCCAGTTCGATGTCCACCTCGCCCGGGGCGATGCGCCCCAGATGCGCTCCCAAAGTGTGCATCGCGCCCTGTAGCGCAAAACTCTGGGAAACGCGTTGCACATGATCGGGGTGGGCAAGGTCAGACAACGTGATCGGCATGGCTTGGCTGAGTTACGTTTACGTAAACGTCAATTATGGCCTATTTCTTCTTTTCTGCCTTGAGGAGCAGTGCACGCGCTTCCTTTTCATGCTCCCGCACCTCCTCCAGATTCGCCTGAAGATCGGCCATCTGGGCTTCCAGTTGCTTGCGGTGGTCCGCCAGCACGTCCAGGAATTTACGGAGCTGTACACCGGTGTCCCTGGGACTGTCGTAGAGATCGATGATTTCCTTCGCCTCGGTCAGCGAAAGCCCCAGGCGTTTTGCCCGCAAGGTAAGCCGCAACCGAGTGCGATCGCGAGCGGTGTAGATGCGAGTACGGGCGCCGGGTCCGGTGCGTTGGGGTTGGAGAAGGCCCATGTCTTCATAGAAGCGCATAGCGCGGGTGGTGAGGTCGAACTCTTTGGCGAGGTCGCTGATGGTGTAGGTGGTGGTGGCCATAGGAGGTGGGGGAGACTCGTGGAGTGGAGATCCATCCCTGTCAGCGGCTGCGGTGGTGGGGAGGGGGCTCGCTGACGTTGACGTAACGTCAATCGTATCGTATTCGCTGGCCTGGAGCGGATTGAGCTGGCCTGGATCAAGGCCAAGCTGATCGGAATGGCAGCGTGGTCGCGTGGTCCGTTGAATGCTTGGGGCCGACGAATAGCGCCGCATTGAAGCCTGCAATGCGTTGTCAGGCTTGGGCAGGAGGCACAGGGCGTACCTGACTTCAGACTGGTTCAACCAAGCAGGCTGCGTTTAGCGAAGATTTGCAGGAGAGATTTTCATTCTCCAAAGCAAAGCGCCCCGACATCGTTGGATGTCGGGGCGCTTTGGGCTGTAAGAGCCTGACGATGACCTACTTTCACACGGGAACCCGCACTATCATCGGCGCAAAGTCGTTTCACTGTCCTGTTCGGGATGGGAAGGAGTGGGACCAACTTGCTATGGTCATCAGG